>JBKJLH010000083.1:0-48247 GCA_046597035.1 Lacisediminihabitans sp.
GTTGGCCTCCGGAGAGTTGTGAGGGACGACGTGCGGCCAGATGGTCGAGTTCGACCAGGTGCAGCGCCTCGTGGGCCTTGGTCGAGGCATCCGCGATCTTGCGACGGCGGAGACCGAACGACACGTTGTCGATGATCGACATGTGCGGAAAAAGGGCATAGCTCTGGAAGACCGTGTTCACCGGGCGCTGGAACGGCTTGGTGTCGGTGACATCCTTACCGCCGATGAGGATGCGACCCGCCGTGGCCTCCTCGAGGCCCGCGACGAGACGGAGGGTCGTGGTCTTCCCGCATCCGGAGGGCCCGAGGAGGGCGAAGAACGACCCGGCCGGAATGACCAGGTCCATCTCCTCGATGGCGGTGAACCCCGGGAACCGCTTCTGGATGCCGACGAGTTCGAGATCTGCGCCGGACTCCGCGAATGCTCCCGTTCCCATCAGGAGCCCAGCAGGACAGCCTGGAACGCAGCCCCGAACTTGCTCTCTTCGGCGCCGGTGAGGGTGCGGAAGACCTTGGTGTTCGACAGAGTCTTCTCGTCGGGGAAGATCAGCTGGTTGTCGGCGAGTGACGGGTCGATGGCCTGCATCGCTTCCCTGGCCCCGACCACCGGGGTGATGTAGTTCACCCAGGCCGCGACTTCGGCGGCGACCTCCGGCTGGTAGTAGTAGTTGATGAGTTCCTCGGAGGCAGACTTCTTGGGCGATCCGATCGGGATCACGAAGTTGTCGTTCCAGAGCAGCCCTCCCGCTTCGGGGATGGCGAACTGCCACTTGTCGCCGGCCTCCCCGTTGAGCGTGGTGATATCACCGGACCAGCAGATTGCGGCCAGGGTGTCCTCGCTCTTGAGGTCTTCGAGATAGGCGTTGCCCTTGATGTTGCGGATCTGGCCGTCGCTGACCTGCTTGCGGAAGACGTCGATGGCATTCTCGAACTTTGAATCGGCCCACTTGGATGAGACGTCGACCCCGGCCTGCATCATGATCATCCCAGTGGTGTCGCGCATCTCCGACAGCACTCCCACCCGCCCCTTGAGGGACTTGTCCCAGAGATCATCGATGGATTTGAGCCCGCCAGGCACCTTGTCCTTGTTCCAGCAGATGCCGGTGAAACCACCCTGCCAGGGGAGGGACTTCTTGCGACCCGGATCAAAATCAACCTTCTGAAGCGAGGGCGTCAGGTTCTTGGCATTCGGGATCTTCGAGAGGTCGAAATTCTGCACGTAGCCGAAGTTGATCAACCGGCTGACCATCCAGTCGGTGAGGCAGACAAGGTCTGCGCCGATGTCCTGTCCGAGTGCGAGCTGGTCCTTCACTTTGCCGTAGTAGGTGTTGTTGTCGTCGACAGCGACGTCGTACTTGACGGAGATGCCCGACTTCTTCTCAAAGGCATCGAGGGTCGGGTGCGTCTTGCCATCCTTGTCCTCGTCAAGATACTGCGCCCAGTTGTCCCACTTGATCCTTTTGTCGCTGCTCGACTTGTCGGAGGCAGCCGTGGGCTTTGCCTTGCCTCCCCCGGTTGAACAGGCAGCAAGGGAGAGTGCAGCGGCCCCGATCCCTGCACCGGTCAGCACATTGCGACGGGAGAGAGCAGCACCACGTGCTTCGCGGATCAGACGTTGGACCATTGGATCCGTGGGAATTGACCTGGCCATTGAGATGTGACTCCTTCACGGTGTGAGCAAACGGGGACATCGGCAAACCATCTTGGTCGAGCCGCATTGGTCGAACCGCCTGTGTCGATACTTGCACAGCAGGTGGTCGGTGCGCACTCGAAAAGGGGCAAATCGACTATTCCGAAACACAAACTTCACGAAATCAGTACTTCCACGCCCAAATTCGTTGCGGAATCACGCGTCATCCGCCGCTACGCTGGGGATGCGCAATTCGTCGATTAAGGCGCACGTCGCCACAGAGACGTGGCACATTCGTACCGACAACCACCCAGGAGTGTCATGAGAGTCGCCGTTCCGTCCGAGATCAAGAACAACGAGTTCCGGGTGGCGATAACGCCAGCCGGCGTGCACGACCTGGTCGCCAACGGTCATGAGGTGCTCGTGCAGAGCGGGGCAGGACTGGGATCCTCGATCTCCGATGAAGCCTACGTCGATGCGGGCGCCTCGATCAGCCCCGATGCGGCATCGACCTGGGCCGCGGCCGATCTGCTGCTGAAAGTGAAGGAGCCGGTGGAGAGCGAATACCAGTACTTCCGCCCCAGCTTGCTGATGTTCACCTACCTTCACCTTGCTGCCGAACGGCGGCTCACTGATGAACTGCTCAAGAGTCGCGTCACCGCAATCGCCTACGAGACCGTTCAGGCGCCGTCCCGCGCCCTACCGCTCCTCGCGCCAATGAGCGAGGTTGCCGGACGACTCGCTCCCATCGTCGGTGCGAACGCGATGCTCAAGCCGAACGGCGGCCCCGGCCTCCTTGTTCCCGGAGTACCCGGAACACATCCGGCCCGGATCGTCATACTCGGCGGCGGCGTCGCCGGAACCAATGCGCTATCGGTCGCTGTCGGACTCGGCGCCGAGGTGACGGTGCTCGACACCAATCTCCAGCGCCTGCGCGAGCTCGACGCCCTGTATGCCGGCCGAGTCAAAACAATCGCCTCCAACTCGTTCGAGATCGACCGAGCCTGCGTCACAGCCGACATGGTCATCGGATCGGTACTCGTACCGGGCGCCAAAGCTCCGAAGCTCGTGAGCAATGAACTCGTCTCCCGCATGAAGCCCGGCAGTGTGCTCGTCGACATCGCCGTAGACCAGGGCGGATGCTTCGCCGACTCCCACGCGACCACCCACGCCGATCCCACCTTCACCGTTCACGGCTCGCTGTTCTACTGCGTCGCGAATATGCCGGGCGCGGTGCCCAACACTTCCACCTATGCCCTCACGAATGCGACTCTCCCATACGTTCGTGCCATTGCGAACACTGGCTGGATCCGGGCACTTCGGGCCGATCCGTCCCTCGCCCTCGGCCTCAACACCCATGCCGGAGACATCACAAGCGAACCGGTCGCCGCCGCCCACGGCCTCGGATTCCGCGCCCTCGCAAGCGTGTTGGCATAGGGATCGACCAGGCCTGAGCGACAGGGCGCAGTCGCACAGGCCCGATGGACCTGGCGCGACCGGTCAGGCGGATGGTACGCGCATCCGCCGCACAGAACCGTCAGGTTCTATCGCCCAGCAGTGGTCCGCTCCGATACGAATCGGCGGTGGCAGGCTTCGCCCACCGCTGATCACACGGAATTCGCTGACGCTGCAGCGATCGATCATGACGAGTCCGCCAGCGCGCGCGGCACCCAGTAGCACACGGTTGGCCTGCCAGCCGTCCGGATCGCCAACGATGATGGTCGGCGATGGCGCGCTGACGACCTCAACAGCGCCAACGAAACCAGCGCCAACCAAACCAGCGCCGACGAAATCAGCGCCAACCAAACCAGCGCCGACGAAACCTGCGCCGACCTCGTGCGCGCCCTCGCGGGAAGTGGTCGACGTCAGTAGCCGCACGTCTCCGATCGGTGGATCGATCGCGCGGAGGCGTCTGGTCAACTCGGCGACCCGCGTGGTAACAATGATCACCGAGGGGTAGCCTGCAAGCTCGAACTCGCCAGCCGTGGGCGTGCGGCCGACCCGCGATTTTGCCGGTGTCTCACCAGACAACTCTCCGGGTGACTCGAGTTGTTGCACGGTTCGCAGAGCGACCTGGATACGGCGCCCTCGCCATTCCCCCGCTCCGGGTGAGGCATCAGGCACGAATCCGGCTGACGTGCCGCCGGCCATGAGGTGGTCTTGGCGCGAACCGAGACGAAGAATGATGCGCTCGTCGCACAGAGCCGCGAGAGTCTGAAGAGCGGGAGGGATTCGTCGCACAGAGAAGCCGAGCTGCAATCCGACGGCCGAGCCACCCCTCGCCAGCTCCACCAGCCGGTCGACGAACGTCGGCTGGTACTCCTCGGCGAAACGACCGACGAGGGCATCGAGGTCGTCCGCGAGCACCACGCGCGGGCCGACGATCCCGGCCCGCACCCGGCCGAGCGCACCCTCCACCGCATCCCAAGCCGCGTCGGTATCGGTCGATAGCGCCTCGACCCCCGGTGCGGAGCCAAGGGTGGCGAAGAGCTCGGTCTTGCCGGAGCCCTGGGCACCGATCACGAGTAGGCTCCCACTGCGCATCGGGACGTAGTATCCCGTCTCCTGCCGCTGCTGTTCGGGCAGGTCGACCAGCGCGAACGGGATCCCGTCGCCAATCTGGTCGAGGGCGGTAAGCGGTATCGAGCTGCCGAGGTCGTCACACCACGGACGACGGATCTCCGGATCTGCACCATCAGCCTGCGCGGTGATCTGCCGCACATCCTCCGCGGCGACACGAGCCACCCGCACTAGCCGGGCGGCTTCTCCTCCGAGTGAGATCCACGCGCGTCCCGGGAGATCCCCTCGGAGCTCAGCGGCCTGGGCGGTGCCGATCACCGCAATGCTGTCGGCACGGTTATTCACCCGGAGCGACAGGCGGAGGGTCGCATTGGCGAGCACCACATCCCGGATCGCGCCAGCCGGGCGTTGCGTGCACAACACGAGGTGGAGGCCAAGCGATCGGCCACGCGCCGCCAGGTCTGCGAACAGTTCGTGCAGCTCTGGGAAATCGGCTGCCATCGCAGCGAACTCATCAACGACGATCACGAGCCGGGGAAGTTCGACGCCGCGGTCGTCGATCGACCGCTGTCCGGCCTCGGCAATCACACGCTCCCGATAGCGCAACTCGGCCCGAAGACTCACCATCGCTCGATGAGCGGTTCTTTCGTCGAGATCGGTCACGATCCCAACGACATGCGGAAGTGATCGAATGGAGGTGAAGGTTGCTCCTCCCTTGAAGTCCACAAGCAGGAAATTGACCGCCGCAGGAGAATGCGCCCGCGCCATCGCGAGCACCCAGCTGACCAGGAGTTCGCTCTTTCCACTGCCCGTCGTGCCTCCGATGACGGCGTGCGGACCGTGAGCCACGAGGTCGACGACGACCCCCTCTTTCCCATCGGCAGCCCTGGCGAAGACGCAGGCAAGCGACCTCCGGGCTGCACTGGCGCTCTCGGGGTGCGGGAGGCTCTGAAACTCCAGCTCCACTCCGTCCTCGGCCGCCTCCGGGTCGACGCCGCGAATCACGGCCGCTGCCGCGAGAAACCGACCGAGTTCGCCGGCGTGTTCCGCAGACACGAGTTCAGCGACGAGAGCGACCGGGAGCGGGCCAAGCCCCGCGTCATCCGGACACCGGACCAGGTGCGCGGTACGCCAAGAGGCAACCTGCACCACCACGCGGCAGTCGGCGGGCAGATCCTCCACCCGGGATGCAACGGCGACCACGCCGCTTTCTTCGGCGCATCTCCAGCGCAACGCGCTCCCTCGCCCGTCGACCGGCGGCTCGGCCCTTCGGTGGGGAAGATGCTCGATCCAGCCGCTTGAGACCGAGTCTTCGGGCGAGAAGCTGGTCAGTTCTGGAGAGAGCCGGTCACCGAGTTGCGCCAGGATGCCTCGGGCAACGGCCTGAGCGAGCGCCCCCGGCCCGCATACCCCGACCCCGAGTCGGGCGTCCACCGTGATCGGGACGCCCTCGAGCACCGACGCCGTGTCGTGGAGCTGCTCGAGGGTGACGTGCACCGGATCGTCGTCGGTCGGCGGCGTCACCGAGCGGCCTTCGAGATCAACCGTGCTCGGCGCGCTGCCGAGCCCAAGCCTCAGGGGCACTCCCTGCCGGGCGGGCGCGCGCCAGCGCTCGGGGTCGTGCATCGGACGCGCTGTGAGTCCGATCGCGCCCGGTGCGGCCCGAAGCAGGATGCCGCGCTCCACACTGTGCAATCGTTCGACCGCGAGTCGCGTGGCCGCGACCTCGCGATCGAAGCGGCTCGATTCGCGACGTGCGGTGCGCCGCGCCTGGATGCGGGTATCCGCAACGCTGGCGATCGCCACGAGTGGGCCCAGAAGAGCGAAGACGAGAGCGAAGGGCGAACGAGTGAGAGCCCAGATGAGCAGCGACCCGATTACCGGCGCCAGCACCGCGATGATCGGGAAGCCGTGCGGCCGCGGCACCTCGGGCTCCCGGGGCGCGGAGAGCGCGTGTTTGCGGCCCGTCGAGGTCGGGAGCGGGGTCTGTGAAGGGGCCAGTGGCGGGGTCAGTGGCAGGGTCAGTGGCAGGGCCGGGAGTGGGGTCGCGGCGGGCGACAGAGCGCTAAGGGAATTGCGGGGTGACGATTCGGGCATCCTGCAAGACAACCAGTCGAGGCCCGGCACTTCTTGCGTCGCGCGACGATCTCGGGACAGTCTGTCGCGCATCACGGCGGTCGAGGAGGGGTGGCTCTCAGCTCACGATGAAGAACTGCTCCCCGATGTCCACGCGAGTCCCTCTGGTGAGACGGAGTCGCTTCTCGGGCTGGCATCGCACCGGTTCCGTCTCCGGCTCGCGAACGGTCGTACCGTTACCAGAAAAACGGTCCATTATCCAGAATCGGCCGGAATCCTGCCCGAACTCAAGGTGCACCTTCGAGACGGATCGGCTCGGATCGAGAACGCGCACTAACTGGTCGAAGTACTCGCCGGGCTCCGATCGGGGATTGCGCCCGATCAAGCCGCTCCCGTAGACCGTGAAACTCTCCCCGGTGCTGAACTGCAGCACGAATCGCTCACCCGCCCGACCGAGACGCGAGATCCGAGTCGCTTCAAGATCGGCGGTGTCGTCGAACGAAACGATCGGCTTCGCATCGGAGGATCGTGTATCCGAAGACTCCGACACACCAACCCGTGGAGGTTCTGGCGGCGTACGAAGGAGGTTCGGTTGCGCCGACGAATCCAGAGCAGCGTGGTCGAAATCCGGCAGTCGATCGACGACCGGAACCGGGAGCGGACGGGCAACCGGAGTGGGCCCGGGCGCCAACTCGATGATGGCGGTGTCCCGGGAACGCCCGAAGTCCTCGCTGGCGGCCTTGGAGACGAAGCCACACGCCCCGCAGAAGATATCGTCCTCCGACATCGGCGAACCGCATTGTTCGCAGACGACCGTCGCCGCGCCGTCGGACCGGGGGATGACCAGAGGGGGAACTGGATTCTCCACCGGCGTGGACACCGCGGCAGGGTGGTCGAGATCCTGGCGGTCCTCGACCGATGGTGGTGGCGCCGTCGCGAGTTTCACCGAGACGGATGGCGAACCGACGACCGCTCGACCACACTCGCCGCAGAAGAGTGCCCCAGTGGGCAAGGTCGTGCCGCAGTACGTGCACGTCATGTCGTATCGACCCTCCACCAACGGCATTACTCCGCCTCGACCATCGGACTATCGCCTGAACAGTCTCTTGACACTATAACCACCGAGGGATCGCAATGAGATCGCTGCCCGGATACGCTGCCAGCGGGTGCGCCCGCTGTTGAGTGACTCCCGGAGGTCGCCGACGGCACGCCACACCTGGTCGGCTTCATCGTCCCTCGGTAGCTCGGGTGAGAACACTGCCCGGTCGGCCACCGCGGCGAGCACCAGCGCTTGGACCCCACCGACCGTGGAGGCGACCTCGCTTCGAGTAGGAGACGACGGAGGTTCCCATCCGTGATCGAGGACGGCGTCTTCGAATTCCTGCCATCCCCCGCTGATGCGTTGGATGGCGGTAGGCGCCCGGCGCCGAAGCATCCGCCGCCGAAGTTTCGCCACCGCGACCGCGAGGAATGGAGCGAGAACGATGGCCACCCCGAGCAGCACCCAGCCGACCACCTGAAGCACAGCGACGAGCACGAGGAGGAAGGCGTTATCTCTGGCAGATGCATCCTGGCTGCTGGCCGGGGGCGACTGGGTCGTGGGACGGCTGGGATCCTCGATCGGGGGCTGCACGGGCGACTGCGGGCGGGCGATGGTTGTCGGATCTTTGGGCAGTTCTGGGGGGATGTCGCGCACCGGCGGGGTCGGATCCACGGTGACCCAGCCATACTGTGCCGTATCGACCTCGATCCAGGCTGAGATATCTTTTCCCAGGACCTGGGTCGGTCCCTGCGTGTTCACCTCCGGCACGAATCCGAAGACGACCCTGGCCGGGAACCCCAGCTGTCGAGCCATCAGCGCCGCCGTCACCGCGTACTGCTCCTGGTCGCCGATCATCCGCTGGTCGGTGAGCAGCTGGGTTATGCGGTCGGCTGCGTGGCCCGATCGGCTCGGCGGTAGCTCCGGATCCACGCCATGGCTGAGGTATCCCGTTTGCTTCATCGACGTGATCATCGTCGCGAGGCGCGCTCCGGGCGTGGACTGAGAACGTGTCCATTCATCCAGCGTCGAGGTGAGCTGGTCGGGAAGCTCGGCGGTTCGCGGCACTTGGGCGCCGCCCGGCCGCAACCCGGCAAGCTGGTCACTCGCGGGTTGGCGCGGCACGATTCCGTCGAGCGCGTAGCTGTCTCCCGAGGCGAGTGTCTTGACTACGGCGGCCGTTCCGCTTGTGTTGTTGTAGAAAAACGAGTCACGGAGCTCCGAGGCATTCGCACCGGAGAAGGAGACGCCTTCGAACTTGCCGACGGTTGGCAGCCAGACGCCCGAATATGCACCGATGGTCACGCGCACCGACACCGGCGTCCCGATGGTGCCCGACTGGTCGAAGGTCGAGGGAACCCTGGTGAAGTATCCAGACTCGCTCGAGACCTGGGAACTACCCACCGAGTAGACGATCCCATCATAGGTATCGAGGGTCGCGATGCGGATGCGGTCTCCGATCGGGAGCCCCGTGACCGTGAGCATCGTCGCATTCGCCTCGGCACTCTCCTCATAGCGCCTGAATCCGCTGAGCGGACTTGCATAGGTTCGAGGGTCGAAGGGCTTCACGACTGCCGTGCGCAACACATTGCGCTGCACCGTCGGTGGCAGGTAGAACGTCGCGGCAATAGCGCTTCCCGAAGCGAGGAGAACGATGAGACCCGCCCCCATCACCGTGCGGAAACCCGCGAAGCTGCTGTCGCCGGCGGTCTCGAGCGGTCGTCCCTCGCTATCGAGGGCCTGCGCAGCGAGGAGCCGGATCGACGCGCGGCGACGGTACCAACGGCGCCAGACCAACCAGCCGAGCACCGTCGCGAGCAGCCCGAGAGAGAGTTCGAGTGGCCACGTTGCGGTAGAGGCGCCGAAGACGATCGCGGTGACGAACAGCGCAATCGGAGCAAGCACGCCGAGCTCACCCCACCTGGCACGCAGGCCCACTGAGAGCCCGATGACAACGGTGGTGAGCACCAGGATGAATGCCGGTACAAGAAGCGACTGGTAGGAGCCGACCGGGAGAGTGATGGTGACAAGCTGTTTCCAGCTCAGGGCGGTCGCCCGCAGCAACTCGATTTCGCCGTCGAGCGTGGGGAACCCGCCGTACAGAGCCTTGTCGGGGATAGCGAGCGGCACGCCGATGAGCAGGTAACCACCGATCGTCACGAGGGTGACAGTCAGGGTGGACCATCGGTAGAGCGCTCCGAAGAGCGCGATCGCCGAGCCCGCCACGACGCTAACGCCCACGACGACGAGCAGTTGCACCGACTGGTAGATGGGCCAGAGAGCGGCAGACGCGACGAGGGTGGTCAGCCAGAGCATGAGGATCGTCATTGCCGTGAAGCCGAGAGGCACTCCCGTGCGACCCCCTCGGCGCCGCCTGCCGTTGCGGCGCTTCTCGACCTTCGAGCGGCGCTTGCTGTCGATGCGGCGGATGCTGTCAGAACCCGTACTCACGCTGCCGCCGCCCGCGCGAGCGACTTTTGCAGGTCTTCGAGGTAGCCGATCGTCAGCACGCTGAGCCCGGCAACACGACGGAGCCCCGGCACGGTCTCCGGATCACAGACGATGGCCACGACCTCTACACCGGGTGGGAACTTCGTCGACGCCGCGCGCAGTTCGGTGGGAGTTGCCAGTGATCCGCAGATGAGAAATGCCACGGAGATTCCCGTCACTTCGTCAGCGGCGACCCGCGCGACATCCATAATGCCGAGCGACGATTCCGCGTGTTCGACCACTGCCAGGTCGTCGAGGAGGCGGGTGCGGGTCAGTGTGTTGAGGTGCCGCACGGCCAGCACCTTGCGTTTGGCGAACTCAGGGGTCTTCTCGCTCACAACGACGGCCACGTTACGGGCATCCCGGATCGCCCGCACGCCGAGCGATCCCGCGACGCTCACCGCCATTTCGAACTCTTCGTCGGTGGCGTAGTTCGCGGTCGCGAGACTCAGGGCGATCACGAGGTGACTCCGCCGGGTCTCCTCGAATTGGCGCACCATGTATCGACCCGTTTTCGCCGTACTCTTCCAGTGGATATAGCGGCGTTCATCACCGGGAACATATTCACGCAGCGCGTGGAACGAGACGTCGCTATTGGAGAGATCTTTGGTGGGATTGCCCTCGAGGTCACGGACGAACCCGGTGCTGGTAGAGGGGATGCTGATGGTGCGCGGGTGGACGAACATCTCCTTGGCGTCTGTCCACACCAGTTCCCGGCGCACGAGACCTACGGGGTCGGCGCGAACCGTCCGCACGGGACCGATGGAAAGCACCCCGCGACGGGTTGTGGGCACAAGGAATTCGTGGCGGAAGGATGCACCGCGCGTGAGTCCCGGCATCGCGATCTCGGCGAGTCCACGACCGATCGGCACCTCGACTTTGACCCCGATGAGTCGACGGCGTGTGGGATTCACCACGGTGATGAGTCCGGAGGCGCGCTCGCCGACAACGACGCGACTGTGGGGCACGGTCAGCTCGATCACGAAGGCGTTTCGGCCGACGAGGTAAATGGCGGCGACGATGATGAGCACCGTTCCGGCGAAGGCCACCGCGACGAGTTCCACCCATCCCAACCCGTACCCGAATAAGAAAGCCGCCGGAACGACGAGGAGCATCGACCAACCGAGCGCAGTGACCACCGAAGAGATACGACGGAACCCCGCCGCGAGAATCCCACCGATCGCGCGGAAGAACCGCACCAACGAGATGATCGTGTCAGCAAGGAACCCGGTGCGATCGCCGACGATGCGAGTGCGCGCGTTGGTGAGGCCGACCGTGGCCGTGCCGTGAACGGAATCGAAGTGGGCAGAAGACATCGACGATCTCGACGCATGGCCCGACTGTGCCCGCGCCTGCCCGCTCGCCCCCTGCCCGGTTTCGCGGTTACTCACACCGATTGCCTGTCGCTCGGGGGCGGAGTCTCGATCAGCAGTTGGCTCACGATGCTCGACGCGCTGACGCCGTCGAATTCCGCTTCGGGGTCGAGAACGAGTCGGTGCGCGAGTACGGGCTCGGCAAGGGCCTTGACGTCATCCGGAATCACATAATGTCTGCCGTTCGCGGCGGCCAGGGTCTTCGAGGTGCGGATGAGCGCGAGCGCGCCACGGACACTCGCGCCGAGGCGCACCTCGGTCGCAGACCGCGTCGCCTCGACGAGTCGAGATACGTAGTCGTTGATCGTGGAATCCACGTGCACTGTGCGTGCGAGGGCACCCATCTCTACGATCACCTCGTCCGTTGCGATTGGCGGCAGGAGCGTCTCGTGCGCCTTCACCCCGGCACCCTCGAGGATGCGAACGGTCGATGCATGGTCCGGATACCCGATGGAGGCCTTCATGATGAAGCGGTCGAGTTGGGCCTCTGGCAGCCGATAGGTCCCCGCCTGCTCGATGGGATTCTGGGTGGCGATGACCATGAATGGCGCGCCGACGGGGTGGGAGATCCCATCGACGGTGACCCGGCCCTCCTCCATTACTTCGAGCAGCGCGGCCTGGGTCTTGGGGCTCGCCCTGTTGATCTCGTCCGCCAGCACGATGTTGGCGAAGATCGGACCACGGTGGAATTCGAATTCTCCAGCCCCCTGGTCGTAGATGCTCACCCCGGTGATGTCTCCGGGAAGAAGGTCGGGGGTGAATTGAATTCGACTGGAGGCGCCCTTCACACTTTGGGCCATGGCGCGCGCGAGGGAGGTCTTGCCCGTGCCGGGAAAGTCCTCGAGCAGCAGATGCCCCTCGCTCAACAGGGCCGTGAAGGACAGCTTGATGACGAAGGTCTTGCCGAGAAGCACCTGGTCGACGTTCGCCACAAGGCGATTGAAAATATCGGAAAACCAGGTGGCCTGCTCGGGTGTCATCGTCATGCGGGTACCTCTCGATTCAGCGGGGGTCTCCGCACGTTATCGGACATTGCCGTTCTTGTCGTACTGGATCGTGTAGGTGTTTGCGCCATTGGCGGTCACCACGATCGTGAGCACGGGATCCTGCCCGGGCGCGACTACAGCGTCACACCGTCCCCCCTGGCTGGTGTCGGCCGGGGAGAGTGGGTCCGTCACCCCGTTACCGCATGAGTATTGAATGCTGGCCGGCCCGTAGTTAGCCGAGGTCCAGCTCGCCCAGGTGAAGGTTCCGCTGGAATTAGTCGGATCGGCCGGGGTGGTCCCGGGAGTAAAAGTGATCGGCCCGATCCGGGGATCAACGGGGGTACCGAGCTCAAAGGCCGCCGACCAGTTCGACTGGCAGATCGCTCCCGCTCCGGGGTAGGTGCGACAGGCTCGTAATTGCACCGAGACCGCCTGGCCGTATTGCGTGCCATTTGCCGTGAGGAAGCTGCCGAATGGCACCGCACTGGTTGACTGCGAGCCGTCAACCCCGCTGCCACTGAGCCGATAGAAGAGGGTGTAGTCGGGAGTGAGTGGAGTGCCGATCGAGGCTCCCACCAACGTGAAGTCGTACGTTGCGCCGTTCTTGCTCGGGCCGCTGAAGCTCGCAGACGTCACCACGCCGGGGCTGGTGTGGGCGGACACCGCGGGGCTCGAGGTGCAGCCGATGCTGTTGTCCGCGAGCACGACGAGCGAGTAGCTCGACTCGCTCGACAGGCCAGTGAAGGTCGCGGAGGACGAAGTGCCGACCGACTGTGAGTTCGAGCCGGACGGATTCGGCGCGACGCAGGTCGGTTGCGTGCCGGTGTACGCGATCGCCCGGTATCCGGAGATCGGCCGGCCGTTGTCGCTGAAGGCACCGCTGAAAGCCAGCGCGATGATGTTGTCGGTGGCGGTGGCCGTCGGCAATGCGATGGACAGTGGTCGACCGGCTGGCGTGCCACTCGAAGTCGCCGAATTCCAGGTGGCCAGCGTCGCCAGAGCCGAATTTCGAGGGCTCAGCGAGACGGAGACATTCTGCCCGTTGGTCTGACCGAAGACGTCCGTCGCGCAGGACCCGCCGCTACAGGCCGCGGAGGGATCGACGTCCGTCGTCGTTCCTCCGACGATCAGCCGGTAGTTGTTCACTGCGCTTCCGCCAGACGGTGTGGTGACGGCGTTCCAGGTGATGTGTAGGCCGCCGTCGAGCGGGCCGGCGGTGAGCCCGGTGGGGGCGGGCGGGATGATGTCCGACCAGACCGTCGTGCCGAGGTCGGCGGCATCCGAGGATCCGATCGCGTTTTTCGCCCTGACCGACAGGCGCACTCCGTTGGCGGGGCCATTGCCGGGAGTTGTCACGTCGCAGACGGCGACGGCACAGGAGGTCGTCGAGATGATGTCACCTGCAGCCGAAGTCATGATCACGTCGTACCCGGCGATGGGTGAGTTGTTCGCGAGCCCCGGGCTCCAGCGGACCGTTAGCACTCGGTCGCCGAACGCGGACACCTTGAGAGCCGTCACGGGATCGGGCTTGTCCTGCACGGAGACCGTGATGGAGCCCCAGACGTATCGGTCCTGATCCCCCGTCGCGTCAGCGACCTCGTATTGCAGGTTGGTGTCGACCGGCTGGGCCGCGGAGGACACCGCAATCGTCAGTCGACGATTGTCTGGGCTCGGGCTGATGTTGAGTCCGGTCGGCACGGAACCACCGTCGAGCCCGCGGATGGCGAGCACCTTCAGCGGCTTACCGGGGAAGGGGTTGGTCGCCTCGTCATTGGCGAGCACGTCGACGGTCGTGGTCTGGCCACGCGGCGCCAGGACGGAATCCGGTGCCGGTTGGGCGAGCGGGCGGCTAGAGGCCACGAGATTGAGTTCGATCTGGCCGGACTGTCCAGCTCCGTTGGTGTCCTGCACCCCAAGGAGGATTGCCGTCGTCGCCCCCTTGACCGCGTTCTCATTGGCTCGCAACACGAGCGTCTGGCCGGTCTTTGTGTAGGTGAAGCCCTCCGGGAGTGGACTGAGCACGGAATAGCTCAGCTGGGCCAAGTCTTTGGGATACGGATAGTTTGTGAGCTTGAGCAGGTCGAGTTCCTTCGACATCCCCGGTTCGAAGTCGATGACGCCACCAATGAAGACCGGCGGCTGGTTTTGACGTGCGGTCACCTTGATGGGGAGCACGAGTGTGGCCTTCCGGCCGTTCGGATCAGTCGTAGACGTGCCGTCCGTGACCTCGAAGGAGATCGATGCCGGGCCGAAATACTTGTCAGCCGAGGTGAAGCGCAGCGTGTGGTCGTTGCCGACGAGGCTGGAACCATCGGAGTGGGTGGCCTGAACTGTGGTCGAGTCGGTGAGGCGCACCTTCTTGCCCCCGACTGCGAGCACGTAGTCGTTGAGGTCGAAGGTGAGAGTGGATTCACTCGTCACCGTCAGGGGCGACGCCTTGCGGTTGAGCTGCGGAAGCGCGTCGTTGAGACCCGGAACCCAGACGAAGGCGTAGGATTCGATGCTGGGATCATCCGGGTTCGAGACAGAGAACGGGATGATCTGTCTCGTGTTCTGCACGGTGACGTGAAGGAGCTTGTTCGCCGTCACCCGCGCATCGGTGGAATACCCGGGCAGTACCGATACGCCGAGGGTCGAGACGTTGCCGTCGGCGAAGAAGGCGTTTCTCAGCACGTTCACATCGAGGGATTCTTTGCCGAGCACATCGGACAGGGTGAGTACGGTGTCGTGCACCACGGGGAATGCGCGAGGGGCATCCGCGCTCACGATGACGGTAATGAAGGCCGCACTGGTACCACCGAAGGAGTTCTCGATCGTATACACGAGACCGTAGGTGCCGGGCTTCGTCGGCGGGGTCACCTTGACGATGTCCCCGTCGATCCGGGCGACGATGTCCTTCGAATTCGGCTCGACCTTCGTGATGGTGAGGGTTCCGCCATCCGGGTCCGAATCATTCAGGAGTGGTTGAACGGAGACCGTGCCGCCCGGTCGGATTCGTACCTCGTCGGATACGGCGATCGGGTTTCGGGCGCCCTGTACCTTCGGGCTGATTCCGACCCGCACGATTCCGGTCGCCCGGGCACCGAGCGCATCGATGACGGTGTAGGTGAAGGTGTCGGTACCCGCCGAATAGTCACCCGCGAGATAGTCGACGTAGTCGGTGCCAACGGCAGTGACCGAGCCCCTGGTCGGGTTCGTCGCCTGGCCGAGCAGCTGCACCGAGTCCCCGTCCGGGTCGATGCCCGTGAGCGGAATCGAGATGCGTACCGTCTCGCCGGCGAGCACCCGGGCTATCACCGTCTTCGGCACCGGCGGATTATTGGTGGCTAATACCGCCTCGCGCACCGAGATCTTCACCTGGGCTTGGGCAACCTGCCCGTTGGGGTCCGAGACCTCGTAGACCGCGGTGAAATCTCCGGTCCTCTGGGGTGCAAGATAGCGAAGCACGTTGCCCGAGACGAATAGGAGCCCGGAATTTCCCCCGAGTGGTCTCGACAGCACTGGATTGAGAGTGAGCGGTTTACCATCCGGCTGCACGTCGTTGTCGAGCACCGGGATGTCGATGGCATCGCCGACACGAACGCTAACGCTGTCATCATTGGCGATCGGAGGCTGGGGTTGGATTGGCCGCGGAATCTCCACGACGTTCACCACCCCCTCTGCTTCGGCGAGTCCGTTGGTGATCCGGTAGTTGAAGGTGACCGGACCGGATACAAGAGGAGCCGTGAGTGTGACCCGGATTGATCGCTGCTCGATCACCTCGGCGGTGACACCGGCGCCCGGTGCCAGGTTGTAAATGCCGGTAACCAGGAGAACGCCGCCAGCCGGATCCCGGTCGGTGGAGGCGACGTCGATCGTCTGGGTGCTGAGGGACTGCACGAAGATGTTCTTCGGGATGGTGATCGGCTTGGTATTGGTGTCGGGCGGAGCGGCGACATCGATGCGCACCACCCCGCTAGCCGTCTGAGCTCCATCGTTGACGACATAATCGATGTAGTGCGTGCCCACCTGGTCGCTCAGGAACCGAAAAGTGCCAGCCTCGAGACTCGGGGTGATCGTTACACCGCTCTTCGCCGGCACGCTGGCAAGCCGAAGAGTGCCCGCTCCGCCTCGCACGTGATCGAGCGGGGAGAGCGTGATCTCCTGGCCAGCGTAGGCCAGTTTCACATAGGGTTCGGGAATTATCGGCACAGAGCCTGCGGCCCTGACCGTGACCGAGAGTGCACCCGTGCCGCTCGCCTTCCCATCCGAGACGACGAGCGCAACGGTTCGTAGTCCCGTTGCCGACCCGCTCTCCGTGAAGACGACGGTGCCCTCTGGCTTGTAGCTGACGGTATCCGGAGCAGCCGTCGCGGCCGAAGTGAGGTAGAACGCATCGCCGTCCGGGTCGACCCAATCGCCGAGCACCGTCTGTGTCACTCGACCGCCCACGGCCACGAGGGCTTTGGTCTGTCGCACTTGGTAGGGCGGAGAGTTCTCCGAGGGTAGCCGCACCGTCACCGTCACCGCAGCGCTCGCAGTACCACCGCGCCCGTCGCTGATCGAATAGCCGAAGGAGACCTTGCCGCTGGCCGACGGTCGCAGGGTGATTTGGATCTGCTGGCCGTCATTGATGAGATCGAGATGGCCGACGGATGCGTCAATCGCCGTCACCGCGGTGATCACGAGTACATCGCCGTTGGCGTCGAAGTCGTTGAGAAGAACCGGGAGCACGCTGGAGCGCCCGGGTCGTGCCCCGAACGAGTCGTCCACCGCGACCGGGGGTACCTGAGTCTTCTCGAATTCGGGCGGGGTATCGGCATTGTTCTGCTCAACCCGTTGCTGATCCTTGCGCACGGTGATCAGGTCGGACCAGTTGTCGATGAGCTCGCCCTGCTGCTGCACAGCCCACACTCCCCCGCCCCGGGGATCACTCAATACCAGCCGGTCCACATTCGAGACGAAAGTGAGACCCGAGGCGGATGCCGGCATCGATGCGAGCGGCAGGGTGACACCCACGGTATTGCCGCACTGCCGCCAGGCCGAACCGATCGACCAGGCAGCGAAGGTGCAGTCGCCCATCACGTGCGGGGCGACAGGGATCCCACCCGGATTCGCGGTCAGCCGCACGGGGTTTCCTCCCCCGAGCGGCACTCTCAACAGCTCCGTAGAGGAGGCGATCAGCACGGAGTCACCCGCCGTGGAGGCCTGCTGCAAGACGGCGGTTCCACCGGAGGAGATCTGCCGGGACAAGTCAACGGTACCGTTCGCGGTGAGTATGGTGCGGCTCACCGCATCGAAGAGCACCCAGTGGCCGCCGACAGAGGTCGCAGTGATATCCCGCCGACTGCCGCCGAAACGCGCGCCCGCTGATGAGACCACGGTGTCTGAGTGCGCGGCATCGACCTGGTAGACCTGCCGAGTATCGGCCGAGTAGGCGAACAGCATCCCATCGGGCGTCACACTGGTCACGGCGTTCGCCCCGAGGCTGAGGGTAGCCGGAGACTGGGCGTTGAAGGTGGGCAACTGGGCGAGCGGCACAATCCAAACCTGGCCGGTGCGGCCAGCCGCGATCACGATGTTGTCACCAGCGAGCGACAGCTGGGGATCCTGAGGGGGCAGGGGGACGCTGTCGAGCACCTTCGAGGTGGCGGGGTCCACGATGTCGACCTTGCTGTCGGTGCGATCGAACAACAGCACCGTCGCACCGCGCTGAATGGTCTGGATATCGGCGCCGCTCGAGGCGACGACTGTATTGAGCGCGAGCACCTGCGTGTTCGCCCGCCCGATCAACTGAGCGCTCCCGTTGGCGACCCACACCGAGCCGTCGTTGAGGTCCAGGCGCTGCGAAGTGTAGCCGGTCGACACGATCGCTACGGCCGCGACGAGCGCCGCGATCACCGATCCACTCGTAGCGGTCGCAATCAGCGACCGATGGCCGGAGAGCCATTCCCTGAACGTCATCGTGCTACATCACCCCCCGAAGTCGACGCACTTCTCCGCGCTCGGAGGTCCCGTCTTCCCCTGGCGATTTACCGCGACGATGATACAAACCCGGTCCCCGGTCGTGGCATTCTGGGCGGAATAGTCGGACGAGGTCTGAAGCGCGGATCGCCCGTCGCCGGTGGTGACCTGGTAGGAGTCTTCCGGTTTGAGGCCGGGATCCGCCCAGCTGAACCTGATCGAGTTGGTGCCCGCCTTCGCGACGATGTCCGTTACTCGCGGGATGTTGTCCGAATTCGCGTGTACCAACACGAAAGTCGCGGTCGCTCCGAGGGCGATCACGAGCACCGCGCTGGCGATGAGGCCCCAGGCGAGCACACGCATTCCGCGTCTTCGCGCCACCGGTCGCGTTCCGCTGCTCTGGAGCACGCCCCTTTGGCGGCTGTTCGAGGCTCCGGCACTCTGGCGCATCACTGTGCCGACGGGGGCATAGGTCGCACTGGCGGAACGACGTCGACGACGCCCCCGCGCGATGGGCATCGACCCTCCGATGCCCCGGATGCGCGTGCGATCCTCCAGATCCGAGACGGTGGCGAGGGCCCAGTCATCCATCGCGACCTCGATCGGGGTCTGCGGTACACCGAGCTCCGTCTCGATCGACTGCAGTTCGCGCACGAGCTCGAGCACGCTGGCCGGGCGGTTCTCCGGCTTGCGCGCCATCGCCTGGCCGAGAACGCGCTCGAGGCTCGGCGGCACGTCGGAGCGACCGATCGGCTGTGGCCGTGCCCGATTGATCCGAGAGATGAGGTCTGCGGATTTGTTCGACTCCCCCGGGACCTCGAACGGCGATCGGCCGGCGAGCAGAGAGTAGACGGTGGCAGCGAAGGACCAGACCTCGGAGGCGATACTACCGGGCGTCTCATCCATCAGCACTTCCGGAGCAGACCACGGGATGGAGAGACCGACAGACTCGTGGGTATCTGCCTCGCTGAGGGTTGAGGCGATGCCGAAGTCGGAGAGCACCGGATGGCCGTAGGCGGTGAGGAGGATGTTGGACGGCTTGATATCGCGATGAAGCACCCCCGCACGATGCGCGGTCTCGATCGCACTGCCGATCTTCACAGCGATGCGCAGTACCTCCGGCACGGGGATCCGCTCGCGTCGATAGCGCTCGCTCAGAGACGACGAACAGAGTTCCATCACGAGATAGGGGCGACCGTCGGAAGAGACGCTCGCCTGGTAGACCGTGAGGATCGAGGGATGCGAGCTGAGCTGGGCCATGAGGTTGGCCTCGGCCTGGAACATCTGTCGTACCTGGTCGTTGACCACCTCGCTCAGCATCACCTTGACGGCGACCTGACGACGCGGCATGTTCTGTTCATACAGGAACACATCGGCGAATCCACCCGAACCGAGCACATGGATGGTCGCAAATCCGGGCAGCACGGGAGGCGGGGAGGGCAATCGACGTGCCATCTCTCCTCCTTCGACGACACCGGCGTAGGCCGGTCGGTGATCTGGCCCGGCGCCAAATACCGGTGTCTTATTCTAAACACTCATTGTTCCGGGCCACTGAAACAAATCTGCTGATCACAGGCATGTTTTTGTCCCCCCTTTGGGGGTCAGGAAGGCTGTATCGGGGTTGGTGAGGTGCGGGGGATCGTATTCTCGAACTCGCCGAGACCGGAGCTCTCGAGCACGTCGATCACTATCGTCGTTATGTTGTCCCGACCACCGCCGTCGAGAGCCGCCTCGACGAGGGCCAGCGCTGTCGCTTC
This sequence comes from Lacisediminihabitans sp., assembly GCA_046597035.1. Classification (GTDB taxonomy): domain Bacteria; phylum Actinomycetota; class Actinomycetes; order Actinomycetales; family Microbacteriaceae; genus Lacisediminihabitans. Next base: position 19,814 of record JBKJLH010000083.1, read on the forward strand.
GGCGGACAGGCCAGCGGCGAGGTGACAACGAATCGCCTCGACATCCAGCTCCTTGGTGAGGCCGTCAGAGCAGAGCAGCAGCCGAAGGCCCGTCCTCACCGGGACGACCCAATAGTCGGGAATCGCCTCGACATTGAACCCGACGGCCCGGGTGATCACGTTGCTGTCGGGATGGTTCTCCGCGTCCTCGGCCCGGATGATGCCCGCTTCTATGAGCTCCTGAACCACTGAATGATCGACGGTCACTTGAACAAGGGCATCCCGTTCAAAGAGATAGACCCGAGAGTCCCCCACATTGAACACCGTCCAGAATGGCTCATCGTCTTGAAGGGACAGCGCGACGCCGGTTACGGTAGTCCCGACACCCAGTTCCTTCTCGTCGGCCGCGAGAGAGATGTCCACGGTAGCGGCCCGGAGTCCCCGTTCGATCGTGTCGGCATCCGTGAAGGACTCGGTGACCGCTTCGGCCAGTCGGGAGACGACGGCGGCACTCGCGATGTCACCCGCGGAATGCCCACCCATCCCGTCCGCGACCGCGAAAATCGGTAGCTCGGCGAGAAAACTATCCTCGTTATGGGCACGACGTCGACCGGTGTCGGTGGCGGCGCCCCAGGCGAGCACCAGCCGAGCACCCGGATGGTCGGGGATGTCGACACTGATGCGCGACACACTCCTGCCGATCTCGGTCACGGAAGCCTTTCGCGAGTCATTGGGGGTCCACTCGTCAGACCAGGCGCTCGATCGGAAGAACCTCAACGGTATTACCGTCCCCAATATCCACCACTGTTCCCGCCGAGACAACGAGCGACTCGCCCTGCCGCAGTTTTTGTGACGAGGATCCGGGGATCGACACGACGGTGCCGTTAGTGGACCGCAGGTCGGTGACGATGACCGACGCTCCCTGCTGGCGCAGTTCCACGTGGGTGCTCGACACCTCTCGACCGGGGGACGGCACACGCACGAGGCGTGACGGCCCGCCGATCGCAATGCGAGGCGAAACGGGCTTCCGGCCGATCAGAGCCGGGGCATCGAGCGGGATCGGCTCGTGACGATTGACCCGGATGCGATACCACGGCACGGTGAGCCCGCCCGGATCGGACGGAAGCCCCACTCGAGGCGTTACCGGCCTCTCGACGACGGCAGGCTGCCTCCGCGGGGGTTCAACGAGTGCATGCGGTTCGGCCTCGGTATCCGGTTCGGCCACTGCATCGATCAGGTGCTGGCGCGATGCGGAAACGAGCGCAAGTGCGCCGATGAGGGTGTCCGCTTCCAGATCGTCGGGGATGCCGGCGCCGACTCGCGCTGCCGATTCAGAGCACGATCGCACGACGGTCTGTTCCGCGTCATCCGGTTCCATGTTCTCATTGTCCCGCGATAAGAGTCGCCATGCGCAGCGGGCTCCGGATCAGTGCGAACAAGAGCCTCAGTCTCCGATGTAGCTCATCACGTGTTTGATGCGGGTGTAGTCCTCGAATCCGTAGCTCGACAAGTCTTTGCCGTAGCCCGAGTGCTTGAATCCGCCGTGGGGCATCTCCGCGACGATCGGAATGTGGGTATTGATCCACACGCAGCCGAAGTCGAGATTTTTAGCGAAGCGCATCGCCCGGCCGTGGTTCTGCGTCCAGACGCTGGATGCCAGCCCGTACTGCACACCGTTAGCCCAGTCGAGGGCCTGGTTCTCGTCGGTGAACTTCTGCACGGTGATGACCGGGCCGAAGATCTCATTCTGCACCGCATCATCCGTCTGCCGCAGGCCGGAGACGATCGTGGCCTCGTGAAAATACCCGACCGTACCCTGGCGGCGTCCGCCGAGCTCGATGTTCGCGTTGTCGGGCAGACGGTCGATGAACCCCTCCACCTGCGCGAGCTGGTTGGCGTTGTTCACCGGTCCGAAGAAGATGCCGGTCTCTCCCGGAGCCCCGGTGCGGGCGTTTTCGCGCGCATAGGCGGCGAGCGCGGCGACGAACTCGTCGTGGATCCCGGCCTGCACGAGCACACGGGTTGCGGCCGTGCAGTCCTGGCCTGCGTTGAAGTAACCTGCGCCCACGATTCCTTCGACCGCGGATTCGATGTCCACATCGTCGAAGACGATGACCGGGGCTTTGCCTCCGAGTTCGAGGTGGACCCGCTTGAGATCGAGGGCTGCCGCCTTCGCGACCTCCATGCCCGCGCGCACCGACCCGGTTATCGACACCATCTGGGGAGTCCGGTGGGCGATCATGGCTCCCCCGGTGGTGCGGTCCCCGGTGATCACGTTGAGTACTCCCTTCGGCAAGAACTCGGCGGCGATCTCGGCGAGGAACAGGGTGGCCGATGGAGTGGTGTCTGAGGGCTTCAGCACCGTTGTGTTGCCCGCCGCGAGCGCCGGGGCGAACTTCCAGACCGCCATATTGAGCGGGTAGTTCCACGGTGTCACCTGCCCGATCACTCCGATCGGCTCACGCCGGATCTGCGAGGTGTGGTCTTTCAGGTATTCCCCGGATGCCATCCCGCCCAGATGGCGCGCCTCTCCCGCGAAGAAGCGGATCTGGTCGACAGAGAGCATGATTTCGTCCGTGACCAGCGTCGCGCGGGGCTTGCCAGTGTCCTTCGATTCGAGATCGGCGAACTTCTCGGCGTTTGCCTCCATCGCGTCGGCGATCCGGAACAGCGCGAGCTGGCGTTCCGCCGGGGTGGTGTCTCCCCACCCCTCGAAGGCGGCGGCGGCCGCGCGGTAGGCGGCGTCGACATCCGCAGAACTCGACACCGGAGATGATCCGTAGATCTCCTCGGTAGCCGGGTCGACGAGATCGAAGCAGGATTCGGCCGCGGCCTCGACGAAGTCGCCATTGATGAAATTCTTCAGTGGAAGGGTGCTCATGCTCCCAACATAGCGAGGGAGCGAACCATGCGCCACGCACCATTGCTACCGATTCCGTAGCAAAAAACGCCAACAGATACGGATTCACTTGTCACAAGCCCGCGACACTGACAGAATCAGGGTATGAGCCCGAATCCCAAGCCGATGCATCTCGATGAGGTGTCGAAGGCGATCATCGAGCAGCTACAGGCCGACGGCCGACGTAGCTACGCCGAGATCGGTAAGGCCGTGGGTCTCAGCGAGGCAGCGGTACGCCAGCGGGTGCAGAAGCTCACCGATTCGGGCGTCATGCAGGTCGTGGCAGTCACCGATCCGATGCAGCTTGGCTTCTACCGCCAAGCGATGATCGGGATCCGAGTGACCGGTGACACCACCTCGGTCGCCGAGCGCCTCGGCCGGATCACTGCGGTCGACTACGTAGTGCTCACCGCTGGCAGCTTCGACATCCTCGCGGAGGTCGTCTGCGAGAACGACGAAGACCTGATTGAGCTGCTCAACAAGGAGATCCGTGGGATCCCCGGAGTTCAGTCGACCGAGACGTTCGTGTATTTGAGACTGCAGAAGCAGTTCTACAACTGGGGAACGAGATAAGAAAAATGACAATCGACAACCTGACCGACACCACCATCCATACCGTCACGCACACCGTCAGCCACTCCGGCGGTCACTCCGACGGCCCGGCGAAGACCGTCGGATCCTCGAAATTCACCGAGGCCGAGCTTCAGCAGAAGGCAAAGGACCATCTCTGGATGCACTTCTCGCGCCAGTCCGTCATGGAAGACGGGCCTGGAGTTCCGATCATCGTCAAGGGTGACGGCCATCACATCTGGGACTCCTCCGGCAAAAAGTATTTCGACGGTCTCAGCGGTCTTTTCGTCGTGAACGCCGGCCATGGCCGTCGGCGTCTCGCTGAGGTCGCGGCCAAGCAGGCCGAGGAACTCGCGTTCTTCCCGCTCTGGTCCTATGCGCATCCGAGTGCCATCGAACTCGCCGACCGCCTGGCGAGCTACGCCCCGGGCGACCTCAACCGCGTCTTCTTCTCCACCGGCGGTGGCGAGGCTGTCGAGACGGCCTTCAAACTCGCCAAGTACTACTGGAAGCTTCAGGGTCGCCCCACCAAGCACAAGGTGATCTCGCGCAATGTCGCATACCACGGCACCTCGCAGGGAGCGCTCGCCATCACTGGCATCCCCGCCATGAAGGAGATGTTCGAGCCGGTGACCCCCGGTGGCTTCCGCGTGCCGAACACCAACTTCTACCGTGCCGCCGAGATGGGCGCCCCGACCGAAGACCTCGAGACCTTCGGGTTGTGGGCCGCTAACCGCATCGAAGAGATGATCTTGTTCGAAGGGCCCGAGACGGTGGCCGCCGTCTTCCTCGAGCCGGTACAGAACTCCGGCGGATGCTTCCCCCCGCCCCCCGGCTACTTCAAGCGGGTCCGGGAGATCTGCGACCAGTACGATGTGCTGCTCGTGAGCGACGAGGTGATTTGCGCATTCGGACGCATCGGCGAGTTCTTCGCGTGTGACGCCTACGACTATGTGCCCGACATGATCACCTGCGCGAAGGGTATGACCAGCGGATACTCCCCGATCGGCGCGACCATCGTCAGTGATCGAATCTACGAACCCTTCAAGCACGGCAACACCTCGTTCTATCACGGGTATACCTTCGGTGGGCATCCGGTCTCCTCGGCTGTGGCTCTTGCCAACCTCGACATCTTCGAGGAGGAGAAGCTCAACGAGAACGTTCGACTGAACTCGCCCGCGTTCCGTGCGACTCTCGAGAAACTGAACGATCTCCCGATCGTCGGCGATGTGCGTGGTGCCGGCTACTTCTTCGGAATCGAACTCGTGAAGGACAAGGCCACCAAGGAGACCTTCGACGACGACGAGTCGGAGCGCTTGCTGCGCGGATTCATGTCGAAGGCGCTGTACGACGCGGGACTGTACTGCCGCGCCGACGATCGCGGAGATCCGGTGATCCAGCTGGCTCCGCCGCTCACCATCGGCCAGCCCGAATTCGACGAGATCGAGCAGATCCTGCGCGGGGTGCTCACCGAGGCCTGGACCCGCCTCTGAGCCTGTTTCGTCGATCCACGCTCATTCCGTCCCGTGTCTTGTCCGAAATGCAGGATCCCCCGTTACAGGAGTTGACTCCCGGTGAACTCCTGTAACACCAGTCACATCCGATCCTGCATTTCGAACAGCGGAGGCGCACGATCAAAGTGACGGGGAGAGGTACGTGGTGAAGAACGATGACCGATTACCGTGAGCTGAGCTTCTGGTTCGACTCCCTGCCATCGGCCGAAAGCGGCGAAGCGGGGGCGGATGACCTCCTTCCCCGCCCGCCGTTGGCTGGCGCGATCGATGTCGACGTCGCCGTTGTCGGCGGTGGGCTCACCGGCCTGTGGACCGCCTACTATCTCGCCATCGCACAGCCGAGCCTGCGCATCGCGGTTCTCGAGAAGCACATCGCGGGATTCGGAGCATCCGGACGTAATGGCGGATGGTGCTCCGCGCTGTTCCCCGCATCGACCGCGTCACTCGCCCGTCGTCACGGTCGGGCCGCGGCCGTGGCGATGCGCCGTGCGATGATCGACACGGTCGACGAGGTCGGCAGGGTCGCTCAGGTCGAAGGTATCGACTGTGACTTCGTGCGCGGGGGCACGGTGAGCCTCGCGCGCGGCAGAGCACAGTGGGCGGCGGCGCGCGCGGAGGTCGCCGAAGCCGAACGGTGGGGCGTTGATGACGTGCAGCTGCGAGAAGCCGCCGAAAGCCCTCGTGGTGCTGCCGGCACGCTTGGCTCCACCTTCGACCCGGCCTGTGCGCGCTTACACCCCGCGAAACTGGTTCGCGGTCTCGCTCGCGTGGTGGAACGGCTGGGAGTGACCGTTTACGAGCAGACCGACGTGCTCTCCTGGCGTTCCGGTCGGGTAACCACCGACCATGGCGACGTTACCGCAGCGAACATCGTCATCGCCCTCGAGGGCTATGGCGCGACGCTGCCGGAAACACACCGCCGCGTGCTCCCGCTCTACTCGCTGATGATCGCCACCGAACCACTCAGCGATGAGACCTGGCAGGAGATCGGAATCGATCACGGGCAGACCTTTGCGGACTTCCGGCACCTGCTCGTATACGGACAGCGCACGGCAGACAATCGCTTCGCCTTCGGTGGGCGCGGCGCCAGGTATCACTGGGGCAGCAGCATCCGCACAGAATACGATCGCGTTCCGGCAGTGTTCGCGCATCTCACGCGGACGCTCGGCGATATCTTCCCGGCAGCTCGTGACGTGGCGGTCAGCCACCGCTGGGGCGGGCCGCTCGGCGTGCCACGAGACTGGCACGCGAGCGCGACCTTCGATCCCGCCACCGGAATCGCCATGGCGGGTGGATATGTCGGTGACGGGCTCAGCACCACGAATCTCGCCGGACGAACGCTCTGCGACCTCATCCTGCGTCGGCAAACGGCTCTTTCACGATTACCGTGGGTCAATCATCATTCGCCGCAGTGGGAGCCCGAGCCGCTCCGCTTCATCGGAGCGAACCTGGGAACGACGGCGATGGGAATCGCGGATGCCGAGGAGCGGCTCACCGGACGCGCGTCGATCGCCGCACGGCTGATGGCGCCACTGACCGGGCACTGACCGCCAAGCCAGAGCGCTGGTACCATTCTTGAAGTCGGCTGGGGCTCCAGGCTACGCAGGTCCGACGCGGACGATCGGGGGATCATGACGTTGTTCGAGCATGACATCGTCGTCGTACCGTCGACTCCGCGGCGCTCGGGGCTCGCTCGGATACTACCGACGGTGCTCGCTCTGGCGCTCGTGGCCACTGGTGTGCTCGTATTCCTCGGCCTACCGAGGATTCTGGACCAGTACACCGTCTGGACTTTCCACCCCGCATCGGCGGTATCCGCGTTGATCAAGTCCTCCCAGCTCACAGACGAGGGTCGGTTCGTCTTCCTCGCGAGTAAGCCGGTGATCGAACCATCCGCGACCTTCGCCTCGAGCTGCGCGAGCAATCAGGAGGGTAGCGGAATCCTCGGCTGCTACCTCCCACGTGATCGTACGATCCACCTCTTCGCGGTGACTGTCCCACGCCTTCTCGGTCTGACCGATGTGGTCGCGGCCCACGAGATGCTCCATGCGGCCTGGGACCGGCTCACCACCGCAGAGCAACGGCAACTCGTACCCCTGCTCGAAGCGGAGGCCTCGAAACTCTCCGGGAATGCGGCGTTCCAGGCCCGACTCGACTATTACGCGAAGAACGAACCAGGCGAGAGAGACAACGAACTGCACTCGATCATCGGCACTGAGATCGCATCGATCTCGCCCGAGCTCGAGACCCATTACGCGAAGTGGTTCCGCGACCGCCAGACACTCGTCGCGCTTCAGGCGAAGACGACCGCGGTCTTCACCGACCTCGAGAATCGTTCCACCGCGCTATCCACCGCGCTCGGCGCGCTCCGTTCAACCATCGACGCTGAATACGCGGCATACACGAGCGGATACGGCGTGCTGAACATGGATATCCGTCGGTTCAACGCGCGCACCGACTTCACCTCCAACCGTCAGATCGACATCGGCAGACGGGAGCTAAACGCGCGTCGCGTCGAGCTCGACGCCCAGTACGCGGATGTCCTCACGAAAACCAATGACTACAAGGCCGACCTCGCCGCGTTGAATGCGCTGTCAGATCAGACGGCAGGATTGAACAGCGCACTCAACCAGGGCACGAGCGCCCCGATCCCGCCACCCGTACCCGCGACCGGCCAACCCACGCGGTGATTGTTCCTCCGCGTCAGGTTTGTGCCCACTCGAACGGGAACAAACCTGACGCAGTGGAACACACGGGCGGCAGCGTGCGGGTCGATACCCGCAGCGTCGCAGCGGAAGGATGTGGATCGAGGAACCTCTCGACGGCTGCTACGAGATGATCGTCTCCGTGTCGCCAAGCCCGCGAAAGACCGTCCCTTCGGCGATACCTGCGCTCTCGGCAATCTGCTTGGTCGCTACCTCGCTTCGTATTCGAGCAGAAGCACGATGACCATCTCCGCGTCCATACCTTTGTCGGCGGTCAACGGGCGGGGGTTGGCGCGGAGAGTCTTGGTCAGTACTGATCGTCCACCGCGCCGAAGTGGGTGCTCACTCAAATGCTGAATCGTAGAATCATCCCATGTCGCGAATCGTCCAGTACAGCCGCTACGGCGGGCCGGAAGTGCTCGAAATCGTGGAGATCGTCGAGCCCCACGCCGGGCCGGGGCAGGTTCGTGTCGCCGTGCGGGCAGCCGGCCTGAACAACTTCGACGCGAAGGTGCGCCGATCCCCCGAGCTACTGCCGAATCGGGCGCTGCCGAGCGGCCAGGGCGCCGAGTTCGCCGGAGTCGTCGACGAAGTGGGCGAGGGCGTGTCCATCGTGGCCGTGGGCGACGATGTGCTCGGGTGGAGTAACTTCAGCGCCCAGGCCGACTTCGTGGTTGTGCCGGCCGCGCACCTCGCATCGAAGCCCGCCGACCTCGACTGGGTGACGGCCGGGGGACTCGGTCTCGTCGGCAATACGGCGGAGCGTTCCACTCGCGCGGTCGCCCCGAAGCTCAACGAGACCGTGCTCGTGAGTGCCGCCGCCGGCGGTGTGGGGCTCTTCGCAGCCCAATTTGCGCTGGCCGGTGGTTCGATCGTGATCGGTACCACCAGTGAAGGCAATCACGACTTCCTCCGCAGACTCGGCATCATCCCGATCGCGTATGGCCCGGGACTGGCGGACCGGCTGCGCGCGGTGGCACCGAAGGGGATCGATGCGGTGATCGACAACGCCGGTCAAGAGACGGTCGAGGTCGCGATCGAGCTCGGCGTCGATCCGAAGCGCATCAATTCGGTCGTCTATTTCGAGGGCGCCGAAAAATACGGCATCTCCACGGTCGGAGGCGGCGGCAAGACTTCAGAAGACCTCCACCGACTTGCCGTCCTTGTCGCCGACCGCACGATCGTCCTGCCGATCGCGGCACACTTTCCCCTCGCCGAGGTGACTGCGGCCTACGAGCTTCTCGAGTCCCGCCACCTGCGCGGCAAGATCGTACTCACGGTGCCCTGAACGGCGCGGCGGACCCGTCAGACCGGATCGGTGAACAGTTCGGAGATCTCTGCGACCTCGGCGGCCGTCGGCATCCATGCGCGGGCTGCCGCCGCATTCTGGATGATCTGCTCCGGCTTGGTCGCACCGGCGATAACGCTGCTGAGCCGGGGCTGCGCCAGCAGCCAGGAGAGAGTGGCGGTGAGCATCGTGACACCACGCTCCCCACAGAAGACCTCGTATTTCTCCATAGTCTCCCACGGAGCACTCTCAAGAAGATGCGGACGCAGGTTCACGATCCGGCTGTCTACCGGCCCCCCTGACCTGCTGAACTTGCCGGTGAACAGTCCGTTGTAAAGCGGGAAGAAGGGAAGGAAGCCAAGCCCGTAGTGGCTCACCGCGGGAAGCACCTCGTCTTCCACATCCCTCACGAGCAGAGAATATTCATTCTGCGCCGAGATGAATTTGGGATGACCGCCGAGAACCGCCCGGTATTCGGCATCCGCGATCTGCCAGCCGGTGAGGTTTGAGTGCCCGATATAGCGAACCTTGCCCTCGGTGATGAGGTCGTCGAGTACCGAAAGGGTCTCCTCGATCGGGGTCAGCGGGTCGGGCACATGCAACTGATACAGGTCGATCCAGTCCGTCTGGAGGCGGCGGAGGGATGCTTCAACCGCGCGCCGCACGTAGCGACGCGAGCCGCGAGCCCCCCAGTCGGGCCCGTTGGTGCCGGCCATATCCATACCGAACTTGGTGGCCAGCACGATCTCGTGGCGACGACCCTTGAGCGAATGACCCATTCGGGTCTCGCTGAGTCCACGTTCGGACCCGTAGATGTCGGCAGTGTCGAACAGCGTGACTCCCGCGTCGATTGCCGCGTTGATCACGGCGTCCGTGCCCTCCTGAGACTCACTCGCGGTATTCGCCCGACCGAAGTTGTTGCACCCGAGTCCAATGGTAGAGACGACGAGCCCGGAGTCGCCGAGCGCGCGATAGTCGTTAGCAGCCATGCCCCAAGCCTAAGTGCGTCTTCTCCTCCACAGTCCTGTCCGACCGGGCGTGCCATCCGATGTCCGAAACACGCGAGAAGGAGAGCGGATGCCGAAGCTAGGGTCGAACTATGACCTCACCAACTGGCATCACGATCTCGGACGCTCCCCCCGCGGTTCTGCGTCGGCTCACCAGTCCCATCGGCCGTATTGAGTTGGTCGGCGACGGTGCCGCCGTCGTCTCGCTCACCATCGAACGCGACGGCACGCTACCGCATGACGCGGACGACGAACACAGCGACCCCGTTCTCGATCGAGCCGCCGTGCAGCTCACCGAATACTTCGCCGGCACGCGCACCTCTTTCGACGTTCCGGTCGTCCTGAACGGCACGGAATTTCAGAAAGCAGTCTGGGAACGACTTGCACAAATCAATTTCGGCGAGGTCACCTCCTACGGCGCCCTCGGCGTGTCGACGGGCCGAGCGACAGCAGGGCGGGCCGTCGGCGGGGCGGTCGGAGCCAATCCTGTGCCGATTCTCATCCCTTGTCACCGGGTGCTCGCCAGCAACAACCGCATCACCGGATACAGCGGAGGCAATGGCGTGCCGACCAAGATATGGCTGCTCGATCACGAGGGAATCGAGCACTCGGGGTGAACGAGGCGCGATCGCCTGTGGTGCTCGGCGAGGATGGCATCACCCGGTGCGCGTGGAGCGCTGGTGATGATGACTATCGGCGCTATCACGATGACGAATGGGGTATCGAACTTCGCGGTGACCGACCGCTGTTCGAGAAGTTGAGCCTCGAGGCGTTTCAGTCCGGACTGTCCTGGATTACCATCCTGCGCCGCAGGGAGACCTTCCGAACCGCATTCCACGACTTCGACATCGACAGCGTGGCTGAGTTCGCGGGGCCGGATATCGAACGCCTGATGCAGGACACCGGCATCATTCGCAACCGGGCCAAGATCGAGGCCACTATCTCCAATGCCGGGATTGTTCGCCAACTGATTCAGGACGACCCCGGTGCCTTCGACCGATTGGTGTGGGGTCATGCGCCGCCCCGTGGGGACCGCCGGCGGCCGGTGAACTTTGGGGACATTCCCGCAGTCACGACGGAGTCCACCGCGCTCAGCACGACGCTTCGAGCGATCGGACTGCGATTCGTCGGCCCAACCACCCTGTATGCCCTGATGCAATCATCGGGCATGGTCGACGACCACGTCGAGGGATGCTGGCGCGCGGCCTGAGCACCGAGCCGAAGCGTTTCTCAGACGATGAGCTCCAGTTCGCCCCCGGCCCCGCGCTCAAGCCGAATGCCGGCACCTGCTGACCAGTCGAGGAGGGAATCGATGCCCGGGTGCACGATACCCGCCTCGCAGAGGGCGCGCACGAACTCGCCCTTGCCCTTCTTGTTGAAGTGGTTGAGGGCTCGTCGGGGGCCGTCAACAGAGACGGAGACAACGCGCACGAAGGCTGTTCGCGGGCCGGACGGCGCAGGTCCGAGCTCGACGTAAGCCTCCGAGCGGAGGTCGAGGATGACACCGTCCGTGGCCGCGAGCACGGCGGAGATCCGCTCCCGCCACAGCTTTCGCAGCGGCAGGGCCGGCAGTCTCGAGTCGTGCGACAACCTGTAGGCGGGAATCCGGTCATCCGCTCCCAGCAGCCCGAATAGAGCCGAGTGGATGAGCACGTGATCCCGGGCGAATTCCCGCGCCTCAGCGCTCAGTGTGGCCGCGCCGAGCGCGTCATAGAGCACGCCGGTGTAGCGATCGAGTGCCGCGATGGTGGGCGACGACCGCAGCTCGCGATTGCGAGTCACCTCGAATTGCTGGCTTGCACCGAGTTTCAGGGCCGCGGCCGCGGTGGCGCGGTTGCGTGCGAGAGCTCGTGTCGCGGCAAGGGCGGTGCGCCTTGCGGAGGTGAGCTCGGTATGACTGAGCGACGCGAGGTCGAGGAGCACCTCCGCATCGCCTCCGTCACGTTTGGTCTCGGAGGGAGGAAGGAGAAGCAGCACTAGCCCGTGATGAATGCGAGCGCGGCATCCACGTTCACTCCGAGCGCGCGTGCTGAGTCGAGCGTGATCCGCGGAACGGCGGCGCTCTCCCCCGCCCACGGCAAGTATTCGTCGAGACTCTGCTCTACGGCGTGCGAACTCAGCCCACTCACACGCGGAATTCCATGGGCACGCGATTCGAGACGCTGTCGGTGGAGTTCTGGATCCGAACAGATCACCTCGATGAACCGCAGGGTCTCACCGCGCGAACGGGCAAGGCCGACCCACTGTTCGCGAGCCGGATCCACGCCGTTCACGGCATCCACGATGACGTTGTGCCCGGATTCGAGAACGAGCCTGGCCATCGTCTCCGCGACGAGGTAGGCGGCGAGTCCGGTCGGCTGGTCGCTGGCGATCCCGGCTTCGAGAATCGCCGATTCGATCGGATCGACGGACACCACCGAGGCTGCAAGATGCCCTCCGAGGATCTCGGCGATCGTGCTCTTTCCCGTCGCCGGCAGCCCCGCCATCGCAATCAGCATGGCTGTGGGATCAGCCCTGCACGAGCGAAGCGTTACGGGCGACGATCGTGACGGTGTCGTGTTCGACCGAGAGGAAGCCATCATCGGCGTTAGCGCGCACCGACGCAGACCCGGTACCGGTGGTGATCCGCACCTCACCGGCGCTCAAGATCGCGAGCAGCGGCTCGTGACCCGGCAAAATACCGATCTCGCCCTCGGTGGTCCGTGCAACCACCATCGACGCTGTCCCGGTCCAGACTTCGTGGTCGGCCGAGACTACACTGACCTGGAGTTTATGACCACCCGTCTCGGCCATTCTTAGCCGTTCTCCTTTTGGATCTTGGCCCACTGCTCTTCGACGTCGTTGATGCCACCGACATTGAAGAAGGCCTGGGTGGCGACGTGGTCGAAGTCGCCCTTGACGATCGCGTCAAATGACTCGATCGTGTCCTTCAACGACACTGTCGACCCCTCGACGCCGGTGAACTTCTTCGCCATGTAGGTGTTCTGCGACAGGAACTGCTGGATGCGACGAGCGCGAGAGACGGTGATCTTGTCTTCCTCCGAGAGCTCGTCAACGCCGAGGATCGCGATGATCTCCTGCAGTTCCTTGTTCTTCTGGAGAATGGCCTTCACGTTGGTCGCCACGCGGTAGTGGTCGGCACCCAGGTAGCGGGGGTCGAGGATACGGCTGGTGGAGGTGAGCGGGTCGACGGCCGGATACAGACCCTGCGAGGCGATCTCGCGGCTGAGCTCGGTAGTCGCATCGAGATGGGCGAAGGTGGTCGCCGGCGCCGGGTCGGTGTAGTCATCAGCGGGCACGTAGATCGCCTGGAGCGAGGTGATCGAGTGTCCACGCGTCGAGGTGATGCGCTCTTGGAGTATGCCCATCTCGTCGGCGAGATTCGGCTGATAGCCCACCGCTGACGGCATGCGCCCCAGCAGTGTGGAAACCTCCGAACCGGCCTGCGTGAACCGGAAGATGTTGTCGATGAAGAGCAGCACGTCCTGGTTCTGCACATCGCGGAAGTACTCCGCCATGGTGAGCGCCGATAGCGCCACGCGAAGACGCGTCCCCGGCGGCTCATCCATCTGACCGAACACGAGGGCGGTCTTGTCGAAGACACCGGCCTCCTCCATTTCGGCGATGAGGTCGTTGCCCTCACGAGTGCGCTCGCCGACTCCGGCAAAAACGGAGACTCCACCGTGGTCCTGCGCGACGCGCTGGATCATCTCCTGGATGAGCACGGTCTTTCCGACGCCGGCTCCACCGAATAGGCCGATCTTGCCACCGAGTACGTAAGGGGTGAGAAGGTCGATGACCTTGATGCCGGTCTCGAATAGTTCGGTCTTCGACTCGAGTTGGTCGAAGGGCGGCGGCTCGCGGTGGATCGACCAGCGGTCGGCCCATTCGTAGGTCTCACCGGGCTCACCATTGAGCACCTCACCGATCACGTTGAAGACCTTGCCTTTGGTGGCATCCCCGACCGGGACCGTGATGGGGCCGCCCGTGTCGCGCACTTCCTGGCCGCGCACCAGACCGTCGGTCGGCTTCAGAGCGATGGCGCGAACGAGGTCGTCACCGAGGTGCTGAGCGACCTCGAGCGTGATCTCGTTGGAGTCTTGGCCGATGGTGACCGTGGTCTTGAGGGCGTTGTAGATGCCGGGGATCGCGTCGTGGGGGAACTCGATGTCGACGACGGGTCCGGTGACCCGGGCGATCCGTCCGATTCCGGCGGGCTGAGCCGTGGCCTGGTCAGCAGGGGCTGTGATAGTCATGTGCTTCTCGATTCTCCTGGGCTTCTTCTGAGCGCTGCAGCGCTTACTTTTTGGGCGAGAGGGCGTCGGCGCCGCCGACGATCTCGGAAATCTGTTGGGTGATCTCGGCCTGACGGGCATTGTTCGACAGTCGGGTGAAGGTGGTGATGAGCTTGTCGGCGTTATCGCTCGCCGACTTCATCGCCCGCTGACGGGCTGCATGCTCGGATGCTGCGGACTGCAACATCGCGTTGAAGATGCGACTTTCAATGTATACCGGCAGAAGTGCATCCAAAACGTCGCCCACCTCGGGCTCGAACTCGTAGAGCGGAAGCACCTCGTCTGCGGCGGGCGCCTCGACACCCTCCACGACCTCGAGCGGCAGAAGGCGCACGACTTCAGGAACCTGGGTCACGACGCTGACGAAACGGTTGTAGACGATGTGGATCTCGTCGACACCGCCCTCGCTGGCCGACTGGATGAACTTCGCGACCAGAGTCTCGCCGATCCTCTGTGCGGTCTCGAACTCGGGCTTCTCCGTACTCCCGGTCCAGATCTGCTCGGCGTCACGTTTGCGAAATGCGAAGTATGCCGCGGCCTTGCGTCCCACCAGGTAGTAGACAACCTCCTTGCCCTGACTCTGTAGCAGGGTGACGAGCTCGTTCGATTCGCGCACAACGTTGGTGCTGAACGCGCCCGCGAGCCCACGGTCGGAGGTGAAGAGTACGACTGCGGCGCGCTCGACCTTCTCCGGCTCGGTCGTCAGGATGTGATCGACGTTGGAGAACGTGGCGACGGCCGACACGGCACGGGTGACCGCGCGCGAGTATGGACCGGATGCCGCGACCCTGGCCTTCGCCTTCTGAATGCGTGAGGCCGAGATCAGCTCCATGGCCCGAGTGATCTTCTTGGTCGTCTGGGCAGACTTGATCTTCTGCCGGTAGACCCGAAGTTGCGCTCCCATGTCTGTACTTTCCTTTGGTTTATGAAAATGGTGGCCCAGTATGGCGCAGAGCGCCCATATCGAGACCCGCTAGCGTTTTTGTTTGACGATCTGCTCCTGCGCGATGTTCTCGGGCTCGATCGCCTCGAACTCCTCGTGGCCGACCGAGGCAAGCGGCTTTCCCTCGCCGGTCTGGAACTCGAGCTTGAACGCGTCGACGCCTGCGTCCAGCGCCTTCACGGTGTCGTCATCCAAAACGTTCGTCGCCTTGAGCGTCGAGAGCACCTCGGTATTGCGACCTAGGTAGTCGAGCAGCTCTCGCTCGAAACGCAACACGTCTTCGACTGCGACCTCGTCGAGCTTGCCGTTCGTTCCAGCCCAGATCGAGACGACCTGCTCCTCGACGGGGTACGGCGAGTACTGCGGCTGGCGCAGCAACTCGGTGAGCCGTGCACCACGGGCGAGCTGGCGACGGCTGGTGGGGTCGAGGTCGGACGCGAACATCGCGAAGGCTTCGAGCGAGCGGTATTGGGCGAGTTCAAGTTTGAGCGTGCCCGACACTTTTTTAATCGACTTGACCTGAGCGTCGCCACCGACTCGCGAGACCGAGATTCCCACGTCGACGGCGGGGCGCTGGTTAGCGTTGAAGAGGTCGGACTGCAGGAATATCTGGCCGTCAGTGATCGAAATCACGTTGGTCGGGATGTAGGCCGCGACGTCGTTCGCCTTCGTCTCGATGATCGGCAGTCCGGTCATCGATCCCGCACCGAGCTCGTCAGAGAGCTTCGCACAGCGCTCGAGCAGGCGGGAGTGCAGGTAGAACACGTCGCCGGGATACGCCTCACGCCCCGGGGGTCGGCGCAGAAGAAGCGATACGGCGCGGTACGCCTCGGCCTGCTTGGACAGGTCGTCGAAGATGATCAGGACATGCTTGCCTCCGTACATCCAGTGCTGGCCGATGGCCGAGCCGGTATAGGGAGCGAGATACTTGAAGCCTGCCGGGTCGGAGGCGGGGGACGCAACGATGGTGGTGTACTCCATTGCTCCGGCATCCTCGAGCGCTCCCTTCACCGAGGCGATGGTCGAACCCTTCTGGCCGATGGCGACGTAGATGCAGCGCACCTGCTTGGTGGTGTCGCCGGACTCCCAGTTGGCCTTCTGGTTGATGATCGTATCGATGGCGATCGCCGTCTTGCCCGTCTGGCGGTCACCGATGATGAGCTGGCGCTGGCCGCGACCGATCGGGATCATCGCGTCAATGGCCTTGATGCCGGTCTGCATCGGCTCGTGTACGCTCTTGCGCTGCATGACACCGGGAGCCTGGAGTTCGAGGGCACGACGACTTTCGCTCTTGATCTCGCCGAGGCCGTCGATCGGGGCACCGAGCGGGTCGACGACGCGACCGAGGTAGCCGTCGCCAACGGGAACGGAGAGCACTTCGCCTGTACGGGTGACCTCGAGGCCTTCGACGATTCCACCGAACTCGCCGAGCACGATCACGCCGATCTCATTCTCATCCAGGTTCTGGGCGAGGCCGAGCGTGCCGTCGGCGAACTTGATCAGCTCATTGGCCATTACGCCGGGGAGACCCTGCACGTGCGCGATCCCGTCGGCCGCGTCGATGACGTAGCCCACCTCTGTCGTTGAGGCGGAGGAGGGGTCGTAGGCCTTGACGAAGTCTTTGAGCGCGTCGCGGATTTCGTCTGGGCTGATCGTGAGGTCTGCCATTTCCCTTGTTTCCTTAGTCTTCGCGAAGCCGTTCGGCTTCGGGGGTCTGTGTTGGTGGCGCTAGTGGCCGAGGTACGGTTCCGGACTATCCGGCGAGCTGGAGTCTGAGATCTCTGATCTTCGATGCGACGCTGTCGTCGATGACCGTATCGCCGACCTGCACTCGAAGCCCGCCGATGAGGGCCGGGTCGACGACCAGGTTGAACCCCAGCGCTCGCCCGAACTTGACGGCAAGCCCTTTTTGCAGCCGTTCGAGTTGGCCGGCACCGATCGGGGTCGCGCTCGTGATCGTAGCGACCGCAAGCCCGGACTGATCGGCCACGATGGATGCCGCGGTGCGAAGTAGCTCGCCGATGCGACGGCCGCGCGGCTGCTGCATCAGGTGACGCACGATCGACAGGGTTTGCGGAGACGCTTTCTTTGCGAGGAGCGCCTCGACCAGAGCGACCTTCGACTCGGCACTGCCCAGTTTGCTGCTCACTGCGAGTTCCAGCTCTGAATTCGAGGCGACCGCTGTTCCGAATGCGAAAAGCTCTGCATCGATACTGACCGATGTCGGGGCGGATTGCGCCGCGGCCCGTAAACCGAGTTCTTCGATACCCGCGAGGAGATCGTCGGTGTTCGACCAGCGGTGCGACACCACGGTTCCGAGCAGACCGAGGGTGGTCGGACTGAGGTTTTTGCCGAAGACCGCCGCAAGAACGGCACGCTTCTGGGCGGCATCCGCCGCGGTGTCGGAGAGCATCGAGATGAGCTGCGCCGAGCCACCGATGATCCGGCCCGCTGAAAAAAGTTCTTCGGCAGTGGCCAGGTCGGCCGAACCCACGGACGAGAGTTCCGCCCGTGAGGCGGCGAGAGCTTCCCTGGTCGCTGATCCCATAATTATTTCACCGACTCCGGTGGCGCGACCTTCGACGCCGTCGCGTTGCTTTCCGACTTCGACTCGTTCTCCGACTTCTCCAGGTCAGCGAGGAACTGGTCGACCAGATTCGCCGCATTCTTGTCGTCGGACAGGCTCTGGCCGATGACCCCGGACGCAAGGTCGATCGCGAGAGATCCGACTTCCGAGCGCAGCGACACCAGAGCCGACTGGCGCTCCGCTTCAATCGTCGCTTGCGCATTGACCGTAATGCGGGCTGCGTCAGCGGATGCCTGCTCCTTGAGCTCGTTCAGGATCTTCGTGCCGTCCTGGCGCGCTTGATCGCGGATCTTCGCCGCTTCGGCACGCGCTTCGGCCAACTGTTCGTTGTACTTCTCTAAAGCGGCCGTCGCTTCGGCTTGGGCGTTCTCTGCCTTCTTGATACCGCCTTCGATGAGCTCAGCACGCGCATCGAGCATCACCTGCACTCTGGGAAGAATCAGCCGCCAGAAGAAGATGAACAAGACGACGAAGATCACCGACGACCAGATCAGATCGGGCGCCGCCGGAAGAAGCGGATTGGCCGACTCGGCCGTGACTGAGAAAACTGACAGAGACATTGCTACTTGGTGAAAATGAAGTACGTGGCGATACCGATGAAGGCGAGCGCCTCGGTGAATGCGATACCGATGTACATCAGAACAGTGAGGCGACCCTGGAGTTCGGGCTGGCGGGCGACCGACTCGATCGTCTTTCCGACGACGATGCCGACGCCGATAGCCGGGCCGATAGCCGCGAGGCCGTAACCGACGGTGGCAATGTTTCCGGTGAGCGCGGCGACAGTTGTGGTGTCCACGTTGTGTTTCCTTCCGTGATGGTGAGAGGGGCGATTGCCCAACTCGCGTCGTGCTGGTTAGTTCAGTGCTCGTCTGCCAGCGCGAGCTGGAGGTAGACAGCGGTCAGAATGGTGAAAACGTAGGCCTGCAGCACCGCGACGAGAAGCTCGAACAGGGTGAAGACGAAACCGAACGCGAGGGTGCCGATGCCGAACAACTTGAACAACCCCGGGGCCTCGAAGAAGAAGAAGGAGGTGGCGAGAAAAAACAGCACGAGAAGCAGATGCCCGACGATCATGTTCATCAGGAGTCGCAGGGTGTGGGTGACCGGTCGCACGATGAACGTCGACAAAATCTCGATCGGCGTGACGATGATGTACAGGCCGATGGGAACGCCGGGCGGGAATAGGGCGTTGCGCAGGAACTTGCCCGGGTGTTTCCGCAGGCCTGCATAGATCCAGGTCACATACGCGACCCCTGCGAGCAGAAGCGGCACACCGATGACCGCGGTACCGGCGATGTTGAGCCCAGGCACGGCGCCGGTGAGGTTCATCGCGATGATCATGAAGAAGAAGGTCGTGAGGATCGGCAGGAAGCGCTTGCCGTCCTTCTTGCCGAGGAGGTCCTCGGCGATGCCGACACGCACGAAGTCGAGGCCCAGCTCGATCAACGACTGTCCGCGACCGGGCACGACGCGCATTCGACGCGTTCCGAGCGAGAAGAGGGCGATGATGATGATGGCCACGAGAATGCGGATCAGCATGATCCGGTTGAGCTCGAAGGGAGTACCGGCGAACAGGACTACGGCTGGGAAGAATTCACCGATATTGGGACCGACAAACCCACCGCCGCTGCCGCCTTCGCTGGCAAGAGGGAGGATGAGATTGAGTGCGTGGGGTAGCAGCGCTAGCTCCAGAATCGGGGCGTGAGGTCACGCGGCGAGAAGAAGGGGGGCATTCGTCATAACTGTATCAAGAGAATGGCGTCATCCGAACCTCTACTCCGATCGGTCGGAGGTCGCTGAGGTCTCAGAGGGCAGCCTGATGTCGCTCACATAGGGCATCCGAGACCGGGCGATCACCACCACGTCCACCACGAGAGTTCCGATGACGGCGACGACGACGGTGAGGAACAGTACCTGGGTCTGGATCCAGGGCTGATCCTTGAGAAGCACGATGAGCACGATGAAGATCACCAGCTTGAGAAGCCATGCCCCCATCACGATTCCGAAGAAGGCGACGCTGAGGAGATCCCCTTTGGCCACCTTCGTCGCGAGCACGATGCTGGCAGCGGTAATGCCGAGGAATACGACAGCCATTACGGTACCGATGAGTGCGCTGACCAGTCCGACCGAGCCGGCGACCATGAAGCCGATCACAGCCCCCATGACCGCGATCGCAAGCGCGAGGACACCCCCATAGGCCAGGATCCGCTTGAGAATGGGTACGGCGCTCATGATGCATCCTTCGTTGAGGTGTCGGCCGGGGCTGACTCGTAGGCGGCCTCGTCGAGCGGGTCGAATCGTGCCACCGCAGCTTCCGCCTCGTTATCCGCGCTCGCGAGCTGTACGGAGACCTCTACCGCCTTGCGCCGGGTGAGCGGCGCAAGGGTGACCGCCGTGCAGATGACCAGGCCGACGACGATGAACAGTACGCCCCAGATGGCGTCGAAATACATGAACAGCAGGCATCCGATGGACACTACGGCGGTCCAGGAGTAGAAGATCAGCACCGCATGGATATCGGAGTGCCCCATATCCAGCAGGCGGTGGTGAAGGTGCTTGCGATCCGCGCTGAATGGTGACTTTCCAGCGAGGAGCCGCCGGAAGATCGCGAGCGCGAAATCGAGAAGCGGGATGAGCAGGATGGCGAGCGGAAGCAGAATGGGGATGAATGCCGGAACCAGCTGCTTCGAGTACTGGAGAACGGCGAGGTCCACCTGCCCGGTGACCGAGATTGCCGAGGTCGCCATCAGCAGCCCCACCAGCAGCGCGCCGGCATCACCCATGAACAGCTTCGCCGGATGCCAGTTGAGCGGCAGGAAGCCGACACAGGCGCCGATGAGCACGGCCGAGATGAGCAGCGCGAGGTTGAAGTATTCCGCCGCTGCGCTGCGGGTGACGAGGATGTAGCTGTAGATGAAAAAGGCACTGTTGGCGATGATCGCGACCCCGGCGACAAGCCCGTCCAGGCCATCGATGAAA
The DNA here is from genome assembly GCA_046597035.1 of Lacisediminihabitans sp. Classification (GTDB taxonomy): domain Bacteria; phylum Actinomycetota; class Actinomycetes; order Actinomycetales; family Microbacteriaceae; genus Lacisediminihabitans. Next base: position 40,580 of record JBKJLH010000083.1, read on the forward strand.
TTGATGGCATTCATCACGAGCACGATCGCGAACACCGTGATGATGAGCCCGGTGTACGACGACAGCACGATGACGCCGCCGACGATCGGAAGCGTGGTGAGCTGCACACCCTGCCAGGCGAGAAGCCCGGCGGCGATGATCTGGCCGGCGAGTTTGGTGACCCAGTCCAGGTCCCAGATGTCGTCGGCAACACCAATGAGCACGATGATGAGCGCCGATCCGAGAATCGCGAAGATCACGCCCGGCTTGGCGAAAATGAGGTGGAATTGCGGCAATTGCGAGGCCACCCCGAACGCGGTGATGATGCCGATGAACATTGCGATGCCACCGAGTCGTGGAGTCGGGCGTGTGTGGACATCGCGGTCGCGGATGGCGGGATAGAGCCGGTATTTCATGCCGAGTCTGGCGACCGCGGTTGCCAGCACGAACGTGACGATGGCGGAGAGGCCACCAGCGGCCACGTAGATGATGAATCTCACGGCGCTGGCTCGGCGGCCTCGGGCGGCGCTGTGGGCTCAGGCGTCTGGGCGGGTAGCGTCTGGGCGGGCGGCGTCTGGGCGGCGAACTTTTCGAGCACCGCGTCGATCTGAGCCTCGGTGATGACCCCGTGCCGAACGATTCTCAAGGCGCCTCCCTCGAGCAACGCTGTTGCATCGACGATCGTCGAACCGAGTCCGGTCGCTTCGTAGTCGAGGCCGACCTCACCGCCGTCCAGGTAGACCTCGACACTGTCGCCCAACATCCGCTGCGCCTCTGCAGCGGTTCGAGCCGCAGTCTCCCCGGTGAGATTGGCCGACGAGACCGCGAGCGGCCCTGTCTCAGAGAGCAATTCGAGGGCGATCCGATTGTTCGGCATCCGCAGAGCGACCGTGCCGCCGGTCTCGCCGAGATCCCAGTCGAGCGATGGGCTCGCGGGCAGGATCACGGTGAGTCCCCCGGGCCAAAACGCGGCTACGAGGGCGCGAACCTCCGGAGGTACGCTCTCCGCGAGGGCATCGAGGGTCGGGATACCCGGGATCAACACCGGCGGAGGCGACTGCCGGGTACGACCCTTGGCATCGAGCAGCCGCTGAACCCCATAGGTGTTGAACGCATCGACCGCGAGGCCGTAAACCGTGTCCGTCGGCAGCACCACAAGCTCACCCCGCCCGATGGCGACCCGCGCGAGTCGCATGCCGGTGAGAAGCTGGTCCTGCTCAGAGCAGTTGTAGATCGTCGCCATATCGGTAGACATTCTACTTCGACAGTCACCGATCGACCCTCCGATGAAGCGCCGGCCACAAGGCCTGCGACAATTACGAGACCGGATAGGAGCCCAGTGGACCTGTATCTCTTCGATTTCGACAAGACCCTTTGTGCTAAGGATTTTCATTTTCGGCTGCCTACGCCCAGCCCCGTCACGGGAGCGAGCCTGGACCACCTCGCCAAGACCAGGAGGTCTGGCGGCTACGAGGAACGGGCGGAGGGTGGCGAATGGCCCAGCTCTGACCAATACCTCGAGGGTGCGAGTGCACCCGGGATCAATACCCACCAGCTCCGCTACGTGAACGCCCTACCGCAGACCGACGCGCTGGATGACGCGATCACCCGCTCCTCGGGCCGGAGCGCCTGATGCTGCTGTTCATCTTCGATATGGACGAAGTGCTGTACGGCTACGACTGGCAGCGGAGAATGGCCGGAATGACCGAGCTCACCGGGCTGTCCTTCGAAGAGCTGCGGGAACGATGGTGGCACGAGGAGGGGGAGTTCGCGGCGGAGGCCGGTGGCTTCGCCGATGCCGAGATCTACCTCGCCGCCTTCAACGACGCGATCGGGGTCGAGGTGACCGAAGCCGACTGGGTGCGCATCCGCGGCGCTGCAATGGAACCATGGCGGGACTCGATCGCGGCCGTTCGGCGTGCCGCCGAATTCGGGCAGGTGACGCTCCTCACCAATAACGGCCCGTTGACCGGCAAACACCTGCGTCAACTCGCTCCCGAGCTCGTGTCGGTGTTCGGTGATCACCTCTTCACCTCCTCCGACTACGGGGCTCGAAAGCCCGAGCCGGAGGTCTTCCGCAATGTGCTCGCGCGCTATGGAATCGACGCCCGCGACGCCTTCTTCGCCGATGACATGCGGGAGAACATCGACGGAGCCCTGAGCGTCGGAATCACCGCCCACCACTTCACGGATGCCCCAGCGCTCCTTGCCGCGATCGAAGCATTCGCCGCCGCACGAAGGGAATGATCGCGGTCGTAAGGGCGCCTCCCTGCCACCCGGGCCAGCGCGGACATTGCGGGCCGGCGTGCCGGCCCGCAATGTGCGCGCTGGCCCGTCGAAGTGGAAAGGGAACTTCAGCGGAGAGCGGTCGTCGAGCGGTCGCGCCCCAGGAAGTCGGGGTGCGACGCGATCGCTCGCCAGCCGTCGACCGCGAGGATGCCCGCAATCGCGGATGCCTGCAGCTCGCCGTGTTCGAGCACGAGGGTGCCGCCCGGGTGCAGGAGGCGCCATGCCGCCCGCGAGACCTGGCGCACGACATCCAGCCCGTCTTCGCCCCCGTACAGGGCGTGCTCTGGATCGAACAGTCGCACCTCGGGATCACGGGGGATGGCACCGAGCGGAATGTAGGGCGGGTTCGAGATGACGACGGCCACCGTGCCGTCGAGCTCTGGCAGCGCGGAGGCGAGGTCGTTGAAGATGGCCCTGGCGTTATCGGCACCACTCTCACGGAAGTTGCGTCGCGTCCAGATGAATGCCTCCGCCGAATTCTCAACGCCGTAGACCAGGGAATGAGGCACCTCGGTGGCGAGGGACAAGGCGATCGCGCCGCTGCCGGTTCCGAGATCGATGGCGATCGGGTCCGGGCCCGCCTCCGCGAGTAGGGCGTCAACAGCGAACTGGGCGACCTGCTCGGTCTCGGGACGCGGCACAAAGACCCCCGGCCCGACGGCCAGCTCCAGCGAACGGAACGGTGCCCGACCGGTGATGTGCTGGAGGGGCTCACGGGCCGCACGGCGCTCGACCAGGGCAGTGATAGTGGCCGAATCGGCGACCGAGATCGCGGCGCCGGTAATGGACTTTGCCTGGACCTCACCCCGGCTCATCCCGAGCACGAAGCCGATCAGCAGTTCTGCGTCCACGTCCGGCGAGGGCACGCCGACGCGGGTGAGTAACCCGACAGTGGCACTGAGCACGGAGGTGATTGTGAGGATTTCGGGCCTAGGCATGGCGGGGAACGCAGCGGAACTAGTCGCCGGCCAGGGCATCGAGGCGTGCCTCTTCATCCGCCTCGATATCGGATTGGATGACCGGCTCGAGCGCGCCATTCATCACAGCGTCGAGGTTGTAGGCCTTGTAGCCTGTGCGATGGTCGGCAATGCGGTTCTCGGGGAAGTTGTAGGTGCGGATGCGCTCGGACCGGTCCATCGTGCGGATCTGGCTCTTGCGTACGACGGATGCCGCGGCGTCGATCTCCTCCTGCTGGCGCGCGAGCACCCGGGCTCGAAGCACCCGCATGCCCGCCTCGCGGTTCTGCAGCTGCGACTTCTCATTCTGCATCGCCACAACGATGCCGGTGGGGAGATGGGTGATGCGCACGGCGGAGTCGGTCGTGTTGACCGACTGCCCGCCGGGGCCACTTGAGCGGTAGACGTCGATCTTGAGATCGTTCTGACTGATCTCGACCTCTTCGGGCTCATCTACCTCGGGAAACACGAGCACACCCGCCGCCGAGGTGTGGATGCGCCCCTGCGACTCGGTCGCCGGCACGCGCTGCACGCGATGCACCCCGCCCTCGTACTTGAGGTGGGCCCAGACGCCCTCGGCCGGATCGGTCGAGTTGCCCTTGATGGCGAGCTGCACATCCTTGATGCCGCCGAGGTCGCTCGAGGTCTGCTCGATGATCTCGGTCTTCCACTTCTTGGACTCCGCATAGTGCAGGTACATGCGCAGGAGGTCCCCGGCGAAGAGGGCGGACTCGGCTCCACCCTCCCCCATCTTGATCTCCATGATGACGTCGCGACCGTCGTTAGGATCGCGAGGGATGAGCAGTCGGCGAAGGCGTTCTTCCATCACGTCGAGTTCTGACTTGATGTTCGGAAGCTCCTCGGCGAACGAGGCGTCATCTGCCGCCATCTCGGTCGCAGCCTCGAAATCGTCGGTGAGGACGACCCAGCGGTTATAGGCGTCGACGATCCGGCTCAGCTCGGCATAGCGCCGATTGACCTTCTTCGACTTGCCCGGATTGGAGTGGAGTTCGGGGTCGGCGAGCTGTTCCTGCAGATCCGCGTGCTCGATCATCAGTGTCTTTACCGACTCGAAAACGCCAGAGTCTGCCATCGGTATTAGTCCTCTTTCGACCCGGACGCACCCGGAAGCGACTTCTGGATCTTCATGAGGAACTCGACGTTGGACGACGTGTCCTTCAACTGCGTGAGCACGAGCTCAAGGGCCTGCTGGGTCTCGAGTCCGGCGAGTGCGCGGCGGAGCTTCCAGTTGACCTTCGTCTCATCGACACCCATGAGCATCTCCTCGCGGCGGGTGCCCGATGCGTTGACATCGACAGCCGGGAAGATGCGCTTGTCAGCGAGCTGACGTGAAAGACGAAGCTCCATGTTGCCGGTGCCTTTGAACTCTTCGAAGATGACTTCGTCCATTTTGGAGCCGGTCTCGACGAGCGCGGTGGCGAGGATCGTGAGCGATCCACCATCCTCGATGTTGCGAGCGGCACCGAAGAAACGCTTCGGCGGGTAGAGGGCAGACGAGTCGACCCCTCCGGAGAGGATACGACCGGATGCCGGCGCCACCAGGTTGTACGCGCGGCCGAGGCGGGTGATCGAGTCGAGCAGCACGACGACATCATGGCCGAGCTCGACGAGACGCTTGGCGCGTTCGATGGCGAGCTCGGCAACGGTGGTGTGGTCTTCGGCCGGACGATCGAAGGTCGAGGCGATGACCTCGCCCTTCACGGTGCGCTGCATGTCCGTGACCTCTTCCGGACGCTCGTCCACAAGAACGACCATGAGGTGGACCTCGGGGTTGTTCTTCGCGATGGCGTTCGCGATGGCCTGGAGCACCAGTGTCTTACCGGCTTTGGGCGGCGAGACGATGAGACCACGCTGGCCCTTGCCGATCGGCGACACGAGGTCGATGATGCGGGTGGTCAATTTGCCCGACTCAGTCTCGAGGCGCAGTCGCTCCGAGGGGTAGAGCGGGGTGAGCTTGCCGAACTCGACGCGGTCAGCGGCCTGCTCGATCGGTAAACCGTTGATCGAATCGATCTTCACGATCGCGTTGTACTTCTGGCGACCCGAGTTGTCGTTCTCGCGCGGCTGGCGGATGGCTCCGACTACGGCGTCACCCTTTCGCAGGTTGTACTTCTTGACTTGGCCGAGCGACACATAGACGTCGTTGTTGCCGGGGAGGTACCCGCTCGTGCGCACGAACGCGTAGTTGTCGAGTACGTCGAGGATGCCGGCGACGGGGATGAGTACGTCATCCTCGGTGATCTCCGGCTCGAAGTCGTCGTTTCCGGCAGCCCCGCGACGCTTGCGGTCGCGGTAACGATTGCGCCCCCCGCGGTCGTCGTCCTCGAGCAACTGCTGCTGGTTGCGGTCGTTGTTGCCGTTGCGGTCGTTAGCGCTCTGCTGCTGGCGGTCGTTGCCCTGCTGCCGAGCGTTTCCGCCCTGCTGGCCACCACCCTGGTTGTTCTGCTGGTTGCGATTGTTGGCGTTTCGACCGCCGCTGCGCTGCCCCTCGGACTGCTCGCCGGTGTTCGGGTTGCTCTGTGAAGCCTGTCCATTCTGGGACGTGGCGACGTCGCCGTGCTGACGTTCCCCACGGTTTCGATTACGGTTGCGCGAGTTGCGGGTGGGCTGGGCGTCATCCGCCTGCGCCTCCGTCTCGGCTTCCTGTCCGGGAATGCGGTCGAGGCCCTCATGCAGCTGCGACTCGGTGGTCGTGGCGTCGGCCTGAGCGACCCGCTCGGCCTCCTGGCCGGGAATGAGGTCCGTGCCGCTCTCGGTCCCGTTGGCGTGCCCGGAGACGGATTTGGGTGCTGTGCGACGCGTCGTCGCGGGGCGCTGGGTCGACTCGATGACGGGCGCTTCGGCAGCGCCGGCGTCCACGATCGAGGTGCTGGCGCGACGCGACGCGCGCTTCTTGGCCACCGGCGCGCCTGCTAACGGCGCATCTGCTACCGGCGCATCTGCTACCGGCGCATCGGTGACCGGCGCACCCGCTATCGGCGCATCGGCGACCGGTGCATCCGGTGCAGCCGGCACCGGAGCGTCGACACCGGCCAGGTCAGCGACGGGCGTGCTGGTGGAGTTCTGTATCTTCGAGATTGCATCCAGGAGCTCTCCCTTGCGAAGTTTGGACGAGCCACTGAGGCCGAGTTCTGCCGCAAGAGCCTGAAGCTCTGGGAGGCGGAGCTTGGCGAGGGCGATGGAGTCGGTGCCTGGGGCACGGACAGTGAGGTCAGTCACTAAGAGGGTTCCTTTCCCCGAACAAGTTCCGCACCTGACAGGTGCAGTGAACCTTGCGGGAGAGTTTGACGTTCGGCGCTTTCGCTTCGGGTAGCGCCTGTGCGAAGGTTCGCAACTGCGCGGGAAAAGCACTGGTAAATGACGAAGCTATTGCTGGTGAGTGCTGTCCAGGGGTTTCGGTTATCCCGAATTTTCTACCGGATGCATTGTCACTGTAGCACCTTTGAAGTCCACGGCCAGCAGAAGCGACTGCCAGGGCGAGCCACGTCGGGCCGCGATCAGCTCGGCGGCGGCGAGTCGCTGGGCGGGGTCGCTGCACAGCACGAGAATCGACGGACCGGCCCCCGACACTACTGCCGGAAGCCCGTGCGCTCGCAGTTCGAGGATGAGCGATTCGGTCTCCGGCATGGCCGCAGCGCGATAGCTCTGGTGCAGTTTGTCTTCCGTAGCCGCGAGCAGGAGCTCGGGGCTCTGGATGAGCGCGGCGATCAGCAGTGCGGAGCGCGAAACGTTGAAGATCGCGTCTTCGTGCGGCACCGAGGCTGGTCGGAGACTGCGTGCGAGCTCGGTCGACATCGTCGACTCCGGCACCGCGATGAGGGGTGAGACCCCGCGGTGCACGATGAGCTTCTTATGCTGCGGCCCGGCATCAGTGGTCCAGGCAATGGTGAGACCACCGAAGAGTGCGGGTGCGACGTTATCCGGGTGTCCTTCGAGGGCGGTCGCGAGCGCGAGCAATGCACTCGAATCGATCTGGACGATGCCGTGGAGCAGGCCCTTGGCCGCCATGATGCCCGAGACGATGGCGGCACCGGATGACCCGAGCCCTCGCCCGTGCGGGATATTGTTCCGCGCCATGAGGTGGAGGCCCGGCAGTGGCTGCGAGTAGGCGGCGAAGGTATAGCGAATAGCGGTGACCACTAGGTTGGACTCGTCGGTGGGCACCTCGCCCGCGCCGACTCCGATGACCTCGACCGTCGCCCCCGGGGCATCCCGGACCGTGACGGTGAGTTCGTCATACAGTGACAGCGCGAGCCCAAGGGTGTCGAACCCCGGCCCGAGATTGGCGGTGGTCGCAGGAACGCGAACGGTCACCGACCGCCCGACGAAACTCTCGAGTGAAACCGCTGTGCTCACACGCTGACTTTAGCGAGACCGAGCACGCCAGCCACCTCGTCAGTGTCATTGGCCACCACGGTTGGCG
>JBKJLH010000131.1:0-37317 GCA_046597035.1 Lacisediminihabitans sp.
GACTCTCAGAAAATCGGACGACGACAAGCTCGGCCGTGTCGATATTCGCCGGGAATCGTAAAAGTAAGAAGGGAATCTCGAAGATAGGCGAACTGCGATCGGGACCGCGCCTCGAAACAGTCACCCTGCTCAACTCCTCGACCAGCGGCGCTACTCGCTTTTATCGCGCTTACGCCACTTGATACCGGCGTTGATGAAACCATCGAGATCCCCGTCGAACACCGCCGTCGGATTGTTGACCTCGTATTCCGTGCGCAGGTCTTTCACCATCTGGTAGGGCGCGAGCACGTAGCTGCGCATCTGATCGCCCCAGCTCGCGGTGATCACCCCAGCGAGTTCCTTCTTCTGCGCGGCCTCGCGCTCCCGTTCGATCAACAGCAGCCGGGACTGCAACACCCGCATGGCGGCGGCCCGGTTTTGGATCTGGCTCTTCTCGTTCTGCATCGACACGACGGTGCCGGTGGGAATGTGGGTGATGCGCACGGCGGAGTCCGTGGTGTTCACCGACTGGCCGCCCGGGCCGCTCGAGCGGAAGACATCCACCCGGATGTCGCCCTCCGGCACGTCCACGACATCGGTGGTCTCGATGAGCGGGATCACCTCGACCGCCGCGAAGCTGGTCTGTCGCTTGCCTGCCGAGTTGAACGGACTCATCCGCACGAGGCGGTGGGTGCCGGCCTCGACGCTCATAGTGCCGAAGGCGTAGGGCGCGTCGACCTCGATGGTCGTCGACTTGATACCCGCCTCTTCCGCATAGCTCGTGTCGAGCACTTTCGCGGAATAGTTGTGCTGCTCGGCCCAGCGGAGGTACATGCGCATCAGCATCTCGGCGAAGTCCGAGGCATCCACTCCGCCTGCTCCGGCACGAATGGTGACGACGGCGGCGCGCGAATCGAACTCTCCGTTGAGCAGAGTCTGCACTTCCAGCTCCCCGAGGAGCTTCTGGATGCTGGCAAGCTCGGCCTGGGCGTCGGCTGCTGCCGAGGTATCCGCCTCTTCGTTCGCCAGCTCGACCATGATCTCGAGATCGTCGAGACGGCTCTGAATGCTCACGATCTTGGCGAGCTCGGCCTGCCGGTGGCTGAGCTCGGAGGTGATCTTCTGTGCCTTGTCGGTGTCGTCCCAGAGATCGGGCACACCGGCCTGCTCGCTGAGGTCCGCGATGTCACGCTGGAGTTTCTCTACGCCGACGACAGCGCGGATGTCCGCGAAAGTCGAGCGGAGTGCGGCGATCTGTTCAGAAAAATCGAGCTCGTCCATATCGCCGTCAAGACTACCGGGTGCTGCCGACCGTCGAATATAGGCCGGTAGCATCGACAGTGATGACGAGCGGCGCACCGAACTTCAGCTTCCGGTCGATTGCTCTACCCGCGATCCTGCCGACGCTGCTCTTCTCGGTGGGGGAGGGCGCCATTATCCCGGTGATCCCGCAAGTGGCCGACAACCTCGGTGCCTCGCTCGCGGTTGCCGGGGTGATCGCCTCCATGATCCTGCTCGGTGAACTTTTCGGCGACATCCCGAGCGGCTGGATCGTGAGCCGCATCGGTGAGCGCACCGCCATGATCTACGCCGCCCTGTTGTCGATCGTGGGACTGGTGACCGCGCTCGCGGCCTCGAACCCCATAGTCCTCGGCCTCGGCATCTTCGCGATCGGGCTCTCCACAGCCGTGTTCGCTCTCGCCCGTCATGCCTTCATGACGAGTTTCGTCCCGCACGAGTTCCGGGCAAGGGCGCTCTCGACGCTCGGCGGTACGTTCCGGCTCGGCTATTTCATCGGTCCGTTCATTGCCGCGGCGGTCATCCATCTCACCGGTTCGACGCAGTCGGTGTTCTGGGTTCATATCGCGGGATGTATCGGCGCTGCGGTGCTCCTTCTGGTACTGCGAGACCCCACCGAGGCACTAGCGGAGCGACGCGCACCGGCCCCGGAACGAGAGGGCGGGGTGTTCCTCGCCGCGGAATCCCAGGGGCTCTTCAGAACCATCTGGTCGAGCCGGGCGGTGCTTTCGCGGCTCGGAACCGGCGCCGCTCTCATCGGGGCGATGCGAGCCAGTCGCCAGGTGATCCTTCCGCTCTGGGCGGTCAGTATCGGCATTCCGGATGCCCAGACGGCCCTGATCATCGGAGCGGCGGGCGCCATCGACTTCGCCCTGTTCTACGCGAGCGGGCAGATCATGGATCGGTTCGGGAGACTGTGGAGCGCGCTACCGTCGATGATCGGGCTCGGCATCGGACACCTGGTACTCGCGGTCACCCACGACCTCTCCACCGCCGTGCCTTGGTTCATCGCCTCCGCGGCATTCATGTCCCTCGCGAACGGCCTGGGCAGCGGCATCCTGATGACTCTCGGCGCTGACCTCGCGGACCAGCGGAATCCGGCGCCGTTCCTCGGTGCCTGGAGATTCACCGGAGACGCGGGCAGCGCCGCTTCCCCCCTGGTCCTCTCCGCCCTCATCGCGGCTATTTCAATCTCGTTCGCGAGCGGCGTGCTCGGCGTAGTCGGGCTTCTGGGGGCCGGGGTGCTGCTGCGATACGTGCCACGCTACTCACCGCGGCGATTACCTCCGGATCTGATCGATTAGCGGCGGCGGGCTCGGCGGCTTCGACCGATTACCACGAGAGCGATCACCGGGGCGAGCAGTATCTCGAGCGCGACGAGCGACCCGAACGAGGGGATCGTGACGGCGACGGCGGCGTTGATGGCACCGAAGACCAGCGTGCCGACGAGGGAGCTCGTCCGGCTTCTGCGGGCATAGGCGATCGCACACAAATCGAGCGGCAGGAGGAGCAGCAGGTTCCACGGCGAGAGCGGCAGGGTGCCGCCGATGAAGCTGAACCCACTCGCGACCAGCAGCAGGAAAGTCCATATCGCCGTGGCGCCGTTCCGCCGCGGCGCCACGCGTGTGGCCGGGGCCGAGGTGTAGACGAGCGACTCGGTGATGCGGGGAATGCTCGGTGCTCCGCTACTGACCCGCTCTGCCGCCAGCCTCAGAAGCAGGTTTCGTGCTTCGGTAATCCGGATGAACTCTGTCGCGGCGGCCCGGGTTTCGGTGGGCAATGCCCCGGTGAAACGATCCGGATGAGACATCCGCGCGCGCTGCTTGAAGGCCCGCTCGATCTCCGCCGGCACGGCATCGACCCTGACGCCGAGCAGCACGGCGGCTTCTGCGGTGTTCATGAGCCGAATATCCGAAGTGCGCGGCCAAGAATCCGGTGGGAGAGGATGCTTCCGAGTGTCTTCGTCCCGTCGCAGACGGCGAGGAATAATCTCATGCCGGTGCCGGAATATGCCAGCGCCAGGTGCACCATGCGCGGGTGCATCTCGAAGAAGTGGAGAAGGCGTTCCCCCGCCCGGATATCCGGTTCGAGTTCGGACAGCACGCGTCGAACGTAGCCATCGAGCGCATCGTGCGTGGTGTCGTGCGTGGCATCGTGCGTGGCATCGTGCGTGGCATCGGAGGCTACCTCGGCGCGTCCAGAGCTGGCCGCAGCCGCCTCGCCTGCCCAACATCCGGAGCGGAGAGCGAAGGACAAGCCCTCGCGTGTCCACGGATCGAGCAAGCCGGCGGCATCCCCCACCACCACCACACACCCGCGGCGAAGTGGGGAGTCTGGCGCCCGCCACTGGGTGAGGTGTCCGCTCGAGCGCTCGGTCTCAAGGGACTCGAGTCCGGTGGTGATGAGCCACGATTGGAGATAGTCCCGGGTCTGCGTCTGTTGCCCACGCGCCTGGATCACCCCGACGGTGAGTACCTCCTCCTTCGGGAACACCCAGGCGTAGCTACCGGGTGCCGAGCCCCAGTCGAAGGCGATGCTGTCATCCCAGGCCCGGGATTGTGGGGTTCGAGTGAGTTCCACCTCGAGGGCGAGATCGGTGCCGCGGTTCTGCACCCCGACATACCGCCCGATGCGTCCGCTCGTACCGTCGGCGCCGATAACCACCCGGGCGCGCAGAAGGGGGCCATTAGTGGTCACCGTGACCAGCCCATCCGCCTCCTTCACCGACTTCACCACGACGGAATCACGAAAGGTCACCCCCGTGGCCACCGCCGCCTTCACGAGCGCGTCGTCGAAACGCTCCCGCTGCACCAGGGAGAGGAACGGCACGGCACGGCGGCGTACCGTGAGCGCACCGCCGCGCAATGAGAACCTCACCTCCCGGATCTCTTGCTCAACGGTCGACAGCACGGACGCGGGAAGGTGCGCCAACGATATTCCGATGAGGCCCCCGCCGCAGGTCTTGTAGCGAGGAAATCGAGCACGATCGAGAAGCAGCACGGATGCCCCACCCTCGGCCGCGACACGTGCTGCGGAGGACCCTGCGGGGCCCGCTCCAACGACCAGCACATCCCAGATGACAACTTCCGACGCATCGTCGTGCGCTGCCCCAGCGCCGCCATCCTCCATAGATTCCGACAGTACCCCACGCCGCCACTCCGCCGTGCGCGTCGCCCCTAAGCTCTCAGCATGATTCCCTCTGCCAACGTTCTCACCTTCGCGCTGGCCGCCCTCGGCCTCATGCTCATCCCCGGTCCAAGCGTGCTGTTCGTTATCGGCCGCTCGCTCACGCTCGGCAGAATCGGCGGACTCGTGAGCGTGGCGGGAAATGCTGCTGGAGCCCTGGTGATTGCCGCCGCGGTCGCCCTCGGAGTCGGGGTGATCGTGGAGCAATCCGTCATTCTGTTCACTGCGATCAAGGTCGCCGGGGCGCTCTACCTCATGTTCCTCGGGTTCCAGGCGATCCGTCACCGAAACGATCTCCACACCGAATCTGCCCGATCGCGCCGACCACGCGGTGCCCTGCGGATGCTCGCTGAAGGCTTCGTCGTGGGTGTCTCTAACCCCAAGACCATCGTCTTCCTGGTTGCAGTGCTCCCACAGTTCGTCGACTACTCGCGCGGCGGCATCTCGCTGCAGCTCGCCACCCTCGGCGCGGTCTTCGTGGCGATCGCGCTGGTGAGCGATAGCGTCTGGGCACTCGTCGCGGGTGCGGCGCGGCAGTGGTTCGCACGCTCTCCGCGCCGTATCGGACGGCTGGGTGCGGCCGGTGGGGTCATGATGATCGGGCTGGGAGCGGCGGTACTCTTCGTCGGCAGTAGCTCGGATTAGCGCCTTTTCTGCAACCTCCTCCCTCGAAGGGTCAACTTCGCAGGCTCCGGTACGACAGGAACGTGTGAAGGTGACACCCGAGCCGTTGTGGGATGCGGATCAGCCGAACACGGACCGCCCCACTGCGGACACGTCGAGACGGATGCCCTCCGGCAGCAGCAGCGACACCACCGGCGGGCGCCAATAGGCCGAGAGCTGCACGGTGGCACTTCGGCCGTCGGTTGTGCCCGCGGACTCGAGACGCAAGGACTCGAAGCGCTCGTGTGGCACCGCGTCGAGATAGGTCGCGACTGCCGTCCACACCCTGTCGGAGCGAAGGACCGGTCTGGGGCCACCGCCGGTGACAGACACGTCGTCAAGAGCGAAAGCCTCCGCGCCGACCAGGGCCGCGCCATCCGCCAGGGTGAACAGGCGTTTGCGCTCGAGGTAGAGGGATGTCGCCGCGACGATCATCAGGATGAGCACCAACGAGAGGAAGCCGTAGAAGATCGTGAGCGGCAGGAGCGAGCCGTCGTCGCTCTTCAGCCGCAGGAGCCAAGACTTCACGGTGCACCCCAGAATCGCGACACCTGTTCGGTCGCAGTCGATCGGAGAGGGATAGCCAATGGCCCGCCGGTCGAGAGTGCGGGTGGCACGAGCGGGAGGCCCACGGAGACTCCCACCGTGATGGTCACCAGGGCGCGGCGTCGGAGGCAGTCGGCGGGTCGGGGGGAGCACGAGATCGTGACGCTCGCCGCCGCGGGGTCGACCCCGTAGTCGGCGAGTGCGAACCGGATCGCCCGCTCGGCCTCGGCTTCGGCATCCCGGGTATCAGCCGCCTGTACGTAGACGCGCACGGCCTGTCGCGCTGCACCTTCGACCGCGAGGGACCCGGCCTGCAGTGCCGACATCGTCAGCACGAGGTAGACCATCGGCAGCAACAGGATCATGCCTGCGGTCACGAACTCGAGCGAGGCGGTGCCCTCTTCGGCAACCAGGGTCCTACGGAATCGCTTCGACCGCAGCATGACCGGCCACCTCCAGCCCGCCATCGATGCCGAACAGCCCGATGAGCGGCAGCGGGGTGCGAACGGTGACGATCGCCGACGGATGCCCGAGATATCGCTCGTAGGTTGCGGTCACATCGACGGCATAGCCGGGCCCGACGGCCGTGGTGATCAGGTCACGGGAACGGCCGACACCCGCGTCCAGTGAACTATCGGCGAGAGCCGCGAACCTCGCCCCCTCGGACGCCGCGTCGAGCACGGTGTTGCGGATGTGCAGCGCGAGGCTCAGCTGGATCACCGAGAGCGTGAGCACCGTGAGCAACGCTCCGACCATCACGAATTCCGCGGCAGCGGATCCGGAATCGTCGCGCACGATCGATCGCACACGAGGCACGGCCATGATCCGCGCCGACTCAAAATCCGGTGACGCGCTGGATAGCCTGCTGGAAGACCGCGCTCAGAGCAGGACCAGCGAGTCCCCAGATGATGATGACCAACCCGGCAGTCATGAGAGTTATCAGCACCCAGCCGGGTACATCCCCCCGATCCTCTCGCAGTGCGCAATCGAATCGTGCGCGGAGCCTCTTCATAGTCGATGTCCTTTCGTGTGATGGTGCGCTGTCAGAGTCCGAACTGGAGTACAAAGATGCCCGGATAGATCGCGAAGACGATGGTGACCGGAAGGATGAGGAAAACCAGCGGCACCAACATCGCCACCTCCTTCTTTCCTGCCATTTCGAGAAGCTCGCGCTTCGCGTCGTCACGGGCATCCTGGGCCTGGGCTCGCAGGACCTCGGCGAGCGGTGTGCCGCGCTCGAGCGCGCCGGTCATCTGTTCGACGCAACGGGTGAGGGCCGGCAGACGGATACCTGAGGCAAGGGTGTTCAACGCTTCGGCGAGCGGAACTCCGGTGTTCACATCGGTCATGACGCGGGAGAGCTCCACAGCGAGTTCGCCGTGGCTCACCCGGCCGACCCGACGCAGGCCATCGAGGATTCCCTCCCCCGCCGAAAGACTCAGCGTGAGGAACTCGAGCACCGTGGGCAGCTCGCCGGTGATGCGGGCGAGTCTCTTCTGCGCCGCCCGCTGCAGCATCCGATCCCGCAAAATAATGCCGCACGCCGCCGCGACAAGCACGATCGCCGCCACCAAGCCCGGGGCGATCGGCCGCACGGGGGCCAGGGCAAGAGGCACCGCAAGTCCGACGAGCGCCGCCCCGATACCCCATGCCAGCTGGCGGGAGCGAAACCCCTCGACGGTGAGGGCGGAGGATGACTGGCGCAGGCGTAATTCGATGGTCGCCCCACCCCCGAGTGCCGCTGCGAGTAACGATCGAAGCCGCGCAAAGGCCGGACCGAACAGTGCTCCGACGACCGGAAGCGGATCGACGGTGCGGCGAGAGAGCAGCTCGCGAGCGCCGGCAGACACATCGACGACGTAGGGCGCAACACGGGTGGCGAGCCGCGGGCGACTCAGCCGCGGTACGAGGCTGGAAAGGGACCAGAGTCCGACGCCGAGCGCGAGACCGCAGAGCACGCCCCAGCCGGACAGCGCATCTATGTGAACCATCGGTGCTCCTCGGGGATGCGGCCGAGCGCGAGCATCAGCCGATAGGCGATTGCAGTAAGAAGAAGGCCTCCGACGATGAGGAGCACTCCCCCGGACGTGTTGTAGGCCGCGGCCGCTTCGGGTCGTGTCGCCAGGAGCAACAGAATGATCCACGGCGCCGCGACACCGAGACGGGCCGCATTCATCACCCAGGACTGTCGAGCCTCCACCTCGGAGCGGATGGCCGCCTCCTGCCTCAGGTACGAAGCGAGGTTACGCAACACGGTCGTGAGCTCGCTCCCTCCGACTTCGCGCGACATCCGCAGTGTCTCGAGGATGCGATCGGCCACCGGGTCGGCTAGTCGCGCTTTGAGGGCATCGACCGAGATGCCGAAATTGCCGGTTGCGCGATAGTGCTGTTCGAAGTCGGCGAAGGCCTCGCGGGTCGGCGCCGGTCCGGTATGCGCGAGTGTCACGACGCTGTCGGGCAACGCGAGACCCGAGCGCACCGCCGACACGAGGTGATCGACGATATCGGGCCAAAGCACCCGTGCCGCGTGTCGCCGCGATCGGGCCCGCCACTGCACGACCGCCGCCGGAATAGCGAGCGCGGTAAGCCCGGCGATGGCGGCGATCACCGTCACGGGTACGATCGCGAACGTGAGGGCCGCCACCGCGATCCCTCCGATCACGGACACCGCGGCGAGTGCGGTCAGTGAGACAGAATGCATCCCGGCCTGGGCGAGACGTTGACGGAGCACCCCGCTCCTGCCGACCGAGCTCTTTCGTGCGGTATCCGGTGCCGGCCAGAAACGGGGCGACAGGAGGAACACCACCCCGAGTCCGAGAAGTAGCCCGAGTACCACGGTGAGTGTCATGCAGCCACCCCCGCGAGGATCGCGGTGAGGTCGAAACCGCCGGCGTCGAATTTGCCGGTACGCGTCGGATAGCTGCCCGTGGCGGTGAGCACTCCACGCTGCAGCGCGAAGATCAGGCTGGCCTCGACGATCGTGCCGCCGGTGACGAAGCCACTGGGGGCGAGGATCTCGATGATGCGGCGCTGGCCGCTTCGAGAGAGTTCGCAGTGAACGACGATGTCGACGGATGCTGCGACCGTTGGCACGACGAAGGAAGAGTCGATGTTACGCCCGGCCAACAGGGGAAGGGTACAGAGCTTGGCGAGGGCATCCCGTGCGCTGTTCGCATGGATCGAGCACATACCGGGTAGCCCACTGTTGAGCGCGATCAGGAGATCGAGGGATTCGGCTTCGCGCACCTCACCGACCACGAGCCGGTCGGGGCGCATCCGCAACGCTTCCTTGATGAGTCGCCGAAGCGTGATCTCACCGTTGCCCTCGAGGCTCGGCTGGCGGCACTGCATGCCCACGACGTCCCGGGCGGCGAGGTCGAGCTCGAAGGTCTCCTCGACGGTGACGATGCGCTCGCCGGTGCGCGTTCCGGAGAGCAGCGCGTTCAGCAGCGTGGTCTTGCCGCTCTGGGTCGCCCCGGAAACGAGGATGTTCTGCCCGGAGAGCACACACATACGCAGGAACTCGGCCGCCTCGTGGCTGACCGAGCCGAGCGCGACGAGGCGCTGCAGGTCGCGGATGCGCTTCGTGAACTTGCGGATGTTGACGGCCCAGTGTCGCTGCGTCACGTCTGGGATCACGACGTGCAGCCGGGATCCGTCCGGCAGCGAGGCATCGACGAAGGGGGAGGAGAGGTCGACCCGGCGACCCGTGGATTGCAGCATCCTCTCCACCAGGTCGCGCACCTCGGTATCGGAGAGCAGCACGCTCGTGAGCTCTGGTACTCCGTTGCGGGCGATGAACACCTTGGATGGACCGTTGATCCAGATCTCCTCGATGTCCGGATCGTCAAAGAACGGCTGCAGTGCACCGAAACCAGTGATCGAGGCGACGATCTCGCGGGCGGCCTGATGCTCGTCGAGCAGCATCGGCAGGGAGCCGGAGAGGGCGTGCTCGCTGTAGCGCCGCACCTCCTCGCGCACATATCGATCGAGCAGGGCTCCCTGCCGATCATCGCCCCTGAGATCCACGGCGTCGCGCCGCACCCGCTCGCGCACCTGCTCGGTGATCAGGGCGACGGCGGTGGGCATCCCCACATCATGGATCGCCGGGGCACACCCGCGCCGAGGTTATCCACAGGTGCCGACGCGCAGAGGGTCAGCTCAGTGCGGTCGACCCGGTACCGCCGATTCGGAAGATTGCGCCTTTGTACTCGACGGGGGGACGGTCACCTCGGCCGTGAAGCTTCTGGCGCAGTGATCCGGGGCGTAGCTGGCCGGGTAGGCGCCCCACTCGCGCAACACCGGGATGACGTGCACGACGATGTCTTCACAAGTGCCGGGAGTGATCGCATACGCGACATTGAAGCCATCGACGTCTGTCTCTTCGACCCATTCCTGAAGCTGGTCGGCGATCTGCTCGCCGGAGCCGACGATGAACGGCCCCAGTGCGCCGACGGCTCCGAGCCGGCCGATGTCGTTGACCATGAACTCTTCGCCGTTCTCCGAGGAGTCAGCGTAGTTTGCGATCACCGATTCGATCGCGTTGCTCGCGACAGTGCCGACGAGTTCGTCGAGGTCGTACTACGACAGATCGATACCCATCCACCCCGACATGAAAATCAGAGCCCCCTCGTCGCTCGCGTACCGCAGAATCTCCTCGTGTTTCTCCTTCGCGTTCTCCTCGGTTGAGTCGGTGATGATGGTGAACAGGGTGTAGATCTTTGCCGAGTGCCGGTCGCGCCCGGCAGCATGCAGCGCATCACGAATCTTCGCGACTGACGTCTTCGGCACGGCTTTCGTGGGGGCGGCGATGAAAATAACTTCGGCGTTTCCGGCGGCAAACTGGACGCCGCGGCCCGAGGCACCGGCCTGATAGATGACGGGCGTTCGCTGGATCGACGGCTCGGACAGGTGGATGCCAGGCACGGTATAGTCCTTGCCGCTGTGTCGAATCTCGTGCACTTTGGCCGGGTCGGTGAACACCCTTCTTTCACGATTGTGTCGAACCGCGTCATCCTCCAAGGTGCCCTCGCAGAGTTTGTAGAGCACCTCGAGGTATTCGTCGGCGACGTCGCAACGATCGTCGTGCTCGAGCAGTTCGTCGTCCCCCATGTTGCGAGCGGCACTCGGAAGGTAGCCGGTGACGACGTTCCATCCGACCGTTCGTGAGGTGGTCGAGGGTCGACACCCGGCGGGCGAACGGATACGGACGCTCGTAGCTGGTGCCTGCGGTGATCCCGAATCCGAGGTCGTCGGTGACGTAGGCCATCGCCGAAACGAGGAGCGCCGGATCCTTCACGGGCACTTGGGCACCGTGTCGGATGGCCGCTTCGTTGGACCCGCCGTAGACGCCGTAGGTGCCGAGAACGTCAGCGATGAAGATACCGTCGAAGGTGCCGAGAACGCCAGCGATGAAGATACCGTCGAAGGTGCCCCGCCCGAGGAGCTTGGCGAGTTCCGTCCAGTAGTCGAGGTGTTTATAACGCCAGGCCTGGTCATCGGGGTGACGCCACATTCCCGACCATTAGTGGGCGCCACAGTTCATGTTGAACGCATTGAGTTGAACGCATTGAAACGGATCTGGCGGGGCGTTGCCTGGTTCGGCATCCCGCCATCGTGCACGGCCCGCATCTGCACAGGCAAACCGGCTGGGCGCATTGAGACACATGGCGACGCAGTCGGACACAGTCGGACACACGCGGTTGTCGCGGTCGGATTCACCCGGAGGTTTGCCGGGTCCACATCCCACCGCCCGAGCGCCAGAGGAGTCATCCGGATGACGGAAACCATTGACGCATCCCCCCTCGCGCCGCCCTTTGGACTCGACAGTGACGCATTCACGGCCGCCTTCCGTCAGCACGCTGCCAGTGTCGCTGTCATCACCGCGGACTGCGGTAACGGCCCCGTCGGGCTCACCGCGATATCGGTGTTCTCGGTCAGCGGAGAGCCCGCGCTCCTCATCTTCTCGCTCTCCGAACTGTTCTCCAGCGCCCCGACAATCGCGTCAGCCGACTCTCTGGTCGTCCATCTACTCGGCGTCGCGCAGCTCTCTATCGCCGAACTGAGCGCCACCAGCGGGATCGACCGATTCGCTGACACCCGGCTGTGGGCTCGAGTCGATACGGGCGAACCGTATTTCCCGTCTGCGGCCACCTGGATTCGCGGTCGGGTCGTCAATCGCGTGACCGCCGGAACGTCGACGGTCATCACAGTGCATGCAGATTGGGTGGCGCGCACTTCAGCGACGCCTCAGTCGTCGGTTCGAGTCGGTTCGAGTGCGAGTAGCGTTCCCCCATGAGCTTCGACGTCTCCGCCTCTGCCTATGACCGATTCATGGGCCAATATTCCGAGCCACTCGCCGACCTCTTCGCCGACTGGTCTCAGATCCACCCCGGCCAGCGCGCACTCGATGTGGGATGCGGTACCGGCGCACTCACCGAACAGCTGGCTCGCCGGCTCGGCACCAGCGCCGTCGTCGCCGTCGACCCATCCGCCTCGTTTGTCGCGGCAACGCAACTGCGGGTTGCGGGGCTCGACGTTCGGCTGGCCGGCGCCGAACACCTCCCGTTCGCCGATGCAGAGTTCACCGTCACCCTCGCGCAGCTTGTCGTGCACTTCATGACAGATGCCGTCGGGGGGCTCCGCGAGATGGCCCGAGTCACACGGGCGGGTGGGCTCGTCACGGCCTGCGTCTGGGACCACGCCGGCGACCGCGGCCCGCTCGCCAGCTTCTGGAACGCCGTGGCGGAGCTCGACCCTGATGCTTCGGGTGAAGCGGCTCTTGCCGGAACTCGGGAGGGTCACCTGGTCGAGCTGTTCGCCGATGCCGGCCTGCAACAAATCGAATCGTCGACGCTCACCGTGACTCGGCACTTCGACTCCTTCGACGCGTGGTGGCGTCCCTACACACTCGGAGTCGGCCCTGCAGGTGCATATGTCAATGGGCTGACGCACGCCGAGAGGATAGCCCTGAGAGACCGCTGCGCTGGACTGCTACCCGCGGAATCCTTTGCGGTGTCGGCAATGGCGTGGTGTGCCCGAGGCGTCGTCGCGGCCTGACCGACGGCGACGGGCCAGCGACGGATTGTCCCTACACTCGGGAGGGACTCGGGATCCGATCCGGTCGAGGGGGGCGGCAGCGATGAGCATGCCCTTCCCCGACGCGCGGCGTGCCTGGACGGTACTCTTCCTCGGTGTTGCCGCGCAGACCGCGGGAACGGTGTTCGTGAGTGTGCCGGCCTTCCTCATCCCGCTGCTACACACCGAGCGCGGCCTCGGCCTGGCGCAGGCCGGTTTACTCGCTGCGACACCCACGATCGGAATGGTGCTCACCCTCATCGCCTGGGGCGCCCTCGCCGATCGCATCGGCGAGCGCTGGGTGATCTCGGGAGGGCTCGCACTGGTGGCGCTCGCCTCGGTCGGGGCCATTCTGTCGTCTGGTGCCCTCCTATCGTCCGGTGCCGTCCTGTCGTCCGGTTATGGTGCCCTCGGTGGCTTCTTCCTGCTGGGCGGGATGGCGGCCGCCAGCGCCAACGCAGCGAGCGGTCGGGTCGTGGTCGGCTGGTTTCCCAAGGACCGCCGCGGGCTCGCGATGGGCATCCGCCAAACCTGCCAGCCACTCGGAGTGACAATCGCTGCCGTGACGGTGCCCACTCTGGCCTCCGCAGGCGGTATCAGAACCGCGCTGATCGTGCCCCTTGCGCTCACTGGTGTGCTCGCCGTCGCGTGTGCGATCGGCATCCGCGACCCCGCACGCGCCGATAAAGAGCCCGGGATACCGACCGCTAACCCCTACCGTTCGAGCGGGTTCCTCTGGAGAATCCATGCCGTATCACTGCTCCTTGTCTTCCCCCAATTCACACTCTCGATCTTCGGATTGGTGTGGCTCGTCACCGAGTTGCACTTCTCGGCCCTGAGCGCAGGCCTACTGGTGGGGGCGGCCCAGTTCATCGGGGCGATCGGACGCATCGGGATCGGCGTATTGAGCGACCGGGTCGGCAGCCGGGTGCGCCCGTTACGCTGGGTCGCGGTCTCCGCATCCGCCATGATGCTGTTGCTTGCGGCTTTCGGCATGCCCGAATGGGGTGTCGGCGCGATCATTCTCATCATCGCGATGACCGTTACGGTGGCCGACAACGGACTCGCCTTCACCTCCGTCGCCGAGATGGCCGGGCCACTCTGGGCCGGTCGCGCACTCGGCGCCCAGAACACCGGGCAATTCCTGGCGGCCTCCATCGCGGGCCCGGCGGTCGGGGCGCTGATCGGGCTGGTCGGCTATCCGTTCGCCTTCGCGGCGGTAGCCCTGCTACCGGCCGCTGCCATCCCACTCATCCCGAGCGAGGCAGCCGAGCACGACCGGCTCTGACCCACAGCTGCCGGTGGGCCCCCGACCGGAGATGGGGTATCACGGTGAGGACCCGCTGACGCATCGCCCCGGCAGGCCCTCGCCCCTGCCTCGGTCGCCGGAATCCTCTGGCAAAGATATAGAAAATGCTCTGATCAGGCCGTGAGCCCGGGTGCCCGATACACTTATGCCGCACTCGCGGGAGTGGTGAAATTGGTATACACGCAGGTTTTAGGTACCTGTGCCGCAAGGCGTGAGGGTTCAAGTCCCTTCTTCCGCACACGTCGACCCTGCCTGTTCAGGCTGGCTGGGTCGGCAACGGTTAGCCTGACACCACTAGTCGATTGGAGTACCTCGCCTTGCTGCACAACGCACTCGTTCCGTGGCTCGATCCGAATCTCCTGATTCATCAGGCGGGACCCTGGGCGTTACTCCTCGTTTGCGCGATCATCTTCGCCGAGACAGGCCTGCTCATCGGGTTCATCTTTCCGGGGGACACCCTCCTTCTCATCACCGGACTGCTTACCTTCGCCGGCACCATCCAGATTCCCATCTGGTGGGTGGTGCTCGCCATCGGGCTCGCGGCGTTCCTCGGGGGCGAGGTCGGCTACTACATCGGGAAGAAGGCGGGTCCGCGCATCTTCGAACGTAAGGAAACCGGACTCTTCAGCATCGCGAATGTGAAGCGAACCAACCAATTCTTCGAACGATTCGGAGGATTCGCGGTGATTCTCGCGCGGTTTGTACCGATCGTCCGCACTTTTGCGCCGATCGCGGCCGGGGTCGGCAAGATGAACTACCGGAAGTACTCGCTATACAACGCGATCGGCGCTTTCATCTGGGGCGCGGGAGTGACCACGCTCGGATTCTTGCTCGGCAACATCAAGCCCGTTGCCGACTTCGTCGTCAAATACGTGGATGTCGTGCTCCTGGCCGTTGTGCTGCTGACACTTATCCCGACCCTGTTCCATGTCGTCCAGTCAACGTTCAAGGCGCGCAAGGCTGCTCGGTTTTCCGCCGGCCAGCCGGTGGCGATGCCGACCGATGCTGACGTGACGATCGACCCGAAGTATTTCGACCGGAAGAAGGACTGACCTCCCTGGGGTACACCCCCGGGAGTAGTCGGGATTGGTGCGGCGGGATGACGCCGACGTGCCTTCGAGGGCGCAGGATGAGAATACATCCCAATCAAGGAGCCCTCCCCCATGCCGGTACCTATCCTCGCTGCGCGCGATGTCACCAAGTCCTACGGTCGGGGGCCCGGCCGATTCGACGCGCTCAAGGGCGTCTCGATCGAGATCTACGAGGGCGAGTCCGTCGCCATCGTCGGCAAGAGCGGCTCGGGTAAGTCCACACTCATGCACCTTCTTGCACTGCTCGACCGCCCGAGCAGCGGATCCATCGAGCTCGCGGGATCGGATGCCGTGCTGCTCACCGGCAGAGCGCTGAACAGCACCCGCAATCGCACCTTTGGCTTCGTCTTCCAGCAATTCTTCCTCACCGGAGGCGCGTCGGTGCTCGAGAACGTGATCCTTCCGCTCAAAATCGCGGGGATCGGCTCGCGCGAGCGAAAACGACGCGGCCTCGCGGCGCTCGCGGCGCTGGAGCTGGAAGACAAGGCCAGGGGTAAGGCGAGTAACCTCTCGGGCGGCCAAAAGCAGCGAGCGGTGATCGCCAGAGCGCTGGTCAACAATCCCCGAATCATCTTCGCGGATGAGCCGACGGGCAACCTCGATAGCGCAACCGGCGCGGTGGTGGAGGACATCCTCTTCGCACTCAACCGGGATAAGGGCATCACCCTTATCGTCGTCACCCACGACGAAGACCTGGCGTCACGCTGCGATCGTCGCGTCTACATCCGCGACGGCCTCGTCGTCGGCATCGAGAGCGCGGTGGCCGCATGAGGACCATCGACGTGATCGGCACGGCGATCGACAACAGCTTCCGTAGCAAACTGCGCACCACCCTCACCGTGATTGCGATCTTCATCGGGGCATTCACCCTCACGATCACCAATGGACTCGGCACGGGCATCAACGAGTACATCACCAACACCGTCGCGGCCATCGGTGCACAGGATGTGCTCACCGTCACCAAGGTGGGCACGGATGCGACGACCAGTGGTCCGAAGAAATACAACCCTGATCTTGTCGCCGCCTCGGGTGGTGGGCGCCCGGGAACCACCGTTCAGGCCCTGACTCCTGACGATATTTCGACCATCACGGCCCTCAAGGGTGTCAAGTCGGTGCAGCCCACTCTCTCGATCAATCCCGGCTATATCCAGAACGGAGCCGGCACGAAGTACACCCTCACCGCAATCGGCGCGGTACCCGGAATCACGCTGCAGCTCGCGACCGGTTCACAACTCAGTTCCACCTCCAGCGAGTCCCAGATCGTGCTGGCGAAGTCCTACGTGAAGGCCCTCGGGCTATCGAGCAACTCCGCCGCAATCGGCACCACCGTCAGGATCGGTGTCACGGATGCCGCCCGCAATCCCTCCACCATCGACGCCACCGTCGTGGGAGTCTCCGAGGCCAGCCTCGGTGCGATCGCGGACGCTGCAACCACCAACTCCACCCTCACCAAGAAGCTGTTCGACGCCCAGACCGTCGGCCTCTCCGGCACCGCGAAGGACCGCTATTCGCAGGCATCGTTACGCTTCAACGGCGGCGCGACGGGGACCGAAGTCACCGCGCTGAAGGACCGCCTTACCAAGGCCGGTTATAACGGGCAGACTGTCGCGGACCAGATCGGCACCTTCAAGACCGTGATCGATGTGATCGTGCTCGTACTCAATGCCTTTGCGGTCATCGCACTGCTCGCCGCGAGCTTCGGCATCGTCAACACCCTCCTGATGTCGGTGCAGGAGCGTACCCGGGAGATCGGCCTGATGAAGGCAATGGGCATGGGCGGCGGTAAGGTCTTCGGGCTGTTCAGCTTCGAGGCCGTATTCATCGGCTTCCTCGGCAGCGCGATCGGGGCGGCTGTCGCCATCCTGGTCGGCAGCGGCGTGAGTGCAGCGCTCTCGGGATCGGTATTCTCCGGCCTGCCCGGGCTGACGCTCATCGCTTTCAGCCCGGGATCGATCGCCACGATCATCCTCATCGTCATGGCGATCGCGTTCGTCGCTGGCACCCTGCCCGCAGCGAAGGCAGCACGGCAGGATCCGATCGAGTCGCTACGGTACGAGTAGGACGCTACGGTTGCGTGGTGCGCTTCTCGAGCCGCACCATCGCATCGTGGGCGGATCGGCGCACCTCCTTCTCATCATCCCTGAGCAGGAGCGTGAGCGCCTCGAGGTGACTCGCCTCGCCGATCTCACCGAGGGCACGCGCCGCGGCTCCCCGCACTCGCGCAACCTCATCCGCGAGCATCGCCACGATGGCCTCATGCTCGTCGAGACGGCGGATGAACACGACGCGGGCACACATCTCCCGCACACGCCAGGCCCGATCACCGAGAGCATGGTGCACGGCGGACCGGGCAGAGTCGGCCCACGCGAAGGTGAGCGCCCGAGCACCCCAGACTTCCGGCCAGTAGAGCGGCGGAGCTCCGTCCAGAACTCCCTGGGCGTGACGGCCTCCCACGATGAGAAGGAACTCCTCGCCCTCATTCCCGCCCCTGAGCAGCGAGGCGGAACGATCGACGACCATCTGTTCGCCGAAGCGTGCGACGGCGGCGGCGATACGATCCCCGGGAGAATCATCGATCTGGACAGCGGATGCGGAATCGTCAGTCATAGCGGACTCAACGGTACCGCGCCGGGGCCTGACCCGTGCGCGTCATCACGATGGCGGCGAATTCTCAATGGGCTCGCCGAGCAGCCATTCGCGAACAATCGGCATCAGGGCCTCGAAGGCACGCCCGCGGTGGCTGACGGCGTTCTTCTCATCGGGATGCAACTCCGCCGCCGAGACACTGTATCCGGAAGGCTTGAAGACGGGATCGTATCCGAAGCCCCCTCCCCCGACGGGTTCGAGCAACACGGATCCGGGCCAGCGACCGAGCTCGACGGTCTCGCGGCCATCGGGCAGCACCAACGCCGCGGCGCAAATGAACTCGGCGGCGCGATCATCCATCCCCCGCAGATTCGAAACGAGCAGGTTGACGTTGTCCGCGTCATCCCTGGTGCCGGCATAGCGTGCCGAGTGGATGCCAGGAGCGCCCCCGAGCACTGCTACCGCGATGCCGGAGTCGTCGGCAATCGCTGCGAGGCCGGTGTGGGAAGATGCCGCCCTAGCCTTGATCAGCGCGTTCGCTTCGAAGGAGTCGCCATCCTCCACCGGCTCGGGCCCGTCGTACGCCACGAGGTCGATGCCGTCGAGCCTGGTACCGAGAATCCGTCGGAGTTCGATGACCTTGTGCGCATTGTGGGTCGCGAGCACGAGAGGCATTGTCAGTGCGGTCATCGGGCCAGACTCTCCAGCTGCAGCGTGGTCAGCTCAGCCCCGCCGCCGAGGGCGAGGTCGAGGAGGGCATTCAGCTCGGTGCGGTCGAACGGCGCGCCCTCGGCCGTGCCCTGCACCTCGACAAAGAGGCCCCTACCGGTGACGACGACGTTCATGTCGGTCTCGGCGCGCACGTCCTCGGTATAGGCGAGATCGAGCATCGGGATGCCGTCGATGATGCCGACGGACACCGCGGCCACGCTATCGATGAGCGGCTTCGCATTCTGCCCGATGAACTTCTTGGTCCGGCCCCACTCGAGGGCGTCGGCGAGGGCCACGTAGGCGCCGGTGATGGCCGCAGTGCGCGTGCCGCCGTCGGCCTGCAGCACATCACAGTCGATCACGATCGTGTTCTCTCCGAGTGACTTCATGTCGACGACTGCCCGCAGCGAGCGACCGATGAGACGCGAGATCTCGTGGGTGCGTCCGCCGATGCGACCCTTCACCGACTCACGATCCATGCGGTCGTTGGTGGATCGCGGGAGCATCGAGTACTCAGCGGTGACCCAGCCCTTGCCCTTCCCTGCCATCCAGCGGGGAACCCCATTGGTGAACGACGCCGTGCAGAGTACCTTCGTGCGTCCGAAGGAGATGAGAGCGGATCCCTCGGCCTGGTCGCTCCAGCCGCGTTCGAAAGTGATCGGTCGTAACTGGTCGAGCTCACGGCCGTCGGCGCGCGGTCCTGATGCGGTCATGAAGTGCCGCCTTTCTGGTTGAGGGTGGGAAGACTCAGGGTGCCGGTTTCCACGAGTTCGACGGTAGAAACCTCCGGTCCGAGAAACCGATGGGCCAGGCGGGTGAACTCGACCTGCGAGTCACCGGTGGCTTTGAAGACATGGGTCGGTGCCACATCAGGACCGTGTTCGATCCCGTGCTTCACGAGGG
The DNA here is from genome assembly GCA_046597035.1 of Lacisediminihabitans sp. GTDB lineage: Bacteria > Actinomycetota > Actinomycetes > Actinomycetales > Microbacteriaceae > Lacisediminihabitans. Next base: position 19,351 of record JBKJLH010000131.1, read on the forward strand.
TGCGATACACGTCGAAGGCGGTCTCCTCCGCGCTCGAAACGAGCGTGACCTCTTCACCCATCACGTACTGGATCGCGGCGGACATGAGGGGATAGTGGGTGCAGCCGAGCACCAGGGTATCGACCCCGGCGTGCTTGAGGGGGGCGAGGTAGTGCTCCGCGACGTCGAACAGCTCCGGGCCACTCGTCACACCGGCCTCCACGAATTCCACGAACCGCGGGCAGGCTTCGCTGAACAGCGAGAGGTGGGGGGCGGCGGCGAACGCGTCGTCATAAGCGCGGGATCCGATCGTGCCGACGGTGCCGATCACCCCGACGCGGCCGTTGCGGGTCTGCCGCACGGCGGCGCGCACAGCCGGCTGAATCACCTCGACAACCGGGATGTCGAGGGCCTGGGTGTAGCGCTCGCGGGCATCCCGCAGCATTGCGGCAGACGCGGTATTACAGGCGATCACGAGCATCTTCACACCCTGTGCGACGAGGTCGTCGAGCACCTCGAGCGTGTATCGCCGCACGTCGGCGATCGGTTTCGGGCCGTAGGGCGAATGAGCGGTATCCCCCACATAGATCAGGGATTCGTGCGGAAGCTGGTCGATGACCGCGCGAGCCACGGTGAGCCCGCCGACCCCGGAGTCGAAGATCCCGATCGGCGCATCATCCATAGGGTGAGAGTTTACCCGGATGGCCTATAGCCCGGTGCGACGGTGTTCCTGGTCGACGACCTGTTCGCGGTCGCTCAACCGTCTCAGGCCGGCGAGGGGCTGCGCCATACGATAATTGCCACGAATCACCGGTTCCACCCGGTCGAGAAACGCCCAATAACCAGCGGTCACCGGGCACGCGTTCGGGCCGAGACGCACTTTCGGGTCGAATCGACAGCCTCCGCAGTAGTCCGTCATCTTATTGACATAGGCCCCTCCGGCCGCGTAGGGCTTGGTGCCGACGATGCCTCCGTCGGCGAACAGGCTCATACCCACGACATTCGCCGGCATCACCCAGTCGGTGCCATCGACGAACATCCCGATAAACCACTCGTTCATCTGTTTCGGATCATAGCCACGCTGCAGTGCCCAATTGCCGATGATCATGAGCCTCTGGATGTGATGCGCCCAGCCATGCTCGCGCACCCCGCCGACGGTCTGGCTGAGGCAGTTGGCCTCGATCGAGGATGCCTCGAGCTCGAGCAGCTCGCGGGGGATCGGTACCGTCGCACTGAGAGCGTTGCGGTCGACGTAGTCTTCACCCAGCCGCCAATACAAGTGCCAGACCCAATCTCTCCACCCGCAGAGCTGCCGCACGATCCCTTCCACGCTGCCGATCGGAGCCCTCCCGGCGCGATACTCCGCCTCGACGCGGTCGATAACTTCCCGCGGATGGAGCAGCCCAAGATTGAGCGGCGCGCTCAGCAGCGAGTGCGCCATCGTCCAGTCGCCGGTAAGCGTCGCGTCCTCGAAGGGGCCGAAATCGCCGAGCCGGCTCTCGATGAAGTCGTCGAGAGCGTGCTGCGCCTCCCCCACCGTCGCCGCAAAGCGCCGCGGACCGTCATCACCAACGAGCCGGATCTCGCCCGCGGCCTGCCAGCGGTCGAGATCCGCTCGCACCTCCCGGTCGATGTCGTCTTCTTCAGGCCACCACGGATCGGGCAGGCCGAGTGAAACGGCTTTCTTGGGTGGTGGCTGCCGGTTCTCGTGGTCGAAATTCCACTGGCCGCCGGTGGGGGCGTCGCCGTCGAGGAGTATGCCCGAGCGAACGCGCACCCAGCGATAGAAGTCCTCCATAATCGGTCGGCCCTTTCGGGCATCCGCCCACTCGGAAAAGTCCGCCTCGCTCGTGACGAAGCCGCGGCTCGGCAGTACCGTGGCACCGATCGAGCGCACCAACCGCCGCTCCGCGAAGGAGGGGGGATCGATGACTTCAAGGTCATCGCGGCCCGCCACCACGTCCTGGTAATGCTCCACCTGGTGGAACTCCACTCGCTCGCCGAGCTCCGCGGCACGGTGACGGATGGCGGAGAGCAACAGGTGGGCCTTGGCCCGGTGGAGGGGGGCTCGGCGCAGCTCGGAGCGAGCTTCGACCAGCAGCATCCGCCCTCCGTCGTCGAAGGCATTGCCTAGTTGGCCGACGAAAATCCAGCGGGTTCGCTCCATGAACGTCACCGTACACGCGCGAACTGCTGGTTAGGCTGGCTATTGTGACCGACGCCGTATCTTCACTGTTGACTGACCGCTACGAGCTCACGATGCTGAACGCCGCCATCCGCGCCGGCACGCACGATCGTGACTGCGTCTTCGAAGTCTTCGCCCGCCGTTTGTCCGGTGGCCGCCGCTACGGCATCGTCGCTGGGACCGGGCGATTGCTCGACCTTATCGAGGACTTCCGGTTCACTGACCTCGAGCTCGACTGGCTGCGCGATAACGCCATCGTCTACGACCGTGCCCTGGACTGGCTTGCCGACTATCGCTTCACGGGCACGATCTCCGGTTACCAGGAGGGCGAGGTCTACTTTCCCGGCTCCCCCATCCTGGTCGTCGAGGGCACCTTCGCCGAGGCGGTGATCCTCGAGACCCTAGCCCTCAGCGTTCTCAATTACGACTCCGCGGTCGCAACCGCCGCAGCCCGGATGGTCTCTGCCGCGAGCGGCCGCCCCCTTGCCGAGATGGGATCCCGGCGTACCGGCGAACGCAGCGCCGTTGCCGCCGCCCGCGCGGCCTTCATCGCCGGATTCGCGGCCACAAGCAACCTCGAGGCCGGCCGAAGCTGGGGCGTGCCCACAATGGGTACCTCCGCACACTCGTTCACCCTTCTTCACGACACCGAAGAGGATGCCTTCCGCGCTCAGGTCGCCGCCCTCGGCCCGGGCACCACCCTCCTCATCGACACCTACGACGTGACCGCCGCCGTCGACCTCGCGGTGAAGGTGGCCGGCACCGGCCTCGGTGCCGTGCGCATCGACAGCGGGGACCTGCCCGAGCAGGTGGGCGCCGTTCGCCGCCAGCTCGACGCGCTCGGTGCCGTGAACACGAAGATCACCGTGACAAACGACCTCAACGAGTTCACCATCGCCGCCCTTCGGGCCGCCCCGGTGGACTCCTACGGCGTCGGAACCTCGGTGGTCACCGGTTCCGGCTCGCCCGCCGCCGGCTTCGTCTACAAGCTGGTGGCCCGCAAGGACGCCGCGGGCGACTGGATCTCCGTGGCCAAGAAGTCTCCCGAGAAGGTATCGATCGGGGGGCGCAAGTTTCCCGTGCGGGAGTTCAGCGCGGCGGGCACGGCGAGCGCAGAGGTGATTCACGTCGGGGAGCCCGAAGACGCGACATCCGCCCACCGACCGCTTCTGGTGCCGCTGGTTCTCGACGGCGTGACCGTCGAGCGATTCCGGGGAGAAGCCGGCACCCGGCTCGCCAGGGAGCACCGTGCGGCGGCGATCGCGGAGTTGCCGCAGGAGGCGTTCCGTCTCGGTCGCGGTGACCCGGTGATTCCCACCCGCTACGCCTGACCCCCTTTCGCCTGACCCGCGAGGCCGGTGGCGGGGCAGCTACTTCTTCAGCTCGTCGTAGATCTCTTTGCAGGTCGGGCAAACCGGAAATTTCTCCGGATCGCGCCCGGGCGTCCATACCTTGCCACACAGCGCGATCACCGGCTTACCGCTGAGCGCCGACGCGAGGATCTTCTCTTTCTGCACGTAGTGCGAAAAGCGTTCGTGGTCGCCCTCTTCGATTTGCTGCTGGTTGATCAGTTCTTCGAGTTCGCGGTCCAGCGTGTCTGTGCCGCCGCCGCCCTGCTGTGTGTCGCCGCTCATGCCACTACCTTACGCATGCCGGATGAGGGTCTCGCCGAACCGGGCGACCGTGGTCAATGACGCAGGGTGAACGCCAGCAGCTCTGGAGCGCGTCGACTGAAGATACGTCCTCCCCAAGCCACTCCCAGCGCGAGAAGCAGAATTCCGAGTCCGACTCCGACGGCGAGGGAGGCGAGAGGCCACGTCCGCACTCCGGGGTTGAGCAGGCCGACCAGCGCGAACCACAGGGCAGGCACCGAGAGCACAATGGTCGCGAAGAAGGCGACTGACTGGATGAGGCCCGCGCCGGTGCCGCTCACCTGCGGTTGGGCATACGGGCTGTCCCCCGGGCGGACGGCGGGGTATGGGAACCGTGCCGAGATCACACTCGACAGCCCGAGTCCGGCTAAAAGTAGGCTGAAGCTCACACCGATCAGGGATGGCAGGACTGCGTCATCCCCCGAGAGCGCAGTGGAGATCGGCGCGCCGATGAGCACGAGCGGGATGCCGATGATCAAGGTGGGCACGAGGCGCCCCAGCCGGTCGGCCCAGCCTGCGGTGTTCGATGCAAAGTGAAGCCACACAGCCGAACTGTCGTAGGCGACGTCGTTGTGGGTCGACCAGGCAAGAAACAGGCACATCACCGGCACCGGTATGAGCGCAATCACCGTGAACGGAACACCGGCCACCGCGAGAGCGATCACGAACAGCAGCGGAGCGACCGGCACGGCCAGCAGGGCCGTGTGATATCTGGCGTCACGAATCCAGTAGGTGATGCTCCGGGCCGCAATGGCGCCGAGCGGAGAGTCGGGGAGGCGACCGAACCAGCCGAGCCCGGCATATCGATCAGCGCGCTCCAGCCGCTGCGGGGCGACCAACAGCCAGCCCACCAGTGCACGCCAGGCCAGCCAGAACGCAGCAAGGACTGCGATCGAGAGGACGGTCTTCAGAATGGCGATGCCACCATGACCGGATGCTGCCTCCGCCGGTGCGGACCAGGCCAGTCCCAGCGGCGACCAGCCCGCGACATCCGACACGGACTTGAGAGCGCGAGGGCCGTCCCGATTCCAGCCGACCGAGGCGAGCAGCGCTACGAGCGGAGCCAATGACACCAGGCCGACCAGCACGATGAGGGTGGTGATCTCCCGCGCTTTCCGCGTGGCGAGCAAAAGCGACGCGAGCGAGCTCGACACTCGTGCGCCGAGCACGCAGGTGCCGACGATGACGATCGCTGACAGCACCGCGAGAATGGCGGACAGCGGATCCCGCGCCCAGGTCACGATTTGCGCGATCGAAATCGCGACGATGACAAGAGCCGGCAGCGATATCAGACCGGTCAGCGCCAGCGCGGCAGCGAGTCGATCGGCGCGGATCCCGAGCAGGCTGAATGACCGTGGATCAAGGGTATTATCCACGCCGAAGGCGAGGGGCACCAGCAGGAATCCGAGCACGATCGCCGAGCCGACCGAGACGGTGATGTTGCCCGCGAGCAACGGCTCCACCCGCCGGAGCGAACTGAGCCCCGCGATCGTCACGCCCGCGGCACCGAGTCCGTAAATGAGCCCGATGACGATTCCGGCGACCTGCAACGGGCTGCGGCGAAAGGTATTCGCGAGCACCCGCAGTTTCAGTCCGAGAAACTGTGTAACCACTCCATGCCCTCCGCGGTGGTGCGACCTCCGGCGAGTTCGAGGAATCTCTCCTCCAACGACACGGTACCCCGTACCTCCGCCACCGTGCCCGAGGCAAGCACCTGACCGTTCACTACGATCGCCACGAGGTCGCAGATGCGCTGGATCAGATCCATGCTGTGGCTCGAGAGCACGACGGTGCCGCCGGCCGCGACGTAGCTCTGCAGAATAGCGGTGATGTTCGCCGTCGAGACCGGATCCACCGATTCGAAGGGCTCATCGAGCACCAGCACTCTCGGTGAGTGGATCATCGCGCAGGCCAGGGCGATCTTCTTGGTCATGCCCGCCGAGTAATCGCAAACGAGTCGCTTCAGCTCATCCTCGAGACCGAAGGCCGTCGCGAGATCAGTGGAGCGCCGCTTCACCGTGCGGGCATCGAGACCGCGCAGGGTTCCCGCGTAGTAGAGAAGCTGGCTGCCGGTGAGCCGGTCGAAGAGCCTCAGGCGATCGGGAAGCACGCCCATGTTTCGCTTCGCTACCGCCGGATCGCTCCAGACGTCTGCGCCATGGACCGAGACGGACCCGCCGTCGGGACGAAGCAGTCCCGTGACCATCGACAGCGTCGTGGTCTTGCCCGCACCGTTCGGCCCGACGATGCCGAAGATGGTGCCCGCAGGCACCGACATGCTGATGTGGTCGACAGCGACGGTGGCACCGAAGCGTTTCACGAGATCGGAGACGACGAGCACGACCTCGCGGTCGGCGACCGCCATGCGAGAAGTTACCGAGGCGGGTGAGGTGCTGTCGCCGAAGAGTGCCTCGGCCGGAGCCGTTTTCTCGTCGAACTCGGGCTCGGGCACTGGCTCCGGCTCCGGCATGGACACTGGCTCGGGTTCGGGCATGGGCACTGGCTCGGGTTCGGGCATGGGCACCGGCATAGGGGCAACGGTGGGCCGGGGCGCTTCAACCGGTGTCGCAGCAGGCCGCACCGACATGGATCGGGGAATGGTCGACCGCGGCTTCGTCGACCGCGAAAACTTGGACCTCGGCGGGGTGGTTGCCGGCGTGATGATTGCCGGAGCAGACGGCGATGGAGAGGTCGACGGCTCCTGCGGAGCCTCGGGCGCGATCGTCTCCGCCTCGGTCGGTGCGGGCTCTGCACCAGTCAGAGGGTCTGCACCGGTCAGAGAGATTGTCGCGGCCGAACGAGTGGCTGTGGACCGAGGAATCTTTTTCCCGGACGTCGAGGTCTGCCCGGGAGCGGCTTTCGCGGCTGGCGGCTTCGCAGTACCCGGCTTGGCCCCTCCTTGGCGCGATGCAGCCGCGGTGTCGCGATTAGCAGGTGTGCGCGGGCCAGCCGGTTTACGGTTCTTCGGAGAGATCGCAGCGGGCGTGGCGCCTGTCGTGGAATCCTCGCCGGAAGTCGGAGCTGTCGCCCCTGCTGGCTTCTTGTGAGGTTCTGAATCCACCCGTAAACCGTACCAACGCCGACTGAGAGCCCTGTGCAATAACTGGGCATCACATCACGAATTGGGAACTCGATCCGCGCACCCCTGTGCCAAATTGGCCTCAAACGGTAAGCTGGCAATGCACACTGACGTGTCCAGGCAACAGTCTGGGGATGAATTAACGGTGAATCAATTCGCGATCGCTACCTGACGACGATCACATGTTGAACTGATTCTTCTACCCACCCCGGTCAAGACCACAGTCAACTGAGGAGACAAATCGTGAGCACGCAGATCGTAATACTGGCCGCGGGCATGGGAAGCCGCCTCGGTCGTTCGCTGCCGAAGCCGCTCACCGAGTTGAGCGATGGTCGCACCATCATGCAACAGCAGTTCGACAACATCCACCACGCCTTCGGAGCCAGCGCAAAGGTGACCATCGTCGTCGGGTACAAGCTCGAGCACATTATCGAGGCCTTCCCGAGTGCCTCGTTCGTGTACAACGAGCAGTATGACCAGACCAATACCTCCAAGAGCCTCATGCGTGCGCTGCGCGCCTCGGGGCAGGGTGGCGTGCTGTGGATGAATGGTGACGTCGTCTTCGATCCCGAAGCACTGGTCCGCGCCAAGAAGATGGTCGATGTCGACCATTCCTTCGTCTCGGTCAACACCGAGAAGGTCTCCGATGAAGAGGTCAAGTACACGGTCGATGCCGAGGGCTACATCAACAACCTCTCCAAAATTGTGAAGGGCGGACTCGGCGAGGCTGTCGGCATCAACTATGTCGCGCGCGGCGACAAGGCTGCGCTCATCCGCCAGCTCGGTCGAGTCGATGACCAGGACTACTTCGAGCGTGGCATCGAGTTGGCAATCGAGCAGGACAAGCTACGATTTGAGCCGGTAGACATCTCCGACCTCTACGCCGTAGAGGTCGACTTCGCGGAAGACCTCGAGCGAGCGAACCTCTTCGTCTGAGTTCACGCCTCCGCGGAGCTCAAGCGGAATGCGTGATGCGAAGGACCAGTAACGCGTGAGTGCAGTTCTCGAAGCACGCCCCGAGCGTTCGGAGTTTGCGCGCTATCGGCATTCCCTCTGGCTACTGACGACACGCGACCTCAAAGTGCGCTATTCCACGTCATTCCTCGGATATTTCTGGTCGATTCTTGACCCGCTGGTGATGGCGGCCATCTACTGGTTCGTATTCACGGTGATCTTCCAACGCGGCGTCGGCCACGAGCCATACATCGTCTTTCTTCTCAGCGCGCTACTGCCGTGGACGTGGTTCAACGGAGCCATCTCGGACTCGACCAGGGCGTTCACGAGAGAGGCGAAGCTCATTCGCTCTACGCGCATTCCGCGCACGATCTGGGTGGCGCGCCTTGTCCTCTCCAAGGGTATCGAGTTCATCGTCAGCATCCCGGTGATCATTTTCTTCGCCGTGCTCTCCCTCGGCACAGCAAACCCCGCTCACCTGCATCTCGAGGTGCTGCTCGTACCGCTTGCCATCGTGATGCAGTCCGTACTGACCCTCGGGGTCGGGCTGATCGTCGCACCGCTCGTGGTGTTCTTCCGCGATATGGAACGCGCAGTCAAGCTCGGCTTGAGATTCATGTTCTACGCGTCTCCCGTGGTCTACGGATTGGTGAATGTGCCAAATGAATTTCGGCCATTCGCCGCGATCAATCCGATGTCAGGCATCCTCTCGCTCTACCGCTCGGCATTCTTCCCGCAGGAACTCAATTGGTTCGACGTGCTCGTGAGTGCAGTGCTGTCTGTTGTCATGCTCGCCATCGGGCTGCTTGTCTTCCGTCGCACCATCAAGACAGTGCTGAAGGAGATCTGATGACCGTCACGACGGTTCACGGCCCGCCGGTGATCGAGGTGAAGGATGCGGGCATCCGCTTCAAACGCAATCGCCGGTCCCGCAGAAGCTTCAAGGATTTGTTTGCGGGGTCGAAGCGCCGCAGTCGCCCCGATGAATTCTGGCCGCTGCGCAACGTGTCATTCACTGTCTCTCCCGGAGAGGCAATCGGGGTCGTCGGGCGCAACGGGCAGGGTAAATCCACACTCCTCAAGCTCGTTGCCGAGGTGGTCTTCGCGGACGAGGGCAGCGTGCGTGTCGGTGCGGGAGTCGCCCCGCTGATCGAGATCACCGGCGGATTCGTCGACGACCTCACCGTGCGCGACAACGTCTACCTCACGGCCGGACTGCACGGGATGAAGAGATCTGAGATCGACGATCGGTTCGAGGAGATCATCGCCTTCTCCGAGATCGGTGACTTTCTCGACACTCCCTATAAACACCTCTCCAGCGGTATGAAAGTGCGGATCGCCTTCGCCGTGATCTCGCGACTCGAAGAGCCGATCATCCTCGTGGACGAAGTCCTCGCCGTGGGCGATAAGGCCTTTCGCGAGAAGTGCTACCGGCGCATCGAGGAACTCTTGGAAGGGGGGCGTACATTGTTTTTCGTGTCTCACAGTGAAAAAGATCTTCGACGTTTCTGCACCCGCGGGCTCTATCTCGACAAGGGGGCGCTTGTGCTCGATGCGCCCATCGCGGAGGTGCTCGACCGGTACAACGCCGAGTACGGAGTAAAGCCGTGAGCGTTGTGCCCGGTAAGCTCCCGCGCAACACCCCGGCACAGGTCGAGAGGGGTCTCGAGCGGCTGCTGTCGGTGCAACGTCCCGTCGTGTTACTGCACATCCGCAGCATCCGTCGCCGCAATCCGGATGCCTCACCCGCACAGGTGATCAGGATCCTCGAGACCCGTTACCTGGCTGCGGTCACCACCGGGGGCGTGGCCGTCGGCGCGAGTTCGGTGATCCCCGGAGTGGGTGTCGGCATCTCGCTCGCACTCTCCGGAGTAGAGACCGCAGGATTCCTCGAGTCCACCGCCCTGTTCGCCCAGTCGGTGACCGAGGTGCACGGCATCGCCGTCGAGGATCCCCAGCGCGCCCGCACCCTCGTCATGGCGATGATGCTCGGCACAGCTGGCTCCGATCTCGTCAAGCAGCTCGCCGGGCAGGCGGCAGGCGTCGGTCCGACTCGCGGACGATTCTGGGGAGAACTCGTGACTAAGAGCCTGCCGCAGGCGGCGATGGGGCAGATCGGTGACCGTATCAAGAAATCGTTCGTCAAGCGCTTGATCGCCACACAGGGAGCGAGCGCCATTGGTCGCGCCATCCCGTTCGGTATCGGTGCGGTGATCGGGGGCACCGGTAACCATATGCTCGGGCGCAAGATTGTTTCGACTGCACGCGACGCGTTCGGGCCTCCTCCCCTGCAGTTTCCCGTGGTTTTGGAACCCGTGGTGCGCCGCCCGGTCGTGCTGACCAGGAGCGCCCGAATCAACCTCCCGCGATTCGGCAGCGGAACGGCCGGCTCGAAGACCCCTCGCCCGCCAAAGACGCTGCGACCGCCAAAACCGTAGAGTTCCGCCGTTGTGGCCGATCGACTTGGTAGAAGGTGCGAGTTGCGCGGCTTGTAAGTCGCAACGTCTACCAAGTCGATTAGAGGGACCGGGGATCTGGCTCAGCGGACACCTCTCCTCCACCGCACTCCGCATGGGAAGGTTGTAGCGCGGTCGTCGGATGTCCTGACTAGCTTTCGAGCCATGTCAGGCCCCCGCTCCCCCACGTTCGATTCCGCCTACCCGGTTCCATTCCGCCTCGAGAGGGATGCCGGCCCGCGGCGCTACCTCCTCACCAACCGCGGTCGCGAGCGCCTGGACGGCGTGACGCTGAGCCTGCTCGGGGCCGGCGTGATGCCCGCGACCGCGCCATCCGTCCTCGACGTCGGTGAAAGCCTGGAGGTCGTGATCGCTGCACGGGATCTGGCACGGAGCACCGTACTCGTCGTCCGCTGGTTCCGCCCCTCTGGCGAGGAGTTTCTGTGGCGGGTCAGTTTTTAGCGCAGAGCCGGGCCGGTCAGTCTCTGCCCAGTTGGCGGAGACGACGCTCCCGCACGAAGTCGGCGGCGGTAAACCGCTCCACGAGGTCTGGCAGGGTATCCGCGGTGATCCCGGCCACCAGAACGGCGGGATCGATACCGAGCACGGAGGCAATCCGCACAATCGTATGGAGATTCGGATTGCCCAGGCCGCGTTCGATCTTGCCGAAGTTGGACACATTCATGCCGGCGAGATGCGATATCTCCTCCTGGCTGCAGGCGAGTTTCATCCGCCGAATCCGGATCCGTTCGCCCAGGATTCGAGCGGCTTCGGAGATCGGTTGAGGCATACCCCATTGCTATCTGCCGTGGTGCAGAACTACCAGATCTTAGAACGCTGAGGTTTATACACCTCACTGTTCCCGACATGCTGCTGTCCCCGGCGCGCAGCGCCGCTGGCGCAGTCCGCTGCTAGGCTCCCCCCGTGCCCGGGTTCAGCTTTGCGTCGGGGAATGCGCGAAAGCTCACCGCCCTGCCGCTCTACGGCCTCGGAGCCGTAGCCAGTGTGTTCGTTCCGCGGGTGAAGACCCTCTGGGTGTTCGGCTGCGGCTCGGGAATCGGCGAAGGGTCCCTGGCACTGTTCCGCTACGCGGGCACAGTCGATCGCGCGCTGCGGCTCATCTGGCTCGCGCGCGATGAGCGCGACCTCGCGGCGGCAGCGGCCCTCGGTATCCCTACTGTGCTGAAGCGGTCGCGACGCGGCTTTTGGCTGACCCTTCGGGCGCGGGTTGTCGTGGTCACCCATGGATTCGGCGATGTTAATCGCTTTGGACAGCGCGGTGCCGTCATCGTCCAGCTCTGGCACGGGGTCCCGCTCAAACTCATTCAGCTTGACTCCGCCGCCACCACCCGTATCTCCATTCCGGTCATCTCCCGCCAGGTGGGTGGACTATTGCGCCGATTTTATCGGCGGGGTTACCGCGCAATCTCTCTCATGCCGGCGGCATCGGAGCTGGTCGCGACGCGGTTGCGTACCGCGTTCGCGTTACCGGCGGATCGCGTAGCCGTCACCGGTGATCCGCGCGACGACGTGCTCAGCCAAGGCACCCCCGCCGAGCGTGACGAGGCCGCGCGCGCGGAGCTCGCCGCCGCGCTCGAGGTGGATCTCGATGATTCCCGGGTGCTGCTCTATGCGCCGACCTGGCGCGACGGCGACGCGGATCCCGCCGTGCCGACCACCGAGGAGTGGTCGCGAATCGACGCCTGGCTGCACCTGTCGAGAGCGACGCTGGTGGTGAGACCGCATCCGAACGGGGTCGGAGACTACGCCGCTGGGATTGCCAGCTCCGAACGAATCCACCTTCTGTCATCGATCCGGCAGTCCGACCTCACTCCTATCCTCGCAGCGGTGCAGCTGCTGATCACGGACTACTCCTCCGTGGCCTTCGACTATTGCCTCACCGGCCGCCCCATCCTGTTCATCGCTCCCGACGAAGAGATTTACACGGGTTCCCGCGGCCTTTACGAGCCGTATCGAGAGTTCAGCGGAGGTCGTGAGGTGCGCACCTGGACGGGAATCCTCGACCAGCTTCAGCGCTACGATGCCGACACGGCGTGGGCCGCAGACGTGCGTGCACATTCAGCCGCGCTGGGCAGGCGGCACTTCGCATTCCGGGACGGGCGCAATACTGAGAGAGTGTATTCCGAGCTCCTACGCCGCCTGGAGGCGAGCCAGTGACCGCGTTCGCTCCGACTTCTGTCGTGGTGGTCGACACAGTCATAGTGACCACCGGCCAACTGCCGTCGATCGTGTTCGAGGGCCCCGGAGTCGCCCCGGCAGCGTTTCGCCTCCAGGCCTCCCGCCAGGTGTTGCCAGCCGAACTCATCTCACTCGGCAATCGATGGTCCGCTCGCGTTCCGTTGCTGGTATCGAACTGGAACGGTCCGCTTCTGCCCGCGAGATCCGGGAGATACGTCGTGATCGCGTCTGCATCGGACGGCACGCGGATGTCGCTGCAGAAGCCCGCGCAACTACCCGCTCCCCAACTGCTGCCCTCCGTCACCAGGGTGACGATAACGGCGACGGACGATTCGCTCGTCGTGGCCCTCTCCGCTCCGCTCACCGACCGGGAGCGCGGTCGGCAGCAGCAGGATTCGCTGGAATCCGACTATCGAGCCGCCGAATACGAGCCCCTTGACGCGGTCTTCTTCGAGAGCTTCTACGGGCAGAATGCCTCCTGTAATCCGCTCGCCATCGATCGCGCGATCGCGAGACAACGCCCGGACATCACCCGCTATTGGAGCGTCGCCGATGCTTCGGTGCGGGTTCCGGAGGGGGCCACTGCGCTGCTCGAAGGAAGCGCGGAGTGGTGGCGGATTCGCGGTTCGGCTCGACTGCTGGTAGTCAACGACTGGCTGCGCAAGAGGATTCGTAAGCGCAAGTACCAGACGGTGCTTCAGACCTGGCACGGCACGATGCTCAAGAAGCTGGCTCTCAGTCGCATGCGGCTGGGCCTGCGGCCCGCGATCGCGACGCTGCGAGAACGGGGCCGGTGGGACATCCTTCTGGCTCAAAACCCGCACAGTCGTCGAGTATTCCGTAAGGCCTATGCCTACACCGGGGCGGTGTGGGAAGAGGGCTATCCCCGCGATGATGTGCTGCTTACCGGGGATGCTCGCTCGATCCGCGACCGCTTGGGTATCGCCCCCGGCGTGAGCGTAATGCTCTATGCGCCGACCTGGCGGGACGACCGCCCCGATCATGTCGACCATCTCGACGTGGCCCGCTTTGCGAAGCTTCTCGGCGACGACTATGTGACTCTCATTCGCGGGCATTCCCGCACTCTTCTGCCCGGTGAAGACGTGCATGCTCCGAACGTACTCGACGTGACGGGGTATCCCGATGTGTCCGAGCTCTTCCTGGTCGCGGATGCCCTCATCACCGATTACTCCTCGGTGATGTTCGATTTCACCGTCACGGGCAAGCCCGTGTTCTTCTTCACTCCGGATCTCGAGCACTACCGCCAAAAGCTCCGCGGATTTTATTTCGATCTCATCCCGGTGGCGCCGGGCCCGGTCGTGACCTCGGTGGAAGAGCTCGCGACACTCGTGCGAGACCGCGAGAATGTCCAGCGGAAGTTCGCCGATAAATACCAGCTGTGGCGCGAGCGATTCAACCCGCGGGATGACGGCCACGCGGCGGACCGTGTGGTGACGCGGTTGCTGTCAGAGGGCATCATCGGCTGAGGCCGCACCCGGTTTGCCGTCGCGGATGGCTCAGATGCCGGTGCGGGAGGTGTCGACGGTATCGCGAGCTCCACGCACCACGCCGACGATGAACCCGACTCCCCAACTGAGATGCATGGTGGGAAGCACGAGGAAGAACCTCCACCGATCCGACCATCCCGGTCCGCCAGCGCGCGAGAAGCAGATCAGAAGCAGAAGCACGACGTAGGCGGTCGGACCCAGGTAGATGACCGAAAGCATTAGGCTCGGCCAGCCTCGCAGCACCCCGCTGAGCTGTAGCACTAGGACGGTGATGCTGAGCATCACGGTCGCCACCAGGAGAGGCGGAGCAAAGAACCGCCAGGGGTTTCGGCCGGGATAGCGCCGTACGAGTTCACCGCGCCAGATGCCGGTCGCAGCGAACTGCCGCACGAGTTTCGACCAGCTTTCCCGAGGCCAGTAGGTCACTTCCAGGGTGGGATCGAACCATACGGAGTGCCCGGCATTGCGAATGCGCAGGTTGAGCTCCCAGTCCTCACCGCGGCGCACCGACTCGTCGAACAGCTCGACTTCGTCGAGCACCTCGCGCCGCAGCACACCGAGGTACGCGGATTCGGCCGGCCCCTCCTCCGCTGCTCCGTGATAGCTGCCCCCGCCGAGGCCGAATCGACTGTTGTACGCGCGGGCCACCGCGGATTGGAAGGGCGTCTTTCCGCGGGCCATCATCACGCCACCGACGTTCGCCGCGCCAGTGCGGATGAGAGTCTCGACGGCGCGACGCGTGTAGGTGGGATCCAGCTCGGAGTGGGCATCCACCCGCACGATCACCGGATGGCTGCTTGCACGGATGGCGAGGTTGAGACCCACCGGAATATCAGTGGCCGGGTTGAAGACGATGATGATGCGGTCGTCTGCTGTGGCGAGGTGCCGAACCAGATCCGTGGTGCCATCGGACGACGGCCCAAGAGCAAGGATGAGCTCCATCGGACCCGCGTAGTCCTGGTCGAGGACCGTACGAACGGCCGTCTCGATGTAGGCGACCTCGTTGAGGACGGGGATGACATAGGACACTCCGGGAGGGGCGTGTACCTCGTTGGGCATGGGTTCCAATGTGAGGGCGGCCAAGTCGGTCGAGCCTATCAGCCGACCGGAATGCGACTGTGTCCCTTGACAAACGGATGCCCGCAGCCGGCACGAGGCCAGGAGCGAACATCCGTTTGGTTCGTTCGAAAGGAGGCTGCTACTTCAGCGTTCCGAGCGTCACAGTTGCAGTGTTCGTGTTCCCGCCGCGAACATAGGTGAGCGACGTGGATGCGCCAGCGGCAAGGAACCGCACCTGGGCGGTGAGGTCGGTGCTGCTGGTGATCGGTGCACCGTTGAATATGGTGACGACGTCACCGGACTTGAGTCCCGCCTTGTCGGCGGCTCCACCGCTCGTGATCTCCTGAATACTGGCGCCGACCACAGTGCTGGTGCTCGTGGACGAGACGTCCCGCACGCCCGCTCCGAGCAATCCGTGGGTGGCCTTGCCGTTTTTGATGATTTCGGCGGCTACGCGCTGGGCGAGGTTGGATTGGATGGCGAATCCGACGCCGATGCTGCCGGACTGGGATGAGGCGCTGGTCTGGCCAGCGCTGGCGATCGCCACGTTGATGCCGATCACCTTCGCATTCGAGTCGAGCAGCGCGCCACCCGAGTTGCCCGGGTTAATGGCGGCATCCGTCTGGATCACGGGGAGGGAGATCGTTGCGGCCGCGGTGGTCGATTGACTCTTCGAACTCCCCTGACCGTTGTTGAACTGCCAGAAGTCGAAGGGACTTCCCGAATTGGGGGTGCTTGTATCGCCGCCGGTGCTCGGTGCCGCGGAGGACGCGATCGAGATACTGCGGTTGAGCGCGCTCACAATACCGTCGGTCACGGTGTTGTTGAGTCCGAGCGGGGCACCGATCGCGATGGCGGTCTCTCCGACATTGAGCTTGCTCGAGTCACCGAACTCTGCCGGAGTGAGCCCGGTGGGGTTCTTCACCTTGATCACGGCTAGGTCGGCAATCGGGTCTGTGCCGACCACGGATGCGGCGAAGAGCCGGCCGTCTGAGGTGGTGACCTGCACTACAGGGTCGGCGCTGGCGCCGTCGAGGGTGACGACATGGGTGTTGGTGAGGATGTAACCGTCTTTGGAGAGGATGACGCCGGATCCTGTGCCCGCCGCAGATTTGCTGGAGACCGAGATCGTGACGACGCTCGGCGCTGCCTTGGCTGCGACTGCAGTGATGTTGTTAACGCTCGACGTGTCGTTCACCGTGATGTTCTGGGGGGCGATGTTCGAGACCGTGCCGGCCGAGTTGTTGCCCTGATTTGCCGACAGCGCCCAAGCAGTCACTCCAGCCCCGGAGACTCCTCCGACGAGTGCCGCGACAGCAAACGCCGCAACCATGCTGACCTTTTTTGAGCGTTTGGTATCGGAGCTTGCGGCAGGAGCCCACACATAGTCGCGGTCGAGGGGCTGGGTGGCGGATGCCGGCGCGGAATTGGCGGGTGTCGGGTTTTCAGACGCCGGAGTCGTCGGTGAGGCGTGAGCGGGGACAGCCTCGCTCGGCGCGGCAGTGTTCGAGTTCAACCGAGCCGAGGTCTGTTCGGGGGTTTCGGTATTCTCGGCGGCGTTAGTAGCGGCGGACGGGGTGCCGTCTTCGATGCCAGAGTTGGGATCCTGCGGTGCGTCGGTCATGGTGCTGCTCCTTCCAAGCGATGTAAGCATCCACCGCCAACCTGAGCACTCTATATGGACGCGCTGAGAGCGCGCCGCAGCTTCACGGTGCCCGGCGCCTGCCCTCAACAACCAGGACCGGTGGGATTCTGCCTGCAGTCGTGACCGACCAAAACCGTGTTCGCATCGCCAGCTGCGGCGACGAGTTGGTTGGCCGCGACCGGAATAGTGCCGGCGATGGGGATCCACGGTCCGCCTGCGTACTGGTACTCGGCGCTGAATTCGATGGTGAGGTCGATCGGATAGATGCCGGCGGTGCGATACACGTGACTGGTTGGGGTGGGGTCGAACTCCCCCACCCCGGATGCCGCCCAGCTCGATCCGCGGCTCGACCGGGCGGCGGTCGTCCCGTCGCCGTAGGACCAGCGATACTTCTCCGCGGTGAAACGCACCGAGGCCGGCAGCGTCAGCAGCGCGCCGGTCTGCACAACCGAGTCGACGGTGGCGTAGAAATTGGTGTCGAGCCCCACGACCATCCAGCCATTCGGCTCCATGTGGTCGATACCGGCGACCGGCTTGAAGTTGACGAGGTCGGCAAGGGTGACCGGGGCGGTAATCGAGTAGCCGTCCCGAGGCGGCGGTGGCGGAGTCACCACGCTTCCACCGCGGCCGCCCGAGCCGGATGAGCCGGATGGTCCGGCTGAACCCGGCGTGTTGACTGAGCCCCGGATGTCGACACCGTCGCCGTTGACTGTGCCGGTGGTCGATGGGCAACCAGTTGTCTGTGCCTCAACGTCCGAGCAGTCGTTTGCTGCTTGGGCCGCTTGAACGGGCATATTTGAAAAGGTAAAAATCATCGCGGTTAATGTAGAACAAACTATCGCGGTTCTCGCGGTTGTCAGCATGGGAGGCCCTTCCATGGTGCTTTTTCCGATAGCAATAGATGGTTTGGCGACATGGCTGAAAAGGAGAAAGTAGCTTGATATCCGGCTCGATCAGGCCTGGTTTCTGAGACCACAGATTCTCCCGACGAATTGAACACGCGCACTGAAGAGACGTCGTCACAAACGTAGATCGTCACAAGGGAATCAACGTGATGAGGAAGATACGACTGTAGGGCGACATGGTCGAACGTTGTCCCTCCAGAGCTCTTGTAATTCTTTGACTGAGCATCTGCGAATCCGTCAATGTTGTTCTCCAGCTGCTTTCCAGTAGCCACTACTTTTAGCCTGTCAGCGTTGATTCCTCCATCGATAAAGATCTCATCCGAAACCCTCACGTACGCCGCATACG
>JBKJLH010000160.1:0-32686 GCA_046597035.1 Lacisediminihabitans sp.
GGGTCCTTCAATACCAGGAGCTTCTTCGCGACCAGATCAGGAGAGGTCGTGTAGATGTCTGCAACCTGCACCGCGTTGTCGACCAGGGCCTTCACCGTGTCCGGCCCGCCGAAGTCCTCGATCGGCACGAGCTTCACATCCTTGACCTTGTAGACCGACTTCAGACCGGGGATGCCGTACCCAAGCTCGCCGAACTGAGGATTGGATCCAACGCTAAATGGTTCGATCTTCGAGAGGTCGCCTATGGAGACAAGTCCCGCTTTCTTTGCAAGTTCCTGCGTAACGACGTAGGCGTCCTTGTCCTCGGCCGGAGATGCTTTCAGCACGCGGAACCCCGTGGGCACCGTGGTCGCAAGCGCAGCATTCACCTCGGATGTGGTGCGAGCGGCGTTCTTCGTGTCATAGAAGAACAGCAGGTTGCCGTTGTACTCCGGCATGAGGTTGATCGACCCGTCTTTCAGAGCAGGAATCGTGGTCTGGCGCGGTCCGAGATTGAACTTAGTGTCGACGGAGAAACCCGCGTTCTTGAGGGCGAGGGCATAGATATTGCCGAGGATCTCGCTCTCGGGGAAGGCGAATGAGCCGACGACGATCTTCGATCCGTTCGTGGAGTCGGTCGACGAAGTCCCGGTCGGGTTGGACGTGGCGCAGCCGGTGAGCGCAACCAGCGCGCCCGCTGCGATGACCGCGGTGGCGATCCGTGCCCTTCGGTTTGCTGTGAACATTATTTCTTCCCTTCGTCGGCGGGGGTTCCCGCCACCGTGACCGGTCGGAGTGACCGGCTGCGGACGTGTGTTTTTCGCGGGCGGATACCAGAGGAGCCGCGTCTCCGGGTCAGGCGCTGGGCGAGGGCGAAGATCCCATCGACGACGAGCGCGAGCGCCGTGACGAGTATGGCGCCGCCGAGGATGCGATTGTTGTCATTGAGTCCGATACCGCTCGCGATGATCGCTCCGAGACCGCCGAGTGAAATGTATGAGGCGATCACGGCGGTCGCGATCACCTGCAGCGCGGACGCGCGCAGACCGCCGATGATCAGCGGAAGCGAGAGGGGTATCTCGATCTGGGTGAGCACCTGTAATTCGGTCATGCCACTCGCGCGGCCGGCATCGACGGTCTGACTGTCGACCGACTCAATGCCGGCATACGCACCGGCCAGAATCGATGGAATCGCCAGGATGACCAGTGCGATTATCGAGGCGACGAAGGCGGCTCTCGTGAATGGCACTGTTGCCCCCACGATGACGAAGAGAGCCATCAGCAGGCCAAGTGTCGGGAGCGCCCGCATCGCACCGGTGAATCCGATCACGAACTGACGGCCACGCCCGGTGTGCCCGATATAGAAACCGAGCGGAAGCGCGATGATCGCCGCGATTCCCACCGACACGACCGTGTACAACAAGTGCTCACCGAGCCGAGCTTGAATCGGAAAGGGGCTCGGCGATCCTGCGGCATAGTTCGCGGGATCCAATAGCCAGCGGAAGGCGTCAAGAAAGAATTGCACGGGTCAGGCCACCTGCTCGACGGGAAGGATTGTCTGGCGCCGGGTCCGATCGGTGCGCCTCGACCAGGGCATGAGAACGCGGCCGAGAAGAACAAGCACCACGTCGAAGACAAGGGCGATAACGAGGCTCGCTACGATACCGATGACGATTTCCTCGAGGAAGTCACGTTGCTTGCCGTTCGTGTACAGATAGCCGAGGTTGGCTGAACCGATGATGGCACCAACCGAGACGAGCGCGATCGTGCTTGCCGAGACCACGCGAAGTCCCGCGAGAAGCACCGGGCCCGCGAGGGGAAATTCCACCACCCAGAATCTGGTCCAGGTCGAGTACCCCATGGCCGTGGCGGCCTCGATCGCATCCACTGGCACAGCAGCGAGGGCATCTGCCGCTGTGCGAACCATCATCGCAATCGCATAGAGAGTCAGCGCCACCACGATGTTCCGGGCATCGGTGATCCTCGTCCCGAGCAGGTACGGCAGAATCACAAAGAGCGGGAGGGAGGGGATCGTATACAAGAGACTTCCCCCGGTGATGACGACCGACCGCAGGGCCGGCCGCCGATTGGCGATCCAGCCGAGTGGCACAGCGATAACAAATCCGAGAACGATCGGAACAATGCTGAGTGCAACATGATTGATACTGAGACCCCAGATCAGGTCGAAGTTGTCGATGAACCACCTCATTGGTCCTCCTTCACTGATCGGCCCCGAGTATTCCGGCAGGCCGCCCGTCCTCATCGACAATCAGAGTCGCGCTGTCCCCCTCGCGATGCTGGAGATGCAGGGTGCGTTTTCCCTTGTCCGCTCCGATGAAAGTCGCGACGAAGTCATCCGCCGGATTCGCCAAGATCTCGGCCGGGGTTCCTACCTGCGCGATCACACCGCCGGTGCGGAAGATCACTACCTGGTCGGCGATCGCGAAAGCCTCGTCGATATCGTGTGTGACGAACACAGTGGTCTTGCCCAGCTCACGCTGCAGACGGTTGAGTTCGACCTGGAGTTCCGCCCGAACGATCGGGTCGACAGCGCCGAACGGCTCATCCATCAGAAGGATGTCTGGATCGCTAGCGAGAGCCCGCGCAACTCCGACGCGCTGCTGCTGGCCGCCCGAGAGCTCGTCCGGATACCGCTCTGCGAGCGAGCGATCGAGCCCAACGGTGTCGAGCAATGTCAGCGCGTCGAGCCGGGCCTTTCGCTTCGGTACACCGTTCAACCGCGGAACAGTGTTGATATTGTCTACCACCCGCCGGTGCGGGAGCAATCCGGTGGCCTGGAGAACGTAGCCGATCCGTCGGCGGAGTAACACCGGATTGAGGCCGGAAACGTCCTCGTCGTCTATCAGGATGCTACCGGCGGTCGGATCGATCATCCGATTGATCATCCGAAGCAGCGTGGTCTTTCCGGACCCGGACGACCCGACGAAAACTGTCGCCTTATGCGAGGGAAGCACTAGAGAGAATTCGTCTACAGCGAGAGTGCCACCGGGAAACCGCTTTGTGACGTTCCGGAATTCAATCATGACGGGCGGCTCATTCCTCGTGGGTCCCCGAATCGACATTGGTCGGACCGTGGTAAACAAGACTATTCGTTGATTCTGAGATTCCGGCTTAGGGCGTTTGTTGACTGCATCATTGCCAGCCGAGACCGGCATCACCGTCGAATTGCCGTGTCGCCGCACGGGCAGTCCGACTCGCGCAGTGCGGGCGTTGGTCACGAGGGCTCGTCCTTCCGCCGATTTGTTGGCGGCACCATCGTTTGAGGAGCCGATCACGTGATGATGGTGGGTGTACTCGTATTCCTGCGGTGGAAGGGACTTGACCCCTGATCTTGGGCACGCTGATTCCAGCACGATGCTGGGGAGGCGAGTGTTCAAGGGATGGCTAGGAAGAATTACACGGACGAGTTTCGTCGGCGCGCGGTGGACTTGTATGAGTCCACTCCCGCAGCTACGTTGAAGGGCATCGCGGCTGATCTGGGGATCTCCAGTGGTGCGATGAAGGAGTGGGTCGGAGACGTTCCTGGGGTCTGTCGGGCGACCCGAGTCGCAGGCGGCGAGGGTCGTGAGGCTGGAGGCTGGAGCTGACGGCATCCCGCGCCGAGGCCCGCAAGCTCGCCACGGAACGAGACATTTTCCGTCAGGCGGCGAAGTATTTCGCCAGGGAGACGAACTGGTGACCCGCTTCCAGTTCGTCGAGGACCACAAGGGCGGCCGCGGACGCGGTGCGGGCTGCGAAGATCCGCCACTGTCCCAGACCAGTCGGGCAGGAAGTTCCCTGGTCTGGTGGGCCGGAACTTCACCGCTGAGACGCCGAACCGTCCCTACGTCGGCGACATCACTTATTTGCCCATCGCTGACGGAACGTACCTCTGTTCTCAGCACCGTGATCGACCTGTGTTCCCGCAAGCTGCCCGGCTGGACGATGGCCGAGCACATGCGCTGCGAGCTTATCGAAGATGCGCTGAAAGCCGCCTGGCGCGAACGCGGCTCGCTGCAAGGTGCTGTCTTTCACTCGGACCACGGATCGGTCTACACCTCGAAGGACTCCGCCCGACTCTGCGCGGGCCTGGGCGTGAGACAGTCGATGGGCGCGATCGGCTCCAGCGCAGACAGCACCCTCGCGGAATCGTTCAACACGACCCTGAAACGCGACTTCCCAACGACGCCCCCACACTCCCTGACCAGGACAGCGCATATCGAGCCGTGTTCCGATGGGCGAACCGCTGCAACACCCGTCGTCGCCACTCAGCGATCTGCAATTTCAGCCCGAACTCTTACGACACCACCACCTCCGCTACGCTCACGAGAGCGGCATAAACCGAAATGACACCGGGTCCAAAAACACGGGCCAAGGCTCCAAGCCGATTCAACCGGTGGCTATTAGCACCCAATTCGGCACGATCGATTCAGATCGATCCTTCCACCTCGAAAAAGCGGCGCTTGGCAGCGTCTTCGTTGCAGATCCGCGGTGCGGTTAGGGACGCAAGTGCAGCAAGATGAGCGGTGTGATGTCGGTTGGTTCAAGTTGCTCATCCCAATCGACCGCGGGCGCACCGAATCCATACGTCACGACGAACGATTGACGTTCCTCCGGAGACCCGCCACCATGGCCGCCCGAGTCACGATGCCCATGATCAGTAGTTATTACCACCAACCAATCCTCACCGAGCACCTCGACCCTGGTACGGATACTATCTGTGAGTGTTTTTAGGTGAGAATCGACCTGCAGGAGAGCGGCGTCGTATTCAGCCGAGCGGGCACCGAAAAGGTGACCGGCCTCATCGGCGGAACAGAAGTAAATGAAACTGACGTCTGGGCCTTCGTTTACGAGCACCCAGCGCGACTGTGCCATAACTTGAGCATCAACATACGAATAGCCGTACGTCTCGCCGTCTCGAACAACAACATGATGACGGCCTGCAACCTTTTGTTCTCGACGCTCGTGGATGATCGGCCCAAGGCCGTCAGCGTCGACCAACGGAGGCCAACCCGCAGCCGCGAAAGTTCGTGTCGATTGGTCGGCATAAAAGGCCCTACTCAGCAGGTCCGGGTGAGCGGCAAGTTTTTTGCCGACAAAGCTGTTGTCTGAAATTCCATGCTCGGCATAAGTTGCACCGGTCAAAATCGTTGACCAGCTTGGGCCGGACAGCGTCGGTATCTGAATTTGCATGTCGTGCAGTCGCCCAGCATCCGCAAGCCCAACCAAGTGGGGCATCCTTCGTTCGCGCAACGCGATCTGAGCACTCACCCCGTCAATGCCTATCAGACAGACTTTCCGACGCATACAAACCACCAAACTCGAGGATTCCGTTACTGCGTCCTACTGCCTGCTAGCGAGGAATTGGGCGCAAATATGCCCGGGGCGAACAGGGCAGGATTGCAGACTGCCAGAGTGACATTTCCTCCGCCCCTCCACGGGATGTACCGACGGTAAACATTCCGATCTGCACAGTCCCGATATTTGGGCAGACAGTTCTGACCGCTCATGGGCGTCCCCGACGAATCCGATCGAAGCGCGAGGGCCTCCGGGAGGGACTACGCCTTCAACGGTATCGACAATCCATCAGATCGTTTGCCACGATCGTGAAAAGGAGCCTGGAAAAGTTCGCGTCCGATTACGAGTAACAGCAGCCGGCCCAACTTCGAAGCAAGTCGAGCCGGTACCCAATGCGCGATCCGGCCGTTCGAATCGGAAAGCCACCGACGGCTTCCTCAGGGCTATAAGCCGAAAAGACGGCCAGGAAATACTGTCCGACTTTCGTAAACGAGCGGCACGTTTGCATCATCTAACTCTTCATCCAGATGGAGAACGAGCGGGATCTCGACAACGCGGTCCAGTGGTATTCCCGGTTTGACGTGCCGGCGTGGTTTTCGATGGGGACGCAGCTATCGGCGAGAAGGATGGAACCTGCAGATGCCGGAAGCATCTGCGGGGATCGGGGATGGGTGGACCGCAACAAGAATCTCAGTGCGTTCTCGGCGGAGTCGAAGTGGCCGATGGGGCGATCCAACCTGTCCATCAGATCGAAACTATCGTTCGTGCGCCAGATCTGTCAGGCGATCAGGGGGTGCCGTGATGGTGCACATCCCAGCGTCCCTAACCTGCGTCTCTAAAGTCGAATGCCCCCGCGTAGTTCATGATCTGTCCTCATTCTGAGCGGTACGGCGAGAAAACAGTCAAGGAACTTAGGCGAACTTGGTGAACACCAGGGGACCGTCGGATGAAGAAACCGGGCGAGTTCACTCATTGCCCGTGTTGACGAGGTGCGGCGCAGGGCACACACTTGCGTCATGGTCTTACTGGACACGGATGCTGCGATCGGGAAACTTGTTGACCGGCTCGCCCTTCGTTTTCCCAGGACCCCGCGGGAGCACATCGCCTCGACCGTGGCGGAGGAGTACACGGCACTGTCCGACAGTCGCATCCGCACATACGTCCCGAATCTTGTCGAACATGGCGCGCGATCTCGCCTACAGCGTGAAGCCCATCGACTTCCACTACCAGCTGACCACCACCTCTAGCCAGTCGTTTCTGCGGGCTGAGAATCCTGCGCCGCAACTGCCCGTCCCGTGCGTTGATGATCGCTGCTGCCGAGCGGCGCTGTTGGCATTCGTGCCTGCGCCGGCCCACTCGACCACGACGGACACTGCGGAGCAACCCCACATCCTCTGATCGCGTTGCCGTTGCCCGGCCCTGCCGTATAGCCAGCGGAGTATTTGGCTGGCGGTGGCGTGGAAGGGGTGGTGATGCGCACATCGATGTGCGCGGTGCTCGGTGGCTTTGTGTGGTCAACGATTGCCTTGGGCTGCTTTCGACGCCACGGTGCCTCCGCCGGATCCGCGGAGTAGGTATGCCAGAGGACAGGCGAGCAGTGCGCCGAGGAGGGGTCCGAGTAGGTAGATCCAGAGGTGGGTGTAGTTGCCACTCAAAATAGCGGGGCCGAGTGATCGGGTCAGGTTCATGGATGCCCCGCTGACGGGGCTTGCCCATAATCCGGCGAGCACTATGTAGCTTCGTGCTGCCACAGCGGACAGCGCGCCGATGTTTTGGGCACCGGACGCGGCACCGAGGACAACACTGACCAATCCGAAGGTGAGAAGAGTTTCGATGATTACTGCTTGCCATGGGCTGAAGCCCGGTCCGGGGGACGTGACTCCCACGCTTGTGCTCCCGCCGAATGTGAGTCGGAGGATTGCGGCGGCGGTGATCGAGCCGACGAGTTGGGCCACGATGTAGCCCGATACTCGACGCCAGTGAAAATCGTTACGGATCGCGAACGCAAGGGTTACCACCGGGTTCAGGTGGGCGCCGGAATTGGTTCCCATAAAAAGAACGATCGCTGCCACCATCAGGCCCGGTGCCGTCACCTCCGCCCCACGACCGATCGCCCCGTGGCTGAGGGTATCCACCATGCTGCCGCCTGCGGCCACGAGAACTAAAAGGAAGGTGCCCACAGCTTCGCTGACCAATCGGCGCAGCTCATGCGCCTGGTCGTCGAACTCATTCACCTGGCGTCGTTGCAGCGGTGACAGTGTCAGATGCTCTGCAACCATCGGCTACCTCCTTGGCAGTATTCTTGCTGAAACTAGCAGGAGGTCCGAATGAAAGTCCGTTGGTCACCCGAACCGGAAGCGCACGACTACCCGGCCGCCGTCGCTTATCTGAGCCTCATCACCGATCCTGCGACGGCGGAAAGTCTCGCCGGCGAGCTTGCAAATCAACCCATCGTCTTCCATAAGGCGAAAGATATCCTCCGCGCCGCCCGCCTCCCGCTCCTGCCCAGTGATGACCCCTACGTAGCAAAAGATTTGAAGCGCGTTCGAAGGGGCAAACAACTCAGCCCCGTGCTTCTGGTTCGAGGAACCCTTGACGGGACACCCCTGCAGATCGCGGACGGCTACCACCGGGTCTGTGCCTCCTACCACCTTCGCGAAGACACCGACGTCTCAGCCCAGATCGTGACACCCGGAGCATTCCCACCAGTCCCGTAACGGGCTGACTAGACCGGGCGTGCTCGAACCCTCACATCACGGATGGTTTCGGGACTTGACCCGCGAGTACACGGGTCAAGTCCCTCCCCGCGTGTGATCTCAGCGCCGTGGTGTTGAGACCAAGCACTCGCTGTAATGCTCGCGCTCAGTCGGCTACGATTTAAGTGTTGCTCCAGCCCCCGGCAGCGGTCCATCTTCGAACCGTTTGGGAGTGTCGATGAAATCCATGCCCGCAAGTCGCACAGCCGCGCGTATCCAGACCGTAAAAATGACCGGATCCGGCGACCTGCCGGTCACCTGTCCGGTCGATATGAGCGGGATAGGTACCTCGGCAGTAGCCTTCGAGGCGGATCTTTCATGACCGGGCTCATTATCATCGTCATTGTGGTGGTGGTTGCCCTGATCGTGGCGCCACTTGCGTTGCGTATCGTGACGCAGTACGAGATGGGGGTGCACTTCAGGTTCGGCCGGTTGATCGGAACGAAGAAACCGGGGCTTGCAGTCATCGTTCCGTTTGTTGATCGGCTCACGAAGGTCTCCTTGCGTATCATCACGATGCCGATCCAATCCCAGGGAATCATTACGAAAGACAACGTCAGCGTCAATATCTCGGCGGTCGCCTACTTCCGGGTTGTCGACGCGGTCAAGTCAGTAGTAGCGATCGAAAACGTGTACTCAGCGATCGATCAGATCGCTCAAACCACTCTTCGCAAAGTTGTCGGCAAGCACACCCTCGACGAGATACTTGCCGAAACCGACATCATCAATGCCGATATTCGCAAAATCCTTGATGTCACCACTATCGACTGGGGGGTGGAAGTCACGTTGGTTGAGCTGAAGGATATCCAACTCCCCGACACAATGAAACGAGCGATGGCGAAACAGGCCGAAGCTGAGCGGGAGAAACGGGCGAAGATCATTGCAGCAGAGGGTGAGTCCCTTGCCGCCGCCGCGCTCGGGGATGCTTCCGACACGATGATGGCACACCCCCTCGCCCTTCAGCTGCGTAACCTGCAAACTCTGATCGAACTGGGTGTGGACAAAAATACCACCGTTGTTTTCCCCGCGCCGCTCATGTCCACCATCAGCGAATTAGGTGCGTTCCTCGCACGCGAAACCGCAACCGCAGCCGGGATCGCGGCGACAGTTGCGGCGACGGGCACCGCGACGCCAACCGAGATATCCACACCGGTGGCACCAAACCCGAAAAAGAAGACATCATGACCACCCTCTGCCTCACATGCGTCACCCCAAGGCGGATCACATTACTCCGTCCATATTCGTCATGATCTGGCTTTCACCGTGATTGGTGAAAACCTCGGATCAGAGTTCGTCCGCGCAACGAGATCACTGCCTGGCCGGTCCGGTCCGGTCCGGTCCGGTGACAGGGTTGATCCCACTCCGGCGCGATCGGACCGGTGTCATATATCCAAAAATAGTTCCCCTTCGTGTTGCTTTTCAATGAATTGAGATGACTGATGATTAGTGCAAATAGAGGTATCGCGGTGCCGCTGCTGGTGACATTGGGACTGGTCGTCTCGGTTGGTCTGGCGGCAACCCCCGATTCCCGCTCGGCGAATGCCGCCGAGTCCCCGGTCGGGCTCGGCAACGCGGGGAGCTTCGCCGTTCTCGCGGCAAGCACGGTAACGAATACCGGTGCCACGATGGTCAGCGGTGATCTCGGGGTCAACGCCGGATCGGCCGTGACCGGATTTCCGCCGGGCATCGTCTCCAACGGAGCCATTCACAATACGGACGCATTGTCGGGCCAGGCTCAGCACGATCTGGTCACCGCCTACAACGATGCGGCTGGCCGGACCCCCACAGCCAGTGGCCTCGGCGCTCTCGATGGGAAGACGCTGGTGCCCGGAGTGTACGCCGGTGGAGCGCTAACCCTGGGTGGCACCCTGACACTCAGCGGAAGCGCAACCGACGTGTTCATCTTCCAGGCGACCAGCACGCTCGATGCTGGCCAGTCATCTCATGTTTTGTTCACCGGTGGGGCCAGTGCCTGTAACGTCTTTTGGCAAGTTGCTTCCTCGGCTACCCTCGAGACCGGCTCCGACTTCGCAGGAACTATCATGGCGCTCAAGTCGGTGAGTGCGAACACCGGCGCAAGGATCACCGGTCGACTTCTTGCTCGCACCGGTGGGGTCACAATGCAGACGAACACGATTACTCGTCCGACCTCCTGCGTCACCTCAGCTGTCGGCACCCCGGCCACCCCAGTGCCCGGCCGCGCACGATTCACCGGCTAGGCGACAGGCGACTTCCGCATTCCTCCTATGAGGGACACGAAAATGATCCGTCGAAATCTACTCCCAATCCTGACCCTAGGGATCGTCAGTGTTGTTCTGCTTTCCGGGTGCGGGCGGCTCACTGCCGATGTCGGTACACCGGTTACTTCCGCGATGCCGACGAACACGGCCACGTTCGCTCCTCTGCCTCCAGCTGCGGCGGGGACTTCGGCAACCGCCTCCGGTGCGACCGTTACCGTTTATGCCAGCCTCGGTGGCACGAAGAAGCTGACTTTGACCAACCCTCGCCTTTCGGGCGCACCGTTGACGTTCCTCGTCGTTCAATCGAGTAATGGGTGGCTCGAGGTTGAACTTCCCGATCGTCCCAACGGCAGCAGGGGATGGATCGGCGCATCCCAGGTCACCCTTCACGACCTTGTCTACAGCCTCCGCGTGTCCACCGAGCAGAACACGCTGTCGCTCTATCGCTCGAGCACTTTGGTGAAAACGTACCCGGCCGCGACGGGTACGGGCGGGACCCCGACCCCGCACGGCTCATTTTATCTCACCGAGCTTCTCGCGCCCACTAACCCTGGTTATGGTCCCTACGCCTTCGGGCTGTCCGCGTATTCGACCGTCTTGTCGAGCTTCGGTGGCGGTCCCGGCCAGATCGGCCTCCATGGAACGGATGATGCGGCAAGCATTGGCAAGGCCGTCAGCCACGGTTGTATCCGCCTGTCGAACATAGACATCACAACGCTCGCAACGACCTTGCCGCTAGGTACCCCGATCACGGTCGAGTGAGAGTCGACTGCCCCCGATCTGGTCAGTCCTTGTCAACCGAAGTCGGGGCAGCTCAGAGCTCTGTTGTCAGATGGAGGGTGGAAGCTGAAGTCTCAGTTCGCTGTCCTTTCCCTCTGGCGACAGGCCGAGAAATACCATGGAGCTGCCGGCAGGTTTGACCAAGACCAGTTGATTTGCCATTCGGCCCTTGGTCCCCCGCCGAGATCTGGGGATCGAATTCCATGTGCGGGTGGCTTGTCAGTCTTACTGCAAGGCGGGTCATTATTTGTCCTGGACTGCACGGTGGTTCTTCCGGAGCAATCCAACCTTGTGCCTGTTGCTTGACGCGCCAGCGTTGGCGGGCACTCCAGAACTCGGTTTTCAGCTGTTCAGTCAGATTGTTCGGCACGGCACGCGCATGGAGCCAGACTCGCCGGTCGGTGTAATCGATCCGCACGGCGATGACTGTTACGCCCTCGACTATGCCAAGCACGCGGGTCTTGTTCAGAACGACGGAAAGACGAGACCCAGGGTGGGGAATCCCAGGATGACCAGGAGGCGGCATAGCCCGGATCCCAGCTTCTTGCCATGAGGGGTGACAGTGTCGGCGAAAAGGTCGTGAACCAGGTAAGCAGCGCGCTCCCACGATGGCAGAGAATACCCACCGGTGAGGATCTATCCATCTCTCCATCATCAGAATCGGATTTGGAGTGCGCTTGCCGGTGCGTTCACGCTGTTGAGTACATCCGATCGAGGTCAGTTCCTGGGCTGACGGCGAAGCAAAAGGCCGATCTTGTCGATAGAGTTCCGGATTTCTCAGCGGAGGATGACCAGCTCGATCCGTTTGTGGAAGCCGTCGAGGAAGTGCGGATTCGCGAACCCGGGCATCGGGCGGCGCGGACCGCTGCCCGTGATGCCCATATGCACATACGCACATCCTTGAGCAAGGCCAGCGGACCGTCGTCTATCCCTTTCAGTTCAGTGATCACCTGCGTTTCCATGCAAGAAACCGTGCCGGGTACGAAAACTCCAAACGGGCCCTCCTCGGTCGGGACCGGGATGACATGAACGCCTACGCGGAGGCGAAAATTGGAGTGATCGTGGTGATGAGGGAACGAGCAACCCGCAAGGACAGATGGTGAATCCTCTCTTTGGGAGAGAGGGGCCCCACGTGAATTGCTCTGAATCGAGACTGACTGCGGTGGGATCATGCCGGACTTGGCATCATTTATCCCCGACTTTATGACTGCGTGACTGTGGGAGTGCGTTGCTGAACGGCGCATCGGACTTGTCATCCCCCTCCAATGCAAAAACTTCATTCTTCAGCCGCTCGGTGTTCGATTTAATCGATCCCCAATCTGGGAGATTGCCGCCGATACCCAGAGTTTCAATACGCTCCAAAGACCGCGACACAGAAGTTGTTCATCAACGTCAACGGTCTCTCAGGAACCAGCTATAGCGTGAAAAACGTTCGTGTGGTTCTCACATCGGATAGAAACTCCACTCGTTGAAAAGAAAGCCTCAATCATGCCTAATATCGTTGAAACCGCTGTCAGTGCCGGAGATTTCACCACTCTCGTCGCCGCCGTTCAGGCTGCCGGACTTGTGGACACGCTGAGCGGTCCTGGACCGTTCACGGTGTTCGCCCCCACCGATGCGGCGTTTGCCAAGTTGCCTGCAGGGACTGTGGAGTCGCTGCTGGCCGACGTGCCCAAACTGACCGCAATTCTGACGTATCACGTGGTGCCTGGATCTGTGCACGCAGCCGACCTCTCGGGCACCCCGAGTGCGACGACCGTGCAGGGAACCGACGTGACATTCGACACTTCAGACGGTGTCAAGGTCAACGACGCGACGGTCACCGCCGCGGATATCGAAACGTCCAACGGGGTCATCCACGTGATCGACACGGTTCTGATTCCCGCCTGAAAGCCCCTCGCCCGCCCCGGGGTCTAACTGCGTATGCCCCACCGAAGCACCAGATGAATACAACTCATGTTCCGGTGGAACATTCCAGTCCATCAAACCGGTGGCGGCACGAGAGTGCTGCCGCCGGTTCGGTGTAGGTGCTGGATTTGGCGGTCTTGACTTGGGTCGTTTCCAGCCGGTGTTTGACACAAGTAGCTGCAGCGATTTCGGCTCGTGAATGCGATTTCGTCTGACATCGGATCGTCCGCAGAAGGATAGGCCGCGGAACGTCGTCGCGAATGCTTATCCGTCGTAAATCAGTTGCGAACGAGTTCAAGCAGTTGCCGTTCGAGACCTCCGCACTGCGGTTGATGAAACGTGGTGCAGGGGCGGACGCGGCAGCGTTTGCTGAGCTGCTCAAGCAACAAGTTGTAGTTGCCTTGTGGCGACCGGCATCATATTTTTCTTCGCAAGATTTTGACCTCAGATCATGGCTGTTGAACCTCGTTCTCGTGCACACGCCCCGTTCACAACAGGAACATCTCCATGAGAACGGTTCACGTGACCGGATGTGCGCTCCCCTCGCCGAATGCTGGCGGTGTGTGGCTCAACAATCCGAATTGCGCACGAGAGGCGTGGTGGCTGACGTCTCCTTCCCTGCCCACCCGCTGCAGATCGATGACACTGTCCGTGGAGTCCTCAACCTCCTCAGCACCAGCCCCGGAATGCTCACCGCGGCGGACGGGGCGCTTGTCCAGATACTGGCCGATGCCGCTGCGATCGCGGTGCTCCAGAAGCGGAGCAGTCCGACCATAAATCTGGTCGAGGAGCAACTCCAACCCGACCCCGACACCCGCATCCTCATCGAACAGGCCGAGGGTATCCTCGCCCAAAATCAACACCTCGGGCCCATGCAAGATTTTTCGACAGGGCTGAGAGGACCCGCTGAAAGTCCGTCCTGAACGG
Organism: Lacisediminihabitans sp.; assembly: GCA_046597035.1. Lineage (GTDB taxonomy): Bacteria > Actinomycetota > Actinomycetes > Actinomycetales > Microbacteriaceae > Lacisediminihabitans. The sequence goes on from JBKJLH010000160.1 coordinate 13,889, forward strand.
GGTTTCGAACCTTCGCCATTCCCGAGCCGGCCACGCCATTTCGCTCGAGGAGGTCTGATCGCTGGGAAGGGTCGTCGCTTGCCTCTGCACCTTCGGGATCTATCTCGAAGTTGTCGAGTTGGCGGATTTCTTAAACGGTGTGATGCTCCACATCGAGCTCGACACGGTCAGCGGGAAAGCGTGTGATGTTCAATAGCAGAGGAGCGCCGTTGGGGAGGGTGTTGAGCGCGCGAACTACGAGTACGACTGAACCTGCAGGTAGCTCTAGTTCACTGGCCTCGGTCGTGGTTGCCACCCGGCCAGTAACAGTCGTCGTGGCCCGAATGTAATCCTGGATTCCCACCGCTGCCAGCGCGGAGGTCATTGAACCATCTGGCTGGTAATGCTCGAGTATGCCGGGGACTTGCTCAGCATCCAGCCAGGACGTGCCTCTCGCGATAGGCCGACCCCCTACAGAACGGATGAGCTCCATTCGTAGAGCGGGTCGGGCCCCGAGTTGAAGTCGCTCGATGATCTCGACGGGAGGGGTGTTCTCGACCGCAGACTCGAGCAGGCGTCCGGATGCGGAGGCGCCGCGACTGCCCAGGCTGTCTGTCAGACGCGTGCGGAGTCCAATCCGATGCACCAGCAAGACATGCTCGACCACAAAGGTACCGCTGCCGCGGCGGGCGATGACGAGTTGATCGGAGGCGAGAGAGGCAACGGCCTGACGCACAGTATGACGGTTCACCCCGAAGCGCTGCGCGAGTTCGCTCTCGGACGGCAACTTCGCGCCTGCGTGCACCAGTCCTGCTGTAATTTCGCGGCGCAGTTCATCCGCTATCAGCCGCCACGCAGAATAGCCGCTCGGGGACCTATTCTGCGTAGCCATGTCTGAGCACTCTATCGGGCGTGCAAGATTCTGTTCTCTCAAAGTTCACCTGTCGGCTAGCGCATTTTTGCCCTGCTGGGCTCTGCTGCACTCCGAACGGCGGTAGCCTCAAGTTATCTAGATAATTGGACAACTCGACGAAGGAACGGTGACCTCTCAAATGCAGTCCCCCGCAAAGACGCCCGCTGGCGGGGTCGCTGAGCGCCAGTATTGGATGGGCGCGCTTGCCGCGGCTCCCCTAGGAGACCTTCTGACGGCGTGGAAGGGATGGAGCCCCAAGCCTGAAGTGCAGTCGATCCGTGGACCAGAGGCGGGGTTGGTGATGATCCGCAGCCGGATCGACGCCGGTGGCGCGAGATTCAATCTCGGGGAGGCAACGGTCACCCGCGCCACTTTGCGTCTATCTGGCACGCCACTCACATCGGATGTCGTCGGTAGTTCCTATATTCTCGGAACAAATCTCGAGCACGCGCGCCTCGCGGCGATTTTCGATGGATTGCTCGCTGACCCCAACCTGCGTGACCGGGTGCTTGCTGAAGTCGTGGCGCCGCTCGAGCTGGCTCGCGCGGAGCGGGATAAGGCGCGCCAGGCTGACGCGCGAAGTACCCTGGTCGACTTCTTCACCGTCTCGAGGGAGCACGAATGAAGGAACGTGCGGCCATGGTGCCCATGATCCCCGCTGCTGGTTTCGCCGATCCAACCCGTGACGCCCAGCGGGTCTTCCGCGCCGTGCTGGACGCGCTGGCTCATCCCACTCGCCGCTATCCATTGATCGGCCCGGCAGAGCCGCCATCGGCGTTGGGCCGGGGTTTGGGGGCAGTGGCGCTCACCGTCTTAGACGAAGAATGCACCGTCTGGCTTGGCGGATGCCTCGAAACGGCCGAAGTCGAAGCGTGGCTCTACTTTCACACCGGTGTGCGTCTGGTAACAGATGCGGCCAATGCGGATTTCCTGTTTGCTTCCCCCTCCGCACTGCCGTTGTTGGCAGGGCTTGCTGTCGGTAGTGACGAAGCGCCGCACCGGTCGGCCACTGTCGTGTTCGATATCCGCGGATGCGCCGGCGACAGCTGCTTCCGTGCGGAAGGACCGGGTCTCAATGGCGCCGCAGCCCTCGAAGCTCCGTGGGCTAACGACGACTTCTTGGCACAGTGGCAGCTCAATCATGAGCTGTTTCCTCGCGGCATCGATCTGCTCCTCGTCGACGATGGGGCCGTCTCCGCGCTGCCCCGCACCACGCGACTCACCGCCGCCGAACCCGGACAGGACACCTGACATGTACGTCGCAGTCAAAGGAGGGGAACGTGCAATTGCGAATGCGCACGCACTCCTCGCGAAACAGGGCCGAGGCGAGCCATCGCTGCCGGCGATCGATACGGCTCAGGTTGCCGGTCAGCTCGGGGTACTTGTCTCCCGCGTCATGAGCGAAGGATCGCTTTTTGATCCAGAGCTGGCAGCGCGTGCGTTGCTCCAGTCGCAGGGTGATGTTTTGGAAGCGGTGACTCTCATCCGCTCTTACCGCACCACGCTGCCGCGATTCGGCTACACGCAGCCGCTTGACACGGCGGGGCTGCCTCCTCAGCGTCGCATCTCCGCCGCCTTCAAGGACCTGCCCGGGGGGCAGCAACTCGGCGCGACCTTCGACTACACCCATCGACTCTTTTCCGACACCGAAACCACTGGACCGGAATTGAAGGTGACCGAGGAAGACGAGCCAACCATGCCACGGGTGTCCGCCATTCTGCGCGCTACTGGGCTGATTGAGCCAGACAGTCATGCCGGTCAAGACGATACCGAGCCGGCGGATCTGACCCGTGATCCAACCGTGTTTCCGATGAGCCGAGCGGAGCGTCTTCAGGCTCTCGCGCGCGGGGACGAAGGGTTCCTGCTCGGGCTGGGTTACTCCACGCAGCGGGGCTTCGGCAGTACTCACCCGTTTGCCGGGGAGATCAGAGTGGGAGAGGTCGAGGTTGAATTCGAGGCACCGGAACTCGGTTTCGCGGTTTCGCTTGGCCGGATCGAGGTCACCGAGTGCCAGATGATCAACCAGTTCACTGGCAGCACCGGCACCCCCGCACAGTTCACCCGCGGTTACGGTCTTGCTTTCGGTCGGAGTGAGCGTAAGGCGATGTCCATGTCGCTCGTGGACCGGGCGCTGCGTGCTAGCGAGTTTGGTGAGCGGATCGAGGCTCCGGCTCAGGATGAAGAGTTCGTCATCAGCCACAGCGACAACGTGCAGGCAACCGGCTTCGTTGAGCACCTAAAGCTTCCTCACTATGTCGATTTTCAGGCTGAATTGGTGCTTGTACGCCAGCTCAACCGGGAGTTCCACGCGCGTCAGGCAGCCGCGCAAGCCGCCCAGGAACCAGCCAAGGAAGCGAAGGAGGTCCTCGCGTGAGTACCGATCTGGTGGGCTACAACATCGGGTACCTTGACGAGCAAACGAAGCGGATGATACGGCGCGCCCTGTTGAAAGCAGTTGCGATTCCCGGTTTCCAGGTGCCGTTCGCCAGCCGTGAGGTACCGATGCCGCGGGGGTGGGGTACTGGCGGTGTGCAGCTCACTGCCGCGATCATCGGTGAAGACGACGTGCTGAAAGTCATCGACCAGGGCGCTGATGACACGACGAACGCGGTATCAATTCGCAACTTCTTCGCATCTGTCGCCCATGTGGCCACGACGACGCGCACCGATCAGGCCACGATCATCCAGACCCGCCACCGCATCCCCGAGACGCCGTTGGTAGAGGGTCAGGTACTCGTCTATCAGGTGCCTGAGCCAGAGCCCCTTCGCCTTCTCGAGCCACGAGAGACCGAGACTCGCCGCCTGCACGCTCTCGAAGAGTACGGACTCATGTACGTCAAGTTATATGAGGACATCGCCCGCTACGGCCACGTCGCGAAGACGTACGACTATCCAGTGCTCGTGGGGGGTCGTTATGTGATGTCACCGTCTCCGATTCCGAGCTTTGACAACCCGAAAATGGACCTGAATCCGGCTCTTCAGCTGTTCGGCGCCGGACGAGAGAAGCGCATCTACGCCGTGCCTCCGTTCACCAGTGTCGAGAGTCTCGGCTTCGAAGATTTTCCCTTCGAACCTCAACGGTTCGAGCAGCCGTGCGCGATCTGCGGCTCGACCAATATTTATCTCGACGAAGTGATCACCGACGACGTTGGCGGATCAATATTCGTCTGCTCCGACACGGACCACTGCGAGCACGCCACAGCCGAGTCGGCACCGCACGGGCGCACCGCAACCGACGATGAGGAGGCCCTCGTATGAGTGATGAGCTGCCACTGCTGGAGATACGGGGTGCCGGGCATCGTTACGGCGACCGCTACGGGTGCCGGGATGTCGACTTCGAACTCTGGCCGGGAGAGGTTCTCGCGGTGGTCGGCGAATCCGGCTCGGGCAAGTCCACTCTGCTCGGGATGCTCTCCCAGCGTCTGAGCCTGGACGAGGGGACCAGCCGCTACCGGATGCTCGACGGCGAGACGGTCGAGTTGTCTGAATTGAGCGAAAGCGCAGTGCGGCGTCTGTGGCGCAGCGAGTGGGGCTTCGTGCATCAGAATCCTGCCGATGGGCTACGCATGCACGTCAGCGCCGGGGGCAATGTGGGTGAGCCGCTGATGGCAAACGGTTGGCGTCACTACGGCCGCATCCGTGCGACCGCGGCCGAATGGCTGCAGCGGGTCGAGATTCCGATGGACCGAATCGACGATCATCCGTCGACCTTCTCCGGCGGTATGCGCCAGCGACTACAGATTGCCCGTAACCTCGTCGTCTCTCCGCGGCTGGTTTTCATGGACGAACCGACCAGCGGCCTGGATGTGTCGGTGCAGGCGCGCCTGCTCGATCTGATCCGCGGGCTGGTCGCCGACCTGGGGCTCGCTGTGGTCATCGTTACCCACGACCTCGCCGTTGCTCGTCTGATCTCGCACCGAACCCTTGTCATGAAGGACGGTCGAGTCATCGAGTCCGGTCTGACCGATCGTGTGCTCGACGATCCGCAGGCTTCCTACACCCAGCTGCTTGTCTCCTCGATCCTGCAAGGATGAACCGCCGATGACCGGAACCGCCCCGATCCTCACTGTCTCCGAAGTCAGTAAGACTTTCACCATGCACCTGCAGGACGGCCAGCAACTCGCGGTGCTGCATCACGTCGATTTCGAAGTCTGGCGCGGGGAATGTGTCGTGCTCGGTGGCACCTCGGGTGCAGGTAAGAGCACGATCCTCAAGCTGGTCTATGGCAACTACGGTGCCGACGGCGGTCATATTGTGCTGCACCGGGTAGAGGGCGAGATAGATCTTGCTACCGCCGGGCCCCGCCTGGTGCTCGCTGCCCGACGCGACACGGTGGGCTACGTCAGCCAGTTCCTGCGCTGCGTGCCACGGGTGGGGGCCCTGAAGGTTGTGGCCGAGCCTCTCATCGAGCGCGGCGTTGCGACCGATGAAGCTCACGAGCGTGCCGCCGCGATGCTTATCCGGCTCTCCATTCCGAAGCGGCTGTGGTCGCTGCCGCCGGCCACGTTCTCGGGGGGTGAGCAACAGCGTGTGAACATCGCACGCGGTTTCCTGCCCGACCTGCCGCTACTTCTGCTCGACGAGCCGACCGCCTCCCTCGATGCACACAACCGCGACGCGGTGGTCGAGTTGATCCAGGACAAACGCGCACGGGGTGTTGGCATGCTCGGCATCTTCCATGACTCCGCGGTGCGCGAGGCCGTCGCGGACCGAATCATTGACGTCGAGGCATTCACACCGGCTATCCCGGTGACCGCGTGACCAGCCGAGTTGCGATCTACGCGGCCCCGGGTACCGGGTCGGTAGACGCTGCGGCTACCATACTGCGTCAGAAAGCAGAAGCCTGGATCGGGCGCGGCGCAGGGGGAGGACTAGCGGCATCCGAACTGCCAACCGGATGGTCCCGCGCAGCCATCGATGACATCACGAAAGACGCACGCCGCTACGGATTCCATGGCACCCTCAAGGCACCCTTCCGACTCGCCGAGGGGTGCACTCTCGAGCAGCTTGATGCCGCGGTCGCCCGGCTCGCGGCAGCGCACCATGCCGTCGCAATCCCCCAACTGGCCGTGAACCGGATCGGTAGTTTTTTCGCTTTGGTTCCCGGCGAAACTGCGCCTGATCTCAACTCCCTCGCCGATGCGCTGGTCATCGACCTGGACGAGTACCGCGCGCCGGTGTCCGCTCAGGAGTTCGCCCGCCGCAATCCGGCCACTCTCACGACCCGCCAACGCGAACTGTTCGAGGCCTGGGGGTACCCCTATGTGCTCGACGAATTTATTTTTCACCTCACGCTGACTTCCGCCATCCTGGCCGAACGACAGTCGGAGGTGCACGATGTCCTCGCCGACTGGTTCGCCGACAGTCTCGGGCAATCAATACCCATCGATGCGATCGTTCTGGTTACCGAGGCCGAACCAGGCGCCCGCTTTGAACTGCATACCGTCCACCCCCTGCAACCCCAGCTCTGCCTACCCACCGCCACAACGTTCGATCATGAAGGACTCCAATGAGTCGCGAGACTGTGCTCACCAACGCCCGAATCGTCCTCGACGACGACATCATCCATGGCTCGATCCTTCTTCGAGACGGCCAGATCGCTGACATCACCACCGGAGAAAGCGTTACCGGAGACGACGTAGACGGTGACCTCCTTCTGCCAGGTCTCGTCGAGCTCCACACCGACCACCTCGAATCCCACGCTGAGCCACGCCCGGGCACACACTGGGATCCGGTGCCCGCTGTTCTCGCCCATGACGTTCAACTCAGCGGTGCCGGAGTGACGACGGTATTCGACGCCATCCGCATCGGTACCCTCGAAGGATGCGACGACGCGACTGTGCTGTCGCGAGTGCTCGCCGACGCCATCGAACACGCCGAGCATGCCGGTATTGTGCGCGCCCAACACTTTATCCACCTGCGGTGCGAGGTCGCTGCTCCGTCCACCATCACCGAGTTCGAGGCCTTCCACGACATCCAGTCCCTGCGTCTGGTCTCGCTGATGGATCACACCCCCGGCCAACGCCAATACGCCGAAATCGAGGACTACCGCCGATATATGGTGGGTAAAGGGCGGGTGACCGAAGACCAGCTCGAGCCGATGGTGGCTCAGCTGAAAGAGATTGCCGAGCAATATTCCGTCCCGAATCGGCGGGCCATCGCAGAGCTCGCCTCAGCTCGTGGAATCGTACTTGCCGCACACGATGACGCAACGCTCGAGCACGTCGAGGAGTCGGCCGCCTTCGGGGTGTTGATCTCCGAATTTCCGACCACGGAAATTGCCGCACTTGCCGCCCGCGAGCGAGGACAGCTGATCGTCATGGGCGCTCCGAACATCGTCCGCGGGCGGAGCCAGTCAGGAAACGTCGCCGCTGGGCGGCTACTCGAGTTGGGCCTGCTCGACATCCTCTCCTCCGACTACGTGCCGGCGAGCCCGTTGCAGGCGATCGTGCAGCTTGACGCGGACGGTCTGTACCCGCTTGTCGATGGCGCCAAGCTGGTGAGTGGCAATCCGGCCCGAGCAGTCGGCCTCACCGACCGTGGCGTCATCGCCGTGGGAAAGCGAGCCGACCTGGTACGGGTGCATACCCACCAACTGGCATCGACGGAGCGGCACCCGCATGGTCGGGCGGTTCCCGTGGTGCGGAGCGTGCACCGGCAGGGAGTGCGGGTGTCGTGACCCAGCCAATCGGCCCCGGCGCATTCATAGCAGTCATCGGTGCGAGCGGGGTGGGTAAGGACACGCTGCTCGATTTGGCTCGAGTGAGTTGCAGCGACACTGTCCATTTTGTTCGACGGGTGATCACCCGTCCACCCGGTCCGGGAGAGGAGTTCGACTCCCTCAGCGCAGCGGAATTCGAGGAAGCAGACGAGCGCGGTGACTTCGCCGGGTCATGGCGGGCACACGGCCTTGCCTACGGTCTCCCGGTCTCTGCGGACGACATGATCCGGGCCGGGAGGGTCGTCATCGCGAATGTGTCGCGCGGGGTGATCAGTGAGCTCGAGGAGCGGTATGAGTGTGTTGTCGTCGTGCGGATCATCGTGTCTGACGGAGTCCGCGCTCAGCGGCTCCGTGCGCGATCGCGCGAGTCCGAAGACGATATTGCGCAGCGACTGGCCCGCGCGGATCCGGCGCCTCACCGTTCAGCGGATTACGAGATCCCCAACGACGGCAGTATTCAGGACTCAAGCCGTGAGTTGCTGGACATCATCGCATCGACCATCACTCGACGGTCAGAGACACCATGAGCGCAGAAAGATTTTCGTAGGAGTCGACGTTCGGACCGGAGGCGGATAGGAGCCGCACTTCGCTTGGCCGATATTCGGATGTCGGAGCGGGAACTCGTCTTTCTGACGTTGTGATTGGGAACCATAGCGACGGTGGCCGACCGGGGGCTTCGCGACCGCCACCTTCCGGAAGTTCTCGAACAGCCCCAGTCCGGTACTGGATCAGGGTTTCATCTGCCATGGTCTTCGATTTGGACAAGATGAATGACATGGACTGCCCATCATTGCGTATTCCAGCGACACCACCAGGCCCCGAAAAAGCCGCGGTTTTGGCGGACAACTCACCTGCCATTCGGACAAATTGAATGACAAAGGACAGCGGAAGCTGTGGTGTCGCGCGCTGCTCCGTGAGTTGGCCTAGTCGACGACGATTTCAACACCGTGCGGCACGCCCTCCAGTCAGCCGGTGCGAGAGTGCGAGTTCTTGCCGATCCCTTCGCTAGCGCAGATCCGGCCCGCGCTGGAAGACGGACCCACTCTCGGGGCGCGGGCAATACGATCCCGACTCGACCCCGAGGTTAGAGTGGATCTTTGCTTGATTCCCCGGAGGTGGCACGGTGTTGACACGTCAATTCGCTGAAAAGTGCGGTTTTTCGCTACGCACCATCTATCGCCAGCACGAGACGAAGGACTTCTCCCTCGGGAACCGACTGCGGGGCCCCTCTTGAGCACTATCGCGATCCAGCAGCGGGAGCGCGCGGACCTGCTCCAGCACGAAGTGCGGTGCGAACGTGCGCTTCGCTCGCAGTGGCGTCTCGTCGATCAAATTATCGAGAAGCTGCGTGACCGATGACTGATCCGCAACACGCGTCGAACCTCGACGTCCTCTCCGAGGCGCGCCGCCGCCGAACCTTTGCCGTGATCTCCCACCCCGATGCGGGCAAGTCCACTCTCACAGAGGCGCTGCTCCTTCACGCGCGAGCGATCGCGTCCGCGGGTGCCGTGCATGGCAAAGCCAGTCGTCGCGGTACGGTCTCAGACTGGATGGCGATGGAGCAAGCCCGCGGCATTTCCGTCACCTCCGCGGCCATCCAATTCGAGTTCGATGAAACAGTTATCAACCTCGTCGACACACCCGGCCACGCCGATTTTTCGGAAGACACATTCCGCGTGCTCTCTGCGGTTGATGCGGCAGTAATGCTCGTGGATGCGAGTAAGGGGCTCGAAACGCAGACCATGAAGCTGTTCGAGGTGTGCCGGCAACGCCAATTGCCGGTGATCACCGTCATCAACAAATGGGACAGACCCGGAGCCTCGGCTCTTGCGCTCATGGACGAGATTCACCAGCGAACCGGATTGCTGCCGACGCCGCTGACCTGGCCGGTCGGGGAGGCCGGGGACTTTCGGGGAGTACTGGATCGCAGCACTGGGCAGTTTGTCCAGTTCACCCGGACGCCCGGAGGCGTGACCGTCGCGACGGAGACAAGATCCTCACCGGAGGAGGCTCTTGCCCATGAAGGGGATGCGTGGCGGAACGCCAGCGAAGAGTCTGAACTGTTATCGGTCGAAGGTCAGAACCATGAAGAGGGTCTGTTCCTCGCCGGTGCGACCACCCCCGTTCTCTTCTGCGCAGCCGTGCTGAATTTCGGGGTCAAGAAACTGCTGGACACGCTTGTCAGTGAGGCACCTCCCGCAGAATCGCGGGCTACCACCAGTGGACACCGCAGACCGGTCAATTCCCAGTTTTCGGCGTTCGTGTTCAAAGTGCAATCCGGAATGAACGCTTCACACCGAGACCACGTCGCCTTCCTTCGGGTCTGCTCCGGTGTGTTTCGCCGCGGAATGATCGTCACCCACGCTGCTACCGGACGGCCCTTCGCGACGAAGTACGCCCAACATCTTTTCGGTAGAGAGCGCGAAGTCGCCGATGAAGCGTGGCCGGGCGACATCATCGGACTGGTCAACGCCTCCGCGCTTCACGTCGGAGATACCGTTTTCCAGGGTGATGCCGTCGAATTTCCTCCTCTGCCGATGTTTTCTCCCGAATATTTCCGGGTTGCACGCGCGGCCGACAGCAGCAAACACAAACAGTTCCGGCGTGGTATCGAGCAGCTGGACCATGAGGGTGTTATCCAGGTCCTCCGATCAGATCTGAGAGGCGACCAAGCCCCCGTGCTCGGAGCGGTCGGGCCCATGCAGTTCGAGGTTGTCGATGATCGGATGACCCATGATTTCGGAGCGCCGATTCGATACGAAATCCTGCCGTATGAAGTAGCACGCCGCACATCGGCGGAGGGTGCCGCTGCACTCATTCGAGAACGGCAGGTGGAAGTTCTCACCCGAACGGACGGTAGTCCCTTTGCCCTATTTTCGACGCCATGGCGGTTGCAAGCCATCATGAAGGCCCATCCGCACATCCCACTGGATGACACCGTGGCGGTGAGGAGTCGTCAGGTCTGAGTCCCACCCCGGCGCCGCACCGTGCTGTCGCCATCCTCGAGCCCCATTGGCTCAGGCGTCGATAACAATGGAGGTGATGACCGGGCTTCGGCGATAGCGTCGCTGCGACCAGCGACTGATGGTTCGGGTGAGAAGATCCTCCAGTTGTTGACCGGTGAGGATCTTGTTCTTGTTGGCCGCGTCCATAGCGTCGTCGATCACCTTCGACGCGTCGCGAATCCAGTCTCCGTCCTGGACGAATCCTCGCGCGAAGAAATCGATCGGCTCGGTCAACAGGCCGGTGGCCGTGTCGAGGATCCCCAGTATCGTTATGGTGCCGTCCTCGGCGAGCCGGCGACGATCCTCCATCGCCTCCGCTGATGCTTTCCCCACCGACATACCATCGACATACACGTACGGTGCGGGTACACGGCCCGTGACCGTAGCACGGCCGTCGACCAGGTCGACTACGACACCGTCTTCGACGATCAGAACGCGCTCAGCATCGATCCCGGTGCGGATGGCGAGCTCAGCGTTCGCTTTCAAGTGTCGCCATTCTCCGTGGACGGGCATGACGTTCCTTGGACGAACGGTGTTGTAGCAGTAGACCAGTTCGCCCGCGCTGGCATGGCCGGACACATGGACACGGGCGTTGCCTTTGTGCACGACGTTCGCACCCCACCGCGTAAGCCCGTTGATGACCCGGTAGATCGCATTCTCGTTTCCGGGGATCAGCGAGCTGGCGAGAAGAACGGTGTCTCCATCGCCGATTTCGATGATGTGCTCACGGTTGGCCATGCGTGACAGTGCAGCCATGGGCTCGCCCTGTGACCCGGTACAGATTAGAACGATCTTGTCGTCGGGCAGCCGGTCAAGGACTTTCAGGTCGACGACGAGTCCGTCGGGAATTCGCAAGTAGCCGAGTTTGCCCGCTATCCCCATGTTTCGCACCATCGACCGACCAACGAACGCGACCTTGCGATTGTGCCGCACAGCGGCGTCCAGAACCTGTTGGATTCGGTGTACATGGCTGGCGAAACTCGATACGATTACGCGCCGCGGAGCGTCACGGAACACCGCGTCGATAGCGGGCGCGATGTCCTGTTCAGCAGTAGTGAATCCCGGCACTTCCGCGTTAGTCGAGTCGACCAGGAAGAGATCGACCCCTTCGCTTCCGAGCCGGGCGAAGCCGGCCAGGTCGGTGATCCGCTTGTCCAGGGGGAACTGGTCCATCTTGAAATCGCCCGTGTGCAATACCAGTCCGGCCTCGGTGCGGATCGCAATCGCAAGCCCATCGGGAATGGAATGGTTCACTGCGAGAAATTCGAGGTCGAAAGCTCCGACGGCGCGGCGATCTCCCTCTGCGACCTCGACCAGAATCGGCTTGATCCGGTGTTCTTCCAACTTCGCGCTGATGAAGGCAAGCGTGAGCTTCGATCCGATGATCGGAATATCCCGCCGCTCTTGAAGAAGGTACGGGACGGCGCCGATGTGGTCTTCGTGGCCGTGGGTGAGCACTATCGCTTCGATGTCGTGCAACCGCTCCCGCAACGGAGCAAAGTCAGGAAGGATGACGTCGATACCCGGCTGGTTATCCTCCGGGAAGAGGACACCGCAGTCCACGATGAGGAGCTTTCCATGGTGCTCGAAAACGGTCATGTTGCGCCCGATCTCGCCCAACCCGCCCAAGGGAGTGATGCGAAGACCACGCGCAGGCAAAGGGGGTGGGGTGGCGAGATCGAGATGGTGTGTGTTCATAGAACTCTATTCTGGTCGGGTGGATGGTGATGGTGATGGTGCGTGCACTTTACGACTGTGGTCCGGTCTCGGTGCTCTCGCGATTGTTGTGCCCGGAGTTGGTCATTCCTCGCCCGCAACAGCTCCGGATCGGTACGCGTCGGGAAGGAAGTCTGCGACGCTGCTGGCGACCACGTCCGCGCCCGGAACGCTGGGGAGTCGAAGGAATTCGAAGGCAAGACGCTGAATCGCCGGCGAAGCAACATGCGACTCGAGTCCGAACGCAGACGGTGTCCAGAGCGCGTGGGCGTGTTGCGGAGCGTTCGCGGCGACCGCGTCTCGGAAATTGGCGAGGAATGGTGCCACTGTCGAGACCCGTTCGGCCGCATCAGACCGCTCTGCGTTGGCTCGCAAAGCGGCGATGTGATGCCGCGTGACCGTGTAGACAAAGAGAAACACGTTCTCGCGAGTCTCACTCCCAGATGCCTTCTCATCCATGGATTTCATTTCGAAGATCCATTCCGCCTCGTCTGCTTCACGGGCGAGGAGGAGCACGATTTTCGTCAGCATGAAGTCCTGGATGAGGTGCTGATCGGATCGAGCGAGGGGATGGACGAACATGGACGTCTCACTTTCGGCAAAAGGTGTGGCGGCCGAATCCGGTTTAGAGCCAACTTGCCCAACTCTACCGTGACGTAAGGGAAAGGTGATGAGGTCGTCCATCAGTGAACTTGCCAATTCATCCCTTACGTAAGAGTAATGTACTCATCAACAACTTGCCTCTCCCGTTGCCCTGGCTCTCCCCTACCCCCGCTCCGCGTCGCCTTACCCAGGGACGGCCCCCGGCTTTGATCGCTTCCCGTCGAAAGGTATTGTGACGGCTCCTCGGCCCGCATCTTCGTCTGAGACGCTCCAGACATCGGGCGATTTTCGATCGGGCTCGCCGAACTCAAAACGGGGCCGTCGCTCTCCATCAACTTCACTGATGGTTCTTGTGTCGGCGGCGCTGATTTCGGTGATGACCGCGCCGGGCCAGACTGCAGGAATATCCGTCTTCACGGACCCGCTGATTACCGAACTGGGAGTCACCCGCACTGATATTTCGATCAGCTACCTGATCGGAACACTTGTGGGCGCCGCGGCGCAACCTCTGATCGGGCGGGCACTGGACCGATGGGGCGTGCGCTCGGTCACGGTGACCCTCGGGGCAGTATTCGCCGCGATCCTCCTGGCGCTGAGCTTCGTCGGTGAGATTGCCGGCCTTACCGCCGGTTTCGCCGGTGTTCGCATGGTCGGCCAGGGGGCGCTCACCCTCGCCGCGACCACCGCAGTGGCTCGGGCGATCCATCGCCGACGCGGACTTGCACTCGGGGTGACGAGCGCCGTGGGCTCCGCGGGAATCTCCCTCGCGCCGATCCTCCTCGAACGACTGATCTCGGTAGTGGGGATTCATGCCGCCTGGCGCTGGGAGGCGGCGGTCGTCGTGGTTGTCGTCATCCCCCTCGCATTCGCGTTCCCCCGACAAGTTGCCCGACGCGAGGTCGTCGAACCCACCACCGCTCAGATCGCTCTGGAAGATGCGTCATGGACACTCGCCCAGGCGACGAGGACCGGAATGTTCTGGGTGATCGCCGCAAGCCTTGCCGCCTCCGGGATGCTGACCACCGGTCTTGCCTTTCACCAGATTGCGATTCTCGGCGAGCAAGGGCTGAGTCCGTTCGAGGCTGCAGCGAACTTTCTTCCCCAGACACTCACCGGAATACTGGCCACGATGCTGACCGGAAGCCTCATTGATCGGGCCAGTCCAAAGATCTTCGTCGTCTTTTCGATGGTCACGCTGGCGGGGGCGCTGCTCATGTTGCCGCTCGTGAGCACCGGCTGGGCCGCCATCCTCTACGGGCTCGTCCTCGGCGCCGCCGGGGGAAGTTTGCGTGGAATGGAAGCGGCGGCCTACGTCCGCTATTTCGGAACAACCCACATCGGAAGCATTCGAGGAGTGGCAATGTCGATCAGTCTCGCATCAACCGCGCTCGGTCCGCTCGCGCTCTCGCTCGGGCTTGACCTCACCGGTGGGTTCACTGGTCCCACCCGAGTGCTCGCGCTAATCCCGATCGTCGTGTCCGTGGTTGCGCTATTCGTCCGTCCGCCCCGCCGGCGCCACGCACGAGCGACGGAGTAGTTGAATCGCGACCCCTATTGGACGCGGAGCAGGTCGAGGAACTCATCGGCCATGTTCAGCTGCTCGCAAAGCTTTTCGCGCCGCATCTCAGCGTCACTGATGAATCGATCGAGCTCCGAGCGCACGATTGGGCTGTCGGAACCCGGCGAACCACCCTGCAGGGTGTCGATTATCACCAGAAGCTCCATCATCTCCTCTAGGGCGAAACCGAGCGGCTTCATGCGTCGAATCAGTATCAACCGAGAGAGATCTTCCTGCGTGTACAGACGAAACCCTCCCTCGGTGCGACCTGACGCTTTGAGGAGACCGATCTCATCGTAATGACGGATCGTGCGCAACGACAGCCCAGTGTTCTCGGCAAGTTCGCCGATGTGCATCGTCACTGTTGAATTCTCTGTCGCCATCTCCACCCTCTCCTTTATTCTGATTCTACCTTCACGTTAGGGTAGTGTTTCAGAGTTGGCCGACGTTGCGATGTCGACCAGTCATTCCCTTTTATTGTCTTCTACGACAGCCCTGGGACGCGCAACGGGGCGCTCAATCTGACTAACGCCCATCTCGGCCTCTCATCCGAAGCCCCGTTTCAGGAGAGCACTATGGCTACTGCCCAAAAGACCGCAGCATCCACCCGCTACAAGCCGGAACCCTCCGTTTGGAAGGCCATCCGAACACCGCGGATACTTACCCGGGAAGTACTCGCCGGGCTCGTCGTCGCAATGGCCTTGATCCCTGAAGCGATTTCGTTCTCTATCATCGCCGGCGTCGATCCCCGCGTCGGACTGTTCTCCTCATTCGTGATGGCCGTCTCAATCGCCTTCCTCGGTGGGCGCCCGGCAATGATCACCGCCGCAACCGGCGCGATCGCCCTCGTCATCGCGCCGGTCGCCCGCGACTACGGGTTGGACTACTTCATCGCCACCGTGATTCTCGCCGGAGTGTTCCAGATCATCCTGGGACTCATCGGCGTCGCCAAACTCATGCGATTCATCCCTCGCAGCGTGATGGTCGGATTCGTCAATGCGCTCGCTATCTTGATCTTCATGGCACAACTGCCCAACCTGATCGGCGTCCCCTGGTTGGTGTACCCGCTCGTCGCCACTGGAATCGTCATCATGCTCGTCATGCCACGGTTCACCAAGGTTGTGCCGGCACCCCTGGTTGCGATTGTGTTGATCACCCTGGCCACTGTCGTCACCGCAATCAACGTTCCGACAGTTGGCGACAAGGGCGCTCTGCCGAATAGCCTTCCCAGCCTGTTCTTCCCCGACGTGCCACTCAATTGGCACACATTCACGATCATCGCTCCCTTTGCTATCGCGATGGCCCTTGTAGGCCTTCTTGAATCCCTGATGACGGCAAAGCTCGTGGACGAAATCACCGACACCCGGTCCCAGAAGACACGCGAGGCCTGGGCACAAGGAGTCGCCAACATACTGTCCGGCTTCTTCGGCGGGATGGGGGGCAGTGCCATGATCGGGCAAACCATGATCAACGTCAAAGCCTCAGGGGGGCGTACCAGGATCTCCACCTTCCTCGCCGGCATCTTTCTGCTCATCCTCGTCGTGGGACTCGGCGGCGTGGTTGCCGTCATTCCCATGGCAGCTCTGGTGTCCGTGATGATCATCGTTTCAATCGCGACCTTCGACTGGCACAGCATCCGCTTGTCTACTCTGAAGCGGATGCCGAAGAGCGAGACAACCGTCATGGTCGCAACCGTCGTCGTCGTCGTCGTCACCGACAACCTGGCCATCGGAGTCATCGTCGGTGTGGTCGTCGCAATGGTCGCCTTCGCTCGCCGAGTTGCGCACTTCGCTACCGTCGAGCGCACACTGCCAGAAGGCGAAGCAGTTCCCACCGCCTATTACACCGTTGTCGGAGAGCTGTTCTTCGCCTCCAGCAACGACCTGACTACCCAATTCGAGTACGCCGATGACCCCGACCGAATCATCATCGACATGTCCGGCTCGCACATCTGGGACGCGTCCACCGTGGCCGCGCTCGACTCAATAAAGAATAAGTATGAACACCACAGCAAGCGTGTTGTGCTGATCGGTATGAACGAGGCCAGTTCTAATATCCACACACGCCTCGCCGGCAATCTCGGTGCCGGACACTAGGTCACTGCGGGACTGCCCAGACAGGCGGCACCCGGACTCCCAACAGAGCGGACCCGTCACGGCAAAGACACGGCACCAGGGTCAGAAAGTTCACCAGCCAGAGCCCACACTGACAAAACAGCCACAACACCTCCAGCCATCGCCAGCTCGAGGCCTGCCTCGAAAAGATTCACTGACCGTTCTTTTCGATCTGAATTGAACCTTCTACCGTTCCCCACCGTTGTTCAGGGTGAGAGCGTATTAATTCCCTAATTGATAGCCCGATAACCCGATAACCCGAAAGAAGATCAAACATGTCCTTCCGTCGTCATAGTGCCTTCCTCGCCGCTTCCGCTGCTGTTTTAGCTGCCGTAGCCCTCACCCCCGCCACCGCGTTCGCTGCTGGTCCCCCGACCGCAGCCACCGCGTATCAGAGCGCCGTCGTTACCCCCGACGGTGGATCCGTGAGCGGATTCGGAATCACCGCAACCTTCGCCCCGGGGGCTGTCGCCACCGATCGAATGATCGTGCTGGGCAACTGGCCCAACGGACTAGACGTCACCCCACCGATGGGGACCGCTGTGAAGACCTTCGGCATTCAAGAGTGCAACGTCGACTTCACCGGCTGCACCAGCGTGTTCGGAAACTATGCCAACAGCCCGGCCGGCAGCGAAAAAATTCGGGGCCAGGTCGTGCCGTACAGCGCTTTCCAACCGCTGGGAACAACCCCGAACGCTGACGGAAACACAACCTTCGGCACAGCCGCAAATAAGCTGGTCACCATCACCACGAACACCACCGCCGACAGCGTGTACGTCTACAACGCGAACAACAGCACCACCGCCACCGCCTACCCCAAGCTGCTGCCAAGCACCAGCGACGGCACCACACTCACCTTCAAAACCTTCCAACCCATCGTGTGGACTCTTACCGCCCCCAGCAACTGAAAGATCTTTGGCTTAGTCGAGTAGGCATAGTGGAGCGGCGTTCGGGATTATCATTCCCGGGCGCCGCTTGTCTTGGTCCTCTCGCGAGGACGATGTCAAACATCTCCTAGACGACTATTGCCGGTCAGCACTTCACCTGTGCCGCCGGAAACGAACTTGACCGCCGTTACCGCGGCAACCGGGTTGGCGGCATCGGTCTGGCCTACAGATGTGCTCTGCGCAATCGCGTGGACATCGCGAGGCTTCCGCTCCCCGGCCCGGGAAACGCTTCTCTCATCGCCAACTCCGAATCACGCGTATGGTCGTGCCTTCGGTCTCGAGCGGGCTGATGAGAATCTGGGAGCAGTTGTGGGGCCGCTGGCAGCCGCCGGATTAGTCGCCTGGTTGGGTATGCGCCCAGCGCTCAGGTTCGCGTCTATCCCGGGCAGTCTGGCTGCGGTGGCCATCACCATTGCCGCTTGTGAGGCTCGGCGCCGTCATGTGCCTGGTGTGCGGGAACGTATCCAGAGCAGAAATCACACGGGTTTCCCCCGCAGTGACGTCTTGCCGTCGAAGGTGCGTTTAATTCTGGCAGTCCGCAATCGGGACGATCACTGGCCGGTATTGCCCGCCATCGTGAGAGCACGCCTGAGACCGCTTTTCGACCCGATCGGGTACCGGCAACCGGAACGGCGTACGACACAGGTCGAGACCCCCGGTCGTTAACGGGGATCCTCCAAGCACACCCGAGCGCCCGTTTCAGGACCCTGGTTTCGCGAGCATTCCCCTGATCAGGCACTCGCTCCCTCGAGCGCACTTGAGATAGATTTCGTCACACCCTTGACAGGCTCAATCGCTGAAGGGTAAGACGAGCACAGCGAGACAGCTGACTCAACGAAGAGAGCACCCGATGACACTTCCTAGCACTAACGACGTACAGACTTTGAAGGAAACGATAGAGGGTTCCCTGATCGCCAGGGAGGATCCCGAATATAACGAAGCGCGCAGGGTCTGGAACGCTGATATTGACAGACGGCCGGCGCTGATCGCCCGGTGCGTGTCAGCGGCTGACGTCGCGTTGGCCGTGGACTGGGCGCGCGAGCATGGTGTCGAGATCGCGGTCCGCGGTGGCGCCCACAGTATGTCCGGTGCCTCCAGCGTCGACGGTGGCTTGGTGATCGACCTCAGTGCGATGCGGAGCGTGATTGTGGATCCGGTAGCCAAGCGGGCTCGCGTCGGGGGCGGTGCTCTGCTCGGGGACCTGGACGCTGCATGTCAGGCACATGGGCTGGCGGTGCCAGC
>JBKJLH010000198.1:0-25120 GCA_046597035.1 Lacisediminihabitans sp.
CCGATCCCGCCAGAAGTTGTAATAGTGAGCGCCGCGGCGGCTCACGATAGGGATGCGGTCGTTGGAATCGATCACCTCGAGCAGGCGGCCCGACAGCCCGTCGAAGGCAGGAGAAGCGAGCCGGGCCAGAGTGGCTTCGGACTGT
Organism: Lacisediminihabitans sp.; assembly: GCA_046597035.1. Classification (GTDB taxonomy): domain Bacteria; phylum Actinomycetota; class Actinomycetes; order Actinomycetales; family Microbacteriaceae; genus Lacisediminihabitans. The sequence continues at coordinate 146 of JBKJLH010000198.1, forward strand.
TCGCCAGCCCACTCGAGGGCAGCCTCGCCGTGGATATCTTCGAGGCAGAGGCATCCACCACTCACTTAGGCTTGTCCGATGACCGACGAGAACCTCTGGCTCGAAGATATCCACGGCGAGGCTGCTCTCGAATGGGCTGCCGAACAGTCCGAAGCCACCCTGGCCCGGCTCACTTCTCCCGCCTTCGACGGGCTGTCCGGCCGCCTGCTCGAGGTGATCGATTCCAACGACCGCATCCCTATCGTGAGCCGCCGCGGCGCTCACTATTACAACTTCTGGCGGGATCGGGAACATCCACGTGGCCTCTGGCGGCGCACCACGCTCGAGAGCTACCGCGTAGCCGACACCCACTGGGAGCTACTGCTCGACGTCGACGATCTCGGGCGACGCGAGGGCACGGAATGGGTATTTTCCGGAGCTTCGCTTCTGCCTCACGACTACACGCGGGCGCTCATCGCGCTCTCCCCGGACGGTGGCGATGCAGTGGCCGTGCGCGAGTTCGACCTGCCAAGTCACCGCTTCGTGACGGACGGCTTCATCCTGCCGACCGCCAAGAGCGACTATTCCTGGATCGATCGCGACACCATCTACCTCGGCACCGATTTCGGGCCAGGCAGCATGACCGACTCGAGTTATCCGCGCACCGTTCGGAAGCTTCGTCGGGGGCAGCCGCTCACCGCGGCCGAGCTGGTGCACGAGGTCTCGGCAGCCGATCTCAGCGTGTCGGGCATCCACCACCACACTCCCGGCTTCGAGCGCGACCTCATTGTGGAACACCTCGATTTCTACCGCAGTCGCACCTTCCTTCTGGTCGACGGCCAACCCGTGCAGCTGCAGATTCCGGATGACGCGGACATCGCCCTGCGACGCGAGTGGCTGCTCGTGCAACCGCGATCCGACTGGAGGGTCGGCGACGCGGTGCATACCACCGGTTCCCTGATGGCGATCCGGCTTGACGCGTTTCTCGCGGGAGATCGCGGCTTCGACGTGTTGTTCCTGCCCGACGCGCACACGGCGCTGGAGGACTGGGACTTCACCGACACCCGGCTCATCCTCACCCTGCTCGTGGATGTGGCATCCACTCTCGTCGCGCTCGACCCCTCAGACGGATGGTCACAGTCGCCGATCACCGGGCTGCCTTCCCTCAGCACGGTGCGGGTGATCGACACCGACCCGGACGTATCCGATGAGTTCTGGCTGCACGCGACCGGGTTCACCTCGCCGTCGACCGTTCTACGCGGAGTGCTCGGATCGGTTGATCCGGAGGTGATCCGCTCGTCCCCGGCGTTCTTCGACGCCACGCGAATCGATGTGCAACAACACTGGGCGCTCTCGAAGGACGGCACACGAGTGCCCTATTTCCAGGTTGCCGCGCGCGATCTCGTGCTCGACGGTTCGCACCCGACTCTGCTCTCGGGGTATGGCGGATTTCAGGCGTCCCGGCTGCCCGAATACAGCGGGATCGTCGGCCGCGCGTGGCTCGACCGCGGCGGCGTCTTCGTGCTCGCGAACATCCGCGGCGGGGGAGAGTTCGGCCCCGGCTGGCACACCGCCGCGCTCAAGCAGAACCGTCCGCGTGCCTACGAGGACTTCGCTGCGATCGCCCGGGACCTCGTCGCCCGCGGAGTCACGACGGCTGAACGGCTCGGTTGCGAGGGCCGGAGCAACGGTGGGCTGCTCGTTGGCAACATGCTGACAACGTATCCGGAGCTGTTCGGCGCGGTCGTTTGCGGCGTTCCGCTGCTCGATATGAAGCGGTACACGCACCTGTCCGCCGGTGCCTCGTGGATCGCGGAATACGGGGATCCGGATGTCGCGGAACAGTGGGAGTACATCCGCACCTTCTCGCCATACCAGTTGCTGAACGATGACGCGGATTACCCGCCCGTGCTGTTCTACGCCGCCACGAGCGATGATCGGGTCGGGCCGGTGCAAGCCCGCAAGATGGCGGCGCGGATGCAGGCGATGGGTATCGACGACGTGCTCTACTACGAGAATTCCGATGGCGGTCACGGCGGTGCGGTCGACAATGCGCACTCCGCACGATTGCAGGGCCTAATCTATGAGTTTCTTTGGCAGAACCTTGCTGTTCCGCAGGTGGAGTAGGGCGTTCTGACCCGCGGATCGAGACCCGCCACTCCTGCACATCTGCAATCACGGTGCGCTGATCCACAAATAGTCCCCCGCTAGCTCGCCTCTCGTCCCGCCTACGGCATCCTCTTTCTCGGAGGTAGCCATGGCTGCGAAAGACCTGCTGGGCAGACGAGGGGAAGACCTCGCTGCTGCGTTTCTCACCGAGGCCGGTTATCTCGTAGTCGATCGCAACTGGCGCTGCAGCCAGGGCGAGATCGACATCGTCGCGTCAGATGGTGCCGAGACCGTGTTCGTCGAGGTCAAGACCCGCTCGAGCGTGGCGTTTGGGCATCCCTTCGAGGCGATTACCGCGCGGAAACTCGCGCGGCTCCGGCGCCTGGCCGCCGCCTGGTGCGCCGAGAATCCGGGCGACCATCGCAACATCCGCATCGATGCGATCTCGGTGATAGCTCCCTCTGGCGGGCCGCCGCAGATCGATCACCTGGCCCGAGTGTTCTGATGGCTCTCGCACACACGACCGCCGTCGCCCTGCTCGGCCTCACCGGCGCGCTCGTGGATGTCGAAGCGGACATCTCGAATAACCTGCCCTCCTTCGTTTTGATCGGGCTGCCGGATGCCGCCCTCAACGAGGCCCGGGATCGCGTGCGGGCCGCCGCGACAAACTCCGGCTGTCCCTTGCCCAACCGTAAACTCACCGTCAATCTCTCCCCGGCCGCGCTGCCCAAGCACGGATCCGGGTTCGACCTTGCTATCGCGATAGCAGTGCTGGCGGCGGCAGGTGTCATCTCCCTCGAGTCGGTCGCCCGGGTAGTGCACCTTGGCGAACTGGGACTCGATGGCCGACTCCGGCCGATCACGGGCATCCTGCCGGCGGTGCTCGCCGCGTCGCGGGCGGGAGCCGAAACCGTGATGGTGCCGTCGGGCAACGCCGGAGAGGCCGGGCTCGTTCCCGGCATCCGCATCGTGTCGGTCAGTTCGCTTCGGGACGCGGCGATCTGGCATGGCGGCGAGCTGCAGCCGATCGTGGTCGACGCGATCGAATCGCCCCGCGTCGACGACCCGTTAGACGACGGACTCGATCTCTCCGACATCGTGGGCAACGAGGATGCCGTCGAAGCGTTGACGATCGCCGCGGCGGGAGGACACCACCTTTTCCTACTCGGGCCTCCCGGCGCCGGAAAGACGATGCTCGCCGCCCGCCTTCCCGGGCTTCTCCCCGACCTTGGCGCCGAGGATGCGCTGGAAGTGAGCTCGATCCGCTCACTGTCGGGTCTGCCCGTTGGCGCGAGTCTCGCGGTGCGACCGCCGCTCGAGTCGCCCCATCACACCGCGACGGCGGCATCCCTGGTGGGCGGCGGAAGTGGAGTCATTCGGCCGGGAGCCGCGGCGCGGGCATCGCACGGTGTTCTGTTCCTCGATGAAGCTCCCGAGTTTCAACCGGCGGCCCTCGATGCATTACGCCAGCCGCTGGAATCCGGAGTTATCACCATCCACCGGGCGAACGCGGTCGCTCAGTTCCCGGCGCGCTTCCAACTCGTCCTGGCTGCCAATCCGTGCCCGTGTGGGCAGTATGGCTCAGTCGACTCCGACTGTGTCTGCACACCCCATGTGCGCCGCAAGTACCTCGCGCGACTCTCCGGTCCGCTGATGGATCGCATCGATATCCAGCTGCGAGTCAGTAGGGTCACCGCGGTGCGGCTGAGACTCGGGGACGAATCGCCGAGCTTCACCTCGGCGACAGCCCGACAGCGGGTGACGGATGCGCGGGCCGCCGCCGCCGAGCGTCTCGGGCAGACCCCCTGGCGTCTTAATTCGGAGGTACCCGGCGCCTGGTTGCGGAGCAGAGAGCGTCGACTCGGTCCGGAGACGACGTCTTCGATCGACCGCGCGCTCGAACGCGGCGGACTCACGATGCGCGGCTACGACAGGGTCCTGCGTTTGGGATGGTCGATCGCCGACCTGGCGGGCGCAGTGATTCCCACTACCGACCACATCGGGCGTGCTCTTTATCTGCGCAGGGCGCTGTGAGTTCGGCGAGCGGACACGGTAAGCGGGACCAGGGCAAGCGGGACCACGGCAAGCGCGACCGCGGCAAGCGGAGACGAGACAATCGAGAAGAGGAAGAACAATGAGCATGTTTGGACTGGACGGAACGGAGATCACGGGACTGGTGCGCACCCTCTGTCCCGATCCGGATCGTGGCCCCGTTCCAGAGCTGTTCGCGCGCGCGAGCTGGACTGGCATCGCCGAACCCGGCGACCGTGCCGCCGGCGAGCTAGTGGCGGCTCTCGGGGCGCGGGGCGCGCTGTCAGCGCTGGTCGAATCCTGGTCCGTGGCTCGAATTGCGGATGCTGCGGCCGCAGCGGGATCAGACCTCGCGCCAGCAGAGGTCGATTCAGCGATCGCCCGCTGGACTCCTCGGCTGAGGTCGGGTTTTGCCCTTGTCGCTCTTCGGCAGGCGGTTCGCTTCTCGGTACGCCTGCTCGTGCCGGGCGACCCGGCATGGCCTGCTGGGGTCGATGACCTCGGGCCACATGCCCCGATCGCGCTCTGGCTGCGGGGAAACGATACAGCGCTCGCCGCAGCCAGGAACTCAATCGCTCTCGTCGGCGCGCGGGCCGCGACGGGCTACGGCGAGCACGTGACGATGGAGGCATCCGCAGGGCTGGTGGATCGCGGATTCGCGATCATCTCGGGTGCCGCCTACGGAATCGACGGTATGGCGCACCGGGCGGCGCTTGCGAGCTCCGGTCAGACCGTGGCGATCCTCGCCGGCGGAGTCGACCGCTTCTACCCGAGCGGCCATGACGCGCTACTGGCACGTATCGTCGAATCCGGCGCCGTGATCTCCGAGCTACCATGCGGTTCCCCGCCGACGAAGTGGCGATTCCTGCAACGGAACAGACTCATCGCCGCGGCGAGCCAGGCCACCATCGTGCTGGAGGCCGGCTGGCGATCGGGCTCGCTCAACACTGCCGGTCACGCCGCATCGCTCGGACGCCCGATCGGGGCGATGCCGGGTCCGGTCACGTCGGCAGCCTCCGCCGGTTGTCATCGACTGATCCGCGAGTACGCTGCCACACTCGTCACCTCCGCGGCCGAGATGGCGGAACTTGTGCGCGGCACCGAGGCAGAGTGCAACGCGGTTTCAGAAGAGAGTGCGACGGGCTCGAGCTCTGCGCGTATTCGCCTCACTGACGCTCTCAGCCTTCGGGCTCCACGCTCAGTGGACGACCTGGCTGCGCGATCGGGCCTCTCGGTCGCCGAGGTTCAGTCGGAACTTGGAGCCCTCCAGGTCGACGGCGGAGTTGCGGAGCGGGAGCGAGGGTGGGTCGCGTTTCGGCAGTAGTCGGCGCTAACGAGGACCCCCTGAGGTCGAAGCCACCGCCATAGTGTGGTCTCGTGACCCAGTTCGGACAGTATCCCGCTCCCGCCCACGTGATCGCCCACCTCAGCGACACCCACTTTCTCGGTGCTGATACGAGTGGCGCGGCGCGCGCGCTCTTCGGGGTGATTGATACTCACCGCAATCTGCGTCGAGCACTGGAGCAGCTCGAGCGCTCCGAAACGAACCCGGCGGCCATCGTCTTCACCGGTGATCTCACCGACCTTGGCGAAAAGGACGCCTACCAGAGCCTCCGGCAGATCGTGGAGCCAGCGGCCACGCGCATGGGATCGACAGTGATCTGGGTGATGGGGAACCACGACGAGAGGTCTCGATTCGCCGCCGACCTCTACGACGAGGTCTGCGGTGGGGCTGCTGTACCCCGAACACAGGACCGAGTACACGACATCGATGGGCTTCGGATCATCGCCTTCGACAGCACCGTACCGGGGTATCACCACGGCGACATCACCTCGAAGCAGCTCGATTGGTTGGCCGGCGAGCTCGCAACGCCCGCTCCGCACGGCACTCTTCTCGCCCTTCATCACCCGCCGATCCCCACGCCGATCGATCTCATGGCTTTGCTCGAATTGCGGGGTCAGGCGCGGCTTGCCGAGGTGATCCGCGGATCCGATGTGCGGGGAATCCTCGCCGGGCACCTCCACTATGCCACCCACAGTACTTTTGCCGGGGTGCCCGTCTCTGTCGCGGCGGCGACCTGTTACACGATGGATCTCAGCGCACCGGCGCACTCCCTGTCGGGCGTCGATGGAGGCCAATCATTCAACCTACTTCAGGTCTATGACGATCAAGTGGTGCACTCGACCGTTCCTATCGGTGACCATGAGCCGGTAAGCGGCTTTAGCGCCGACTTCGTCCAGAAGATGGCCGTGCTCAGTCCGCAGCGACGGCTCGACATCTTCTCGAGCAAGTCCTCGACGGTTTCGATCGCCGATATCGAGGCGGATCGCGCCTGACATTACTGCGAAACTGCGACCTGCGAGCGAGGCATCCGCCCGATCGCGTCCTCGTGCAGCACGATAAGACCGTGAAACTGGCTCGCGCTCTCGACGACTTCGTGATGTATCTCGCCGCCGAGCGCGGCTTCAGCGGTAACACGGTGCGGTCATACCGCTCGGATCTCGGCCAGCTCAGTTTGTTTGCGCGCTCTCGTGGAGTCGATGAGGCCGATCACATCACTCTGGAACTACTGCGGGATTGGCTCTGGCAGGGATCCCAGGCTGGCCTGGCACGATCGACTCTCGCGCGTCGCTCCGCCGCGGTGCGCGGCCTCACCGCGTGGCTCGCGAAGACGGGCCAGGTCTCTGTGGATGCGGCATCCCGGCTCAAATCCCCCCGTGCAGACCACCACCTGCCCCGCGTTCTCACCGGTGCGCAGATGGATGCGATGCTCGCGGCGCTCGCTGTCCGCGCCGCAGCCGATGCTCCGGACGCCATACGCGACCTTGCGGTGATCGAGTTGCTTTATGCCTCGGCGCTGCGCGTGAGCGAGGTCATCGGGCTGGACCGCAAGAGCCTCGATCTCGAACGACTCACGGTGCGGGTCACCGGCAAGGGATCCAAGGAACGAATCGTGCCATTCGGGGTTCCGGCCAAACGCGCCATCGAGCGCTATTGTGCTGTGGCCCGCCCCGTTTTGCGCGGGGATACGACGGCTGCGACAGCGACGACGGATGCCCTGTTTCTGTCCGGCCGCGGGGCGAGGCTCGGCACTCGGGCGGTTTACACGCTGGTATCACGACTCCTGTCGAGCATTCCGGGTAGCGGCCCCTCCGGACCGCACGCCCTGCGCCACACTGCCGCCACACACCTGCTCGACGGCGGGGCAGATCTGCGCGCAGTACAGGAAATGCTCGGACACGCGAGCCTCGGAACAACCCAGATCTACACGCACGTCTCGGCAGAACGACTGAAGGAGAGCTACCGCTCGGCTCATCCGCGAGCCTGACTGGACCGCCAGCCTGACGGGACCGTGCATCGCATTTTGGTCAGCTGTCGAAGACGCCGACGAAGTACCCGCCGATCTCGTCGAACTCCTGGCGGGCGAGTCCGGACGTCGGCTCCGGGAGATCCCAGATGTCGTGGTGGAAACAGCTGAGGTAGCTGAACCGCGGCCACCATTTCTTCGGGCGCACCGACTCGCTGTGGCCGCAGATATCGCACTTCAGCGTCACCCAGACCGGTCGCCCGCCCGAGGCGCGATTTGCCCGGGACTGCACGAGCCAGGGCGGCGGATCCTGCTCGAGCGCCGCGAGTGCTTCTTCCGAGATGAAGCCCGGGATGCCGTGGCGTTGGGCCATGTCGAGAGGGATATCGAGGCGCTGGGCGGCGTCACGTCGGCTGATCATTGTTCCAACGATAGCCACCATTCGCACTCATCAGGGTGGCAGCGGCAGCGGCCGGGTCGGAAGGAGCACGGATCGTGGGATGCCGCCGAGGTAGTTGAGTGGTGACACGTATTGCCCGTAGAGCCGCACCCCGAAATGCAGGCAGGCGGAGGTGCAATGGCCGGACAGCAGACGTCCGATGGTGTCACCGCGCTGAATACGCGTGCCCCTTAGAAGGTCTGACTCGACGGGTTCGTAGCTCGAGACCAGGCCATCCGCATGCTGGATGGCGAGCACCGGCCGGTTTATCACCATCCCGGCGAAGGAGACGACTCCATCGGCGGGGGCTATGACGGCTGTCCCATCGGTCGAGGAGATATCGATTCCCCGGTGTCCTGGACCATAGGCACTGTCTGGAGCGATGAAGGGGCGCTCGATCGGATGAGGGGGTGCCACAGGCCAGCCCCAGCTGATGGTTGTCCCCGCTGCGGCATGCGCTGATGTCGGCATGGGAGAGACCGATGCCGATACCAGCGCACTCAGGATCACCAGGCGACTAAGCCGGGTCGGCCAGGCGGCCGCTGACGGGGACAACACCTGCACAGTTTGCGTCAGGGCGGTGACGGAGGTCCGCTGTGTTCGCATTTTCGTGGAGAGAACAGAGAACTGAGCTGCTGGGGAGAAGCAGAGCGGCTACAGCCCACCCGGTGTTAGACTCTTCGGAGCATTCCGCCCTGGCGGGGTGACTACGCGTGTCCAATGCGTCTAAGAACGCGGTCTTTCTCCACCGGTCTCCACCCGTTTCGTGGGTAGAGCGGAGATGTGCCGGGCACCAGGATTGGCCGCCGACCGGCGGTCATAACAAACTGAATTAGCGTCATGCCGTGCCTGAAAGGGTGTGTGACGCAGACAAGGAGACGGCTCATGGCCGTTGTAACTATCCGCCAGCTGCTCGACAGCGGTGTGCACTTCGGACACCAGACTCGTCGTTGGAACCCGAAGATGAAGCGATTCATCCTGACCGAGCGCTCGGGCAGCCACATCATCGACCTGCAGCAGTCGCTGCAGTACATCGATAAGACCTATGACTACGTCAAGGAGACCGTCGCTCACGGTGGCACCATCCTCTTCGTCGGAACCAAGAAGCAGGCCCAGGGATCGATCCAGGAGCAGGCGCAGCGCGTGGGCCAGCCCTTCGTCAACCAGCGCTGGCTCGGTGGCCTCCTCACCAACTTCCAGACAGTCTCCAAGCGTCTCGCCCGCATGAAGGAACTCGAAGAAATCGACTTCGACGACACCACGCGCGGTTACACCAAGAAGGAGCTGCTCATCCAGCGTCGCGAGCTCGTGAAGCTGCAGCGCTCACTCGGCGGTATCCGCAACCTCACGAAGACCCCGTCCGCGATCTGGATCGTCGACACCAAGAAGGAGCACCTCGCCATCGACGAGGCGCGTAAACTCGGCATCCCTGTCATCGCGATCCTCGATACCAACTGCGACCCAGACGAGGTGCAGTACCCGATCCCGGGTAATGACGACGCCATCCGTTCCGTCGGACTCCTCACCCGCATCATCGCGGATGCCGCAGCCGAGGGCCTCATCCAGCGCCACCAGAAGGCAGAAGAGGGTACGGGAAATGTCTCCGCCGTCGAGCCCCTCGCCGAGTGGGAAGCCGAGCTGCTTGGAGCATCCGAGTCGCCGTCCACCGAGGCCGAGAAGATCGAAGCCGTCGACGGTCTCGTCACCTCGACCGAGTCGAACACCGCTGCTGTCGCCGAGGTCATCGCCTCAGAGGTGCCGGTCGAGGAGAATGACGCGGATGCCGTCGCGGCGACGCACGAAGCCGCCGCTGATGCAACCATCGTTCCCGAGCACCACGTTGTCTCTGACGAAGAGGCCGAGGCCAAGATCGAGGCGGAGGCAACCGACGCCGAGAAGGCGCATGTCGCGGAACCAGTCGACGAGAAGAAGGCCGACAACAAGCCAGCCGCATCAAAGCCCGCTGCAGCAAAGCCTGCTGCCGCCAAGAAGTAAGGGAAGCCGAGATGGCAGATTTCAGCCTTGAAGACCTCAAAACCCTGCGCGAGCGCCTCGGCACCGGCATGGTCGAAACCAAGAACGCTCTGGTCGAGGCGGGCGGTGACCTCGACAAGGCCACTGAACTGCTGCGCCTGAAGGGTGCCAAGGGCAACGCCAAGCGAGCCGACCGTTCCACCAGTGAGGGACTCGTCGCCGCGAAGGAGAATGGTTCGACCACGACGCTCATTGAGCTGTCCTGCGAGACCGACTTCGTCGCGAAGGGTGCGAAGTTCGTCGCCCTTGGCGACACCGTCCTCGGCGCGATCGTCGCCGCTGGAGCATCCACTCCCGAGGAGGGCCTCGTGGCGCCGGTGGGGTCTGAGACCGTCGCCGACCTGATCAGCAACGAAGCGGCCGTCCTCGGTGAGAAGATCGTTCTTCGCCGCGTCGCCAAAATCGCGGGTGAGAAGTTTGCCGTGTACCTGCACAAGACCAACAAAGACCTGCCCCCGCAGGTCGGCGTGGTCGTCGGATATTCAGGGGACGATGCGGAAACCGCTCGCAGCATCGCGCAGCACATCTCCTTTGCCGACCCGCTGTACCTGAGTCGCGACGAGGTGCCGGTCGAGCAGGTCGAATCCGAGCGCCGTATCGTCGAGGAGATCAGCCGCGGCGAGGGCAAGCCCGAGGCGGCCCTTCCGAAGATCATCGAGGGTCGTGTCAACGGTTTCTTCAAGCAGGTCGTTCTTCCTGAGCAGGACTACGCGCGCGACAACAAGCAGTCCGTCGCCAAGGTGCTGGGAGACGCCGGACTCACCATCGCCGGGTTCGCCCGCTTCAAGGTCGGCGCCTAGCCTCACCGTTTCACCGAAGAGCCCGGATCGTGTCACGCGATCCGGGTTTCTTTGCGACTGCCGAGTGGTTCTCTCGCGAGCGCGGGGCGCTCACCTCTCGCGGGCGCGGGGCGCTCACCTCTCGCCCAGGGACCCGGATCCTCCATCGACTTGGTAGTTGTTGCGACTTCGGCCGCAAAAAAGTCGCAACAACTACCGAGTCGATTGGAGTTGAGCGAGTTGTGCCGATCGACCGGGCGGTTTAGGTCGGTCCGGGCCGGCGTGCCGGCACGCGTTGGCCGGACAAGCCGAGGTTCGCGGCGGGGTGGCCGGACACGCCGGGGTTCGCGGCGGGATCGGTCCGCTCGACGAAGGCTTAACGAATACGGGCGGTTTCGGTCGGTCCGGGCCGGCGTGTCGGCACGGGATGGCCGGATACGCCCGGCGTGTCGGCACGGGGTGGCCGGATACGCCCGGCGTGCCGGTAAACGGTGTCCGGATACGCCCGGCGTGCCGGTGAACGGTGGCCGGATACGCCCGAGGTGCGCCCGGGCGCCACGGGACGTGTCGCTGACGGCATCCGGTACCCTGAAAGGGGCCACGATCGAAGGAGCAGACATGACGGACGCGCGCAAGAGACGGGTTCTGCTAAAGCTCTCGGGCGAGTCATTCGGCGGCGGATCCCTGGGTGTCAATCCCGATGTTGTGAGCTCGCTCGCGAAGGAGATCGCAGCAGCGGCGACGGATGTCGAGGTCGCCATCGTCGTCGGCGGTGGCAACTTCTTCCGCGGCGCAGAACTCAGCCAGCGCGGAATGGATCGTGGACGCGCAGACTACATGGGGATGCTCGGGACCGTGATGAATGCCCTCGCACTTCAGGACTTCCTCGAGCAAGCCGGATCCGCCACGCGGGTGCAGTCCGCGATCTCGATGACCCAGGTCGCCGAGCCCTACATCCCACGCCGGGCCGAGCGTCACCTCGAGAAGGGTCGCGTCGTTATTTTCGGTGCCGGCGCAGGGCTCCCGTACTTCTCCACCGACACCGTCGCAGCGCAGCGTGCCCTCGAGATCAGCGCGGATGTCGTGTTGCTGGCCAAGAACGGTGTGGACGGCGTGTATGACTCAGACCCCCGCACCAACAGCGGCGCCAAGAAACTCGAGCACGTGACCTACCAGGAAGCCCTCGTGAAGGGTCTCAAGGTCGTGGACTCGACGGCGTTCAGTCTGTGCATGGACAACAAGATGCCCATGGTCGTCTTCGGGATGGAACCACACGGTAACGTGACGGCGGCCATCCGCGGTGACCGGCTCGGCACGCTCGTCTCGAACTGAGGCGTGCCCACTCCTCTGGTCCACGGCGACGGCGTCTCCAACTAAACTCAAATCAGTCCCATCCCCATCGAAGGAGACCGTCCGTGATTTCCGATGTGCTGGCAGAAGCCAAAGACAAGATGCACAAATCCGTCGAAGCCGCGAAAGACGACTTCAGTAATGTGCGCACCGGTCGCGCGAACCCGGCGCTGTTCCAGAAAATCCTGGTGGACTACTACGGCACTCCGACGCCGCTGGGCCAGCTCGCGGGGATGAACAACCCCGAGGCCCGCACGCTCGTCATCACGCCCTACGACAAGGGTGCTCTCAAAGATATCGAGCGAGCGATCGCGACCGCACCGAACCTCGGAGCCAATGTCGGCAACGACGGCATCATCATCCGCGCTACGCTTCCGGAGCTCACCGAAGAACGCCGCCGCGAGTTCGTGAAGATTGTGCGCGCAAAGGGCGAGGATGCGAAGGTGTCGATCCGCAACATCCGCCGGAAGGCCAAGGATGACCTCGACGCACTGAAGACCGAAGTCGGTGACGACGAGGTCGCACGTGGCGAGAAGGAGCTCGAGTCGGTGACGAAGGCACACATAGACGCGATCGATGATGCCCTGAAGAAGAAGGAAGCCGAGCTCCTCGAGGTTTGAATGACTGAGCCAAGCGAGAGCGCCACACCAAAGAAGAGCCGTGGTCGCGCGAAACGTGACGAGATCGAAGCGCGCGCCCACGTTCTCGAAGAAGAGTTCAAGGCACAGGTCGCGGCGACCCGGGCGCAGATCGACGCAACCACCGTGAAGATCGAGGCACGCACGGGACGCAACCTGCCGCTCGCCATACTCATCGGTATCGGCCTCGGGCTGTTGCTCATCGGCAGCCTGATCTTCAACAAAGCACTGTTCATGATCTTCACGGGCGCTCTCATCGCGTTCACGACTTTCGAACTCGCCAGTGCGCTCCGGTTCGCTGGGCGAGACGTGCCCCGCTGGCCGAGCGTTATCGCCAGCCTCGCCTCGGTGCCCGCGGCCTTCTATTTAGGGGACCAGGGCCGCTGGCTCGTCGTGCTCGGCGGGATCGTGTTCGTCGCGGTCTGGCGATTGGCTGAGAGCCTCGGCACGAACCATCAGGCTGACGCTCAGGACCTGTGGAAAGATGTCGCGGCCGGCACCTTCATCCAGGTCTACGTCCCCTTCCTCGGAAGTTTCGCGGTACTTCTGGCGGCACAGGCCGGGGGAGAGTGGTGGGCTCTCGCCTTTCTACTCGTCGTGATCTCGGTAGACATCGGCGCGTACGCCTCCGGGCTCGCGCTCGGGAAGCACCCGATGGCGCCGCGGATCAGCCCGAAGAAGACCTGGGAGGGTTTCGCCGGATCGGTTGTCACCGCCCTGGTGGCCGGTGTACTCGTTTCTCTCTTCATGCTCCACGAGCCGTGGTGGTTCGGCCTCATCTTCGGAGCGGTCATGGTGTTCACCGGAACCGTCGGAGACCTCACCGAATCGCTCATCAAGCGCGATCTCGGTATCAAGGACATCAGCACCTGGCTGCCTGGACACGGGGGGTTCCTCGATCGGCTCGACTCGATTCTGCCCAGTGCCGCCGCCGCCTACGTGCTGTTCGTCATCTTCAGCTGACCGTTTTAGCCTGGTGTATAGGGCACAATGGTCGCGTGAGTACAACCTTCCCCCGTATCCGCAAGTCCCGTCGCGGCTACAGCGTCGACCAGGTCGAGGACTTCCTCGAAGAGGCACGTCGCGCCTACTCGACCGAGTCGACCGAGCCGGCTGTCGTGAATGCGGCGAACATTCGTCGGATGGCGTTTTTGCTCCAGAAAGGAGGATATTCACCCGTGCACGTGGATGCCGCTCTCGAGCGTCTCGAGGACGCCTTCGCCAGCCGCGAGCGTGAGCGCGCCATCCAGGAGCGCGGTGATGAGGCCTGGTACACCGAGGCTCGCAGCATCGCCCGAGAAATCCTCGACCGTCTCGCCCGCCCTGTCGGTCATCGCTTCGATCGAGTCCATTTTCTGAGCAATGGCTACCATCGCGGAGATGTGGATGCCTTCGCTACACGGCTCACGAACTACTTCCAGGACGGCCGCCCGATGAGCCTCGACGAGGTTCGCACGGTAGCGTTTCGCTCGAAGAAGGGCGGTTATCGCGAGGCGCAGGTCGACCTGCTTCTCGACGCCGTCGTCAATGTGATGCTGGCGGTGCGCTGACCGCGGATGGGCTTTTTGCCGCCCGGTCGGCTAGGCTCTTATCCCTATGGGTAGGCGCGCGCACGATATCTCTCCCCAAACCGCATCGAGCGGGGCCGGGGTCGGTGTCAAGGGGCACAAGATACGGCCCCGCCGCCTTCTTCCGATGTTCTCTTTTCTCGCCGCTGCGGGCCTCATCATGGCCGTCACTATCGCTCCGAACAATGTGCAAACGTCGTTCGCGGTCACCCCGCCGACACAGGCCGTAGTGCAGTCCCTCCGGATTGCCCAGGTGACCAGCGCGGCTGTCGTCCGTGATAACTACACGGTGACCGAGAAGAAGAAGGAGGTGCCGGTCATCGTCGTGCAGAGTGCTGGCGCCCCGGCAGTCGGTACGCCGGATCCCGGATCTGCACAGGCCATCGGCCACGAATTGGTGCTCGCCCGCGGTTGGGGTGAAGACCAGTTCGCCTGCCTCGTCGCACTCTTCAACCGTGAATCGCACTGGAATATCTACGCGGCCAACCCGAGCGGTGCTTACGGAATCCCCCAGGCGCTGCCGGGATCCAAGATGGCCTCTGCCGGTGCCGACTGGGCGACGAACCCTGCCACCCAGATCACCTGGGGGTTGAACTACATCAGCGCACGCTACGGCACTCCGTGCGGCGCGTGGGCACACAGCCAGTCCGCCGGCTGGTACTAGGCGGTTCCGCACCCCGCTTTGGCGCAAGCGCCGCCCGTAAGCTGACGGGATGGACTCGCCGCAATTCGCCCAGTACGCGCTGCTGGGGGTTATCGGCATGATCACAATCGTCACGGTGGCCGTCTTCTCGAAGAAACTTGGTGTGGCTGCGCCACTTATTCTGGTGGTCCTCGGTATCGGCGGAAGCTACCTTCCCGTTTTTCCGGCCGACTTCGCATTGCCCCCGCAAGTGATCCTCGTCGGCTTGCTGCCAGTGCTTTTATACTCGGCGGCGATCAACGTGCCCCTGGTCGATTTACGGCGAAATTTCAACACCATCTCGGCCCTCTCGGTGCTGCTGGTCGTGGCATCCTCCTTCATCACCGGCTCACTGCTGTACCTGATCTTCCCCGACCTCAACTTTGCGGCTGCCGTCGCGCTTGGTGCAGTCATCAGTCCGACGGATGCCGTTGCTGCGACCTCCCTCGGCAAACGCCTCGGCCTCCCACCCCGGTTGGTCACGATCCTCGAGGGGGAGAGCCTCGTCAATGACGCGACAGCGCTGGTGCTGCTGCGCTCTGCGGTAGCGGCCGCTTCGGCCATCGTGGCGGGAGTCACTACGGTCAATCTGGGGGGAGTCATCGCCGACTTCGGTTTCGCGGTTGTCGTCGCGATCGTGGTGGGTCTGGTGGTTGGGTTCGTGACCGTTTTCCTGCGTTCCAAGCTGCATGACCCGGTGCTCGACACGGCCATCTCCTTTGCCGTGCCTTTCATCGCCTTCATTCCCGCCCAGCAGCTGGGTGCCTCCGGTGTGCTCGCCGTAGTGGTGGCTGGTCTCTACGCCGGTCACAGCAGCGCACGCCACTTCACCGCGCAGGCCCGAATCAGCGAGCGCCTCAACTGGCGCACCGTGCAATTCCTGGTGGAGAACAGTCTCTTCCTGCTGATGGGACTCCAAATCCGCCGGATCGTGGGGTCGGTGGATTCGCAGGTATTCCCCGCGATCGACGCCGTTTTCGTCGGTCTGCTCATGACCGCGGTGATTATCGCTGTGCGATTTCTATTTATCGGTCCGCTGCTCTGGGGGCTCCAGCGTCGCAACGAGATGCAGGAGCGCAATAACCGTCGGTTCGCCCGGGCCATCGAGAAAGTGCGAGGCCGGGCGAGCCAGGATGAGAACCTGCACCGAAGCCGTGAGCGCGCCAAGCGCGTCTACAATCGGCGAGCCATCGATCTGACCCAATTGCGTGCGGAGGGATTCGGTTGGAGGGGTGGCGTGATCCTGTCCTGGTCCGGCATGCGCGGGGTGGTCACCCTCGCGGCCGCACAGTCGTTGCCGGCGGACGGCAGCTTTCCCCATCGGGCGCAGCTCATCGTCGTGGCATTCACCGTCGCGATCAGCACCCTGTTGTTGCAGGGGGGTACCCTGCCCTGGCTGATCCGGGCCAGCGGCATCCGCGGCACCGACCAGGCGGCCGACCACCGCGAGCTCGCCACCCTCCTCGGCGTGATCAGCGAGGCGGGAGTCACCGTACTGGAAAATCCCCGCCTCGAACTGCCAGGAGACGATGTGATCGATCCGGAGGTCGTCGACCGTGTGCGCCACGACACCCTGCTGGGTGCGGAGTCCGCCTGGGAGCGGGCGGAGCACGGTGGTGGAACGGATGCGCTCGTCCATTCGCCGCACCAGCAGTATCGTGCACTGCGCCGCGAGGTCTTGCAGGCGGAACGGGAGGCTCTTCTCGACGCCCGCAGCGCCGGAAACTACGCATCCCGCATCCTGTCCCGCGCCCAGGTGATGCTCGACCTCGAGGAAACCCGGCTCGAGCAGATCGACAATCCGAGCGGTTCGTAAGGACGAGGGAACCCACTGGCACTGGTTAGGGTGGGAGCATGCCCCGTTCGAACCGACCCCGTGGACCGCGCTCCCGGGGTGGCGGTGACGACGAGGACTACGACATCACCCGTGCGCTCGTCGGCAGCCTGCGGAGCGAGAGCCGGCGAGATGGTTCCTGGAACGTGCAGTCGATTTCCGCTGCGTCGGCGAGTAAGACCTACACCTGCCCTGGATGTGGCCTGGAGATCGCACCGGGCACGCCGCACCTCGTCGCGTGGCGGGCGGATGGCCTGATGGGCGAGACAGATGATCTCGCTGCCCGACGGCACTGGCATCCACACTGCTGGAAGATCAAATGACGAGCATCGAGATTCGCGGCGGGGTGGAATTGCCCGCTCGCCGCGAAGACGTGGAACTGCACACCACGGACGGTCTCACCCTCGTGGGCGAGCTGTCGCTGCCGCTCGACCGCGACCCGGTCGCAACGATCGTCGCCCTGCATCCGCTGCCCACCGCGGGTGGCTTCATGGACTCCCACATCATCCGCAAGCTGGCCGGTCGGCTGCCCGCTCTCGCCGACCTGGCGGTGCTGCGCTTCAATTTCCGCGGTGTCTCGTCGCCCCGGGGCACCTCCGGGGGGTCCTTCGGTGACGGTATTGACGAGCGGCACGATCTTGCAGCGGCGATGGATCTGGTCTCTGAGCGCGGACTGCCGCACCCGTGGCTGCTCGGGTGGTCCTTTGGTACCGAGGTGGTGTTGAAGTATGGCCTCGAGCATCCCATCGACGGAGCGATACTGCTCTCGCCGCCCCTGCATCGGGCCACAGATGCCGAGATCGGCGCCTGGGCAGGCAGCGGCAAGCGCCTGGTGGCCCTGATTCCAGAACTGGACGACTACCTGCGCCCCGAACAAGCCGCCAGACGTTTCGCGCTGGTGCCCGAGATCGACCTGGTGGCCGTCGAGGGAGGCAAGCACCTGTGGGTGGGCGAGTCGCAGACCCGCCGGGTACTCAGCGAAGTGGTGCAACGGCTCAACCCCTCCGCTCTCCCTCTGCCCGAGGCGTGGACGGTAACCACGCGCAACTAGCTCGAGTCAGAGTTCGTTCTGCCGGGGAACGACCACCTGGTCGATGATGAGCAGCACCGAGGCGGCGACCGGGATGGCGATGAGAGCACCCAGGATGCCGAGCAGCGCTCCGCCGGCAAGGGCGGCGATGACCACGATCGCTCCCGGCACCTTGACGGCCCGATTCATTACGCGCGGGTTGATCACATATGCCTCGATCTGCATGTAGATCACATAGTAGACGCCGACCCAGAGCGCCGGGCCAGGACCGGCGAGCAGGAGGGTGCTCAGCGTGATCAGTACGCTGCCCGATAGGGTGCCGACGAGCGGCACCAGGGCGAACAGGAAGGCAATGAAGGCAAACAGGGCCGGGTACTTTGCACCGAAGAGCTGGCCGATCGACAGGAAGATGAAGCTCGCTACACCGTTGGCGAGGGCGATGGTGCCCTGGCCCACCACGTACCGGCCGACGGAAGCGCTGATCTGCTCCGCGAGGTCGGAGAATCGAGCCCGCTTCGAGGCCGGCACCAGGCGGTACAGCCCGCGCTTCATATTCGAGAGGGAGGCGACGAAATAGAGGGTGAGGATCAGGATGATGATGAAGCCGGTTGCGCCGCTGGCGATTCCGACACCGACCGACAGCAAGCCGCCGCCGATGGTAGACACGTTGTTTCGCAACCAGTTGCCGGACTGCCTGATGAGGTCGTTGAGGTCGATCCAGCTCGGCAGGTTCTTCTGGGTGTCCTTGATCCACCTCGCGTTCGAGACCGTGGCGAGAAAATCGGGGAGGCTCGCGATGAGGTTGTTCACCTGGTCGACGATGACCGGAACGACGGCGAAGATCAGACCGACGAAGACGGCGAGGATGCCCACGAGCACGGTGAGAATTGCAATCGAGCGCGGAAATTTGTGACGTTCGAGCCAGGACACCGCCGGGTCGATACCGAGAGCGAGGAACAGTGCGGCGCCGATATAGGTGAGGATCGTCGAAAGTGACGCCACGGCACCACCGATGCCGACGGCGACGAGCACCCCGAGGCCGCCGAGCAGGCCGAGACGGAAGGCGTTTTGGATCTTCACTGCAACTCCCGTAAGTAGGTGAAAGGCTGCCTGGTCAGAGGCTACTTATCGGTCGCAACCTTCTCTGCCTGTGAGAGTACAGTCCGGAGGCTCTCGAAGTAACCCGCCACGGCCTCGCGCTCGATGCGGATCTGTGAGAGGCGCTCCTCGGCATCCGCGACGAGATCTGCGGTGCGAGCGTCGGCGTCCTTCACCATGGCCCTCGAGCGGGCCTCCGCGTTCGAGATGATTTCCGCGGCCTCGTTTCCCGAACGGTCGCGCAGTTCGCGCGCCTCGGCCTTGGCGTCGATATCCATCGCGTCGGCTTCGGCTCGTTTCTCCCCGGTGACGCGAATCGCGTCGGCGAGCTGGGACTGTGCTTCGTCGAGATACTTCTGGGTTTGGGTGACGGACTCCTGGTGCTTGGACAGGAACTCCTTCTCGGCTTCGTCCCGACGGGCCTTCAGCTCGACATCGAGGTCGGTGCGGGCCTGTTCGGAGTCGAGTGCCAGGCGGGTTCGCGCTTCGGCGGTGTCGTGGGTGAGAGAGGCGCGAGTCTGCTCCACCTCGCGAGTGGCGTCGGCGCGCAGCTGTTCGACCTCGCGGGCCACGTTGGTGCGCTGCTCTTCGAGGTCGTGCTCGAGCTCGGCGCGACCGGCGACGAGTTCGGCATCCAGCTTGGCGCGGGATTCGGTCGTCTCATGCTCGAGTTCCGCTCGGCCCCGCGTGGACTCGAGGGCGAGCTGCGCCTGCGATGCTTTCGCATCCTGGGTGATGGTGGCCGCGGCAGCAGAACGATCCTGCTGTACCTTCGCGCGAGCCTCGGTAGTCTCCTGTTCGAGGGCGGCCCGAGCGGCGCTCGTCTCCTGCTCCACACGGTCTCTGCTCGCGGTGGTGTCGAGCGCGAGCGAATCGCGCGCCGAGGTGGTCTCCAATTCGAGGGCGGCGCGCGCTGCCTCGGTTTCCTGCTTGAGGGCAACCCGGCCTGACTCGGTTTCCTGGGCGAGCGCGACCCGTGCTGCCTCGGTTTCCTGCTCGAGAGCGGTTCGCGCGGCGGAGGTCTCCTGTTCGAGTGCGGCGCGGGTCTCAGCCGAACGGCGAGCTAATGCGTTGTGGGCATCCGCTGTTTCGTTCTCGAGGGTGTTGCGCTTTTCGGTACTGTCGAATTCGAACGCAGAGCGGGCTTCGTCGATCTCCCGGGCGAGCTCTGCGCGCTGGGTCTCGGTGGCCTGCGACAGCTCGATGCGCGCTGTTTCGGTGTCGCGCTCGAGGTCGGTGCGCTGCTGCTCGGTGTCGCGGGCAAGATCGCCCCATTGCTTCTCGGCCTCGCTGGTGAACTCGGCACGGCCGAGCTCGGTCTCCCGGGCGAGCGCAGCTGCGCCATCCCGGGCCTCGCTCATCTCGCGGGTTGCGACGGCCTTGAACTCGGCAGCTTCGCGCTCGGCCTCGGCTCGCACGGCAGCGGCTTCACGCTTGGCGGTGGTGCGGGCTTCCGCGGCCTCGGTGGCGACCGCGCCGCGGATCGCGGCCGCTTCGCGTAGTGCATCCTGGGAGATCGCCTCGGCCTCGGCCCGGGTGCGCTCGAGAAGCTCGGACGCCTCGGAGTTCGCAGAGTCGAGGATGCGCACGACTGTGGCATGCGCATCCGCGACGCTTTTGTCGGCACTCTCCATTGCGTCAGTGCGCAGCTTGGTGACCTCGGCCTGCACCCCACTCCGCAGCTTCTCGGCATCGATATCGGCCTGGCTGATGAGCCGGGTCGACTGCTCCTCGGCCACGCGTAGGGTGTTCTCGAGTTTGGTACCAAGACCGCTGTAGGTCGGGCTGCCTGTCTCCTCGATCTCCGCCTGGAGATCGTCGACAGTGGCGTGAAGCCGCTTCAGCTCTTTGGCGGCTTCGGCCTTATCACTGTTTGCCTTGATCAGCTCACGACGAAGATCCTGGATCGCCGTGTCCACCTCGTCGCGGTTGTAGCCGCGCATCGCCGTGGTGAAGGTCTCGTCATCAGTGGCCACGCTGTCTCCTCGTGAGTCAATTCGCCCGGGCACGTGCAGGGACATAGCCAGAACCATCCGAGTTTAGCCTGAGATCAGGCGGATGCCACGGGGTGATGTGGAGACCGGGCGTCACCGAAAACCCCGGTCTCGCGGGTGATCGTGAAGTGCCTCACAGGGTCGATACGCTAGTCTGGAGCGTCTTTGCCTGTTGCCAATGATGACTTCCCTGTCAGTCCTCGGGCCCCATGGCGTCACCCGCTGCCGCATTCCACCGTTTCCACGTTGGGGGCAGCGGTGTCGCGCGGGGTGCCGATCGCCGGACGCTCATGGCAACCCGAGAGGAGTAACCACCGTGCGTTTCATCGCCGCCACCATCAGTTTCGTCATCGCCTTTGGGCTCATCGCCTTCGGTATCGCCCAACGCACCGTGCTCGCCGAAGCCAACAACATCACCGCATCGAAGACGTTCACCACGAAGGCTCCCGTCACTATCGTCAGTTCGGCCACGCTGAAGTCCCTTCCCGGGCGCCAGGAGATCCGGATCAGCGGTGCGAAGAAGATCTTCGCGGCCTACGGCCGTACCGAAGACGTTCTGGCCTGGGTGGGCGATACCAGTTACAACAGGGTCGGCTTCAATCGGGACAATTCGCGCCTCACCTCACAGCTCATCGAGGGAAAAGCGTCGGAGGTGCCGAATCCGAAGGGTTCTGATCTGTGGCTGAATGAATTCAGCGAGACCAGCAGTCTCGACTTCACTGTGAACGTACCCGACGGGATATCCGTCATTATCGTCTCAGACGGAACGAGTGCTGCGCCGAGTGATCTCTCGATCCGCTGGCCGCTCGACAACCGCACCCCCTGGTCGGGCCCATTGATCGTTGGTGGGATCGTGCTTCTCATTGTCGGTCTTGCGCTCTATCTCTGGGGACTCGCGCACCTTCGGCGTTCCCGCGGACCCCGTCGGAAGACTCCCAAGATGCCCAAGGTGCCCCGTCAGCGCAGCTATCGTCCGCGCAAGCCGAAGGCCGTCGCTTCGACCGGAGGACGGCGTTCCACTCGCCGACGGATGGTCGCGATCGTCCCCGTGCTTCTGATCGCCGGCCTGAGCCTCAGCGGATGTTCGCCCGATTCGTGGCCGGACTTCACCGCCGGTGCGGCCTCGGGGACCCCCACCCCGACCGCATCCGCGACGGCTGCCGTTGCCGATCCCCGGCCACCGGCCGTGACCGTGCCGCAACTGAGGGTGATCATCGCGCGAATCTCGGCGGTCGCCGCCAAGGCGGATGCCGATAAGAATGTCGAACTCGCAAAGACCCGCTTCGACGGACCCGCGCTCGACCTGCGCGCGGCGAACTATGCGATCCGTAAGGTGGATGACACCCAGGCCGCGCTTGCCGCCATCCCGGCCAGCAATGCGACGGTCATCCTTCCGCAGCAGCTCCAGAAGGCCGATAAGTGGCCACGGGTAGTCTTCACCGTGGTGGTGAATCCGACCGATAAGAAGGTGCCGCCGGTGGGTCTCATGCTCGAGCAGAAGACGTCCCGGTCGGACTACAAGGTGGAGTACGCGACGGCGCTGGAAGCAGGCGTGGTGTTACCGAAGCTCGCGGCAAAGGAGGTGGGGGCGCCACGCCTCTCTCCGGATGTCCCGTTGCTGGAACTGGCGCCGTCGAAGATCGCGCTGGCCTACGGCGACATCCTTGCAAAGGGACCAGCAAGCGAATCCACGAAGTATTTCGATACCGCCGACGACAAGCTGATCGGGCTGATCGGCCTCGAGTACCGCAAGTCGCAGCAAGCGGCCTTGCCGGCCAACGCCAAGTTGGAATTCGTCAATGCGGTGGGCCCCTACGACAGCATTGCCCTCGGCAGCAATGACTCCGGCGCGATCGTTGCGGTCTACCTCACCGAGACCGTGACAGTGACCCCCACCGAAGCTGGTGCCGCTGTCAACACGGAGGGACAGGTGAAGTCGCTCTCCGGCGTCACCGGCTCCACCAAGGGCACTGTCGCCGTCTACGGTGACCAGCTCTTGTTTTATGTGCCAGCATCCACGAGCAAACAAAAGATCTCTCTGCTCGGATTCGCAACCGGTCTCACCTCGGCTAAGGAGCTCCCATGACCTCAATTCCCCCCGCCAGCCGCGCGAACCTGCGCGGAGCCGTCGACCTGTCGTCGCTTGTGCGCCCGCCCGCGGGGCCAGCCGGTGCTGCACCAGCTGGGACATCGGTGCCGTCCCTTGTGGTTGAGTCATCCGACGCGTCGTTCACCGGTATCCTCGATCTGTCGCAGACTGTGCCCGTTGTCGTTGAGCTCTACGTCGGGGAGCCTTCAGCCACACTCATCCGTGTCGTCACCAGCTACGCGGGTCGAATAGTGCTCGCGACGGTGGATGCCACCGCCAACCCCCAGCTCACCGAGGCCTTCCACGCGGCCGCAGCTCCGACCGTCGCCGCGGTAGTCGGCGGGCGACCGATCGCGCTCTACGAGGGTGACCTGCCCGAGGCGGATGTGAGGCAGGTGCTCGACCAGGTGCTCACCCTGGCCGCACAGCAGAAGGTCATCGGCACGGTAACGCCGACAGAGCCGGGAGCCGAGCCTGCCGAGCCCGTGGACGAGCCACTGCCCCCGCATCACCAGGAGGCGTACGACGCCATCGCCGCGGGCGACTTCGAGACGGCAATCCGCGAGTACACGACGGCGATCGCGCAGGATCCGCGCGACCAGTTCGCCGTGGCCGGACTCGCTCAGGTCTCGCTGCTGGCTCGTCTCGGCGTGGCATCCGCCGAGGAGATCCGGGATGCTGCCGCCGCCGCGCCCACGGACATCGACGCCCAGCTCGCAGTGGCCGACCTCGACGTCTCCGGGGGACACCTCGACGATGCCTTCGGTCGCCTGCTCGAGCTCTTCCCCACATGTGACCAGCCGGGCAAAGACCGGGTTCGAGCCCGGCTGCTCGACTACTTCGAGATAACCGGACTCGAGGACGCGCGGGTCGTGGCCGCGCGCCGGCGACTGACGGGGCTCCTGTACTAGCTCGGCTCAGCAGACCCGGTTTACGAGAATTCCACCAGACCGCTGAGGTCGCTCAGGTGTCAACTTCCCACGCATTCGTCGCAAACGAACATGTAGAGCTGACCCTTCACGGCGTTTTCTGGCCTACACCAGCTCTCACCAGGGCTACCGTCTCAGCTTGAGCCACAGGCCCGCGAGCGGCGGGAGAGTCAATTCTGCCGAGGCCGGACGACCGGCCCACGGGGTGTCCGTGGCCTCCACCGCGCCAAAGTTGCCGACTCCTGAGCCGCCATACTCCGAGGCATCCGTGTTCAAAATCTCATCCCACGTGCCCGCGAACGGCAGTCCGACGCGATAGGGCCCGACCGTGTTACCCCCGAAGTTCATCAGAACAGCGATGGGATTGCCATGATTGTCCCAGCGGAGGAAAGAGACCGCGGTGTGCTCGGAATCCCCGGCATCGATCCACTCGAACCCGCCCGGATCGTTATCCCGCGACCACAGCGCCGGCTGGTCCCGATACACCCGGTTCATCTGGCTCACCATCGTGAGCAGTCCGCGGTGGACCGGCTGGTCGAGAATCCACCAATCGAGACCGCGTTCTTCGCTCCACTCCGACGGCTGCCCGAATTCCGACCCCATGAACAGCAGCTGCTTGCCCGGATGGGACCACATGAATGCCAGATAGGCTCGCAAATTGGCGAGCTTCTGCCACTGGTCGCCGGGCATCTTCTGCAGCAGCGAGCCCTTGCCGTGTACGACCTCGTCATGGCTGATCGGCAGCAGGAAGCTCTCGGTGAAGGCGTAGACCATGCTGAAAGTGATCTCGTTGTGGTGGTAAGAGCGGTACATGGGGTCCTCCGCCATGTACGAGAGGCTGTCGTGCATCCAGCCCATGTTCCACTTCAAGCCGAAGCCGAGGCCGGAACCGCCGGTCGGCTTGGTGACTCCCGGCCAGGCGGTCGACTCCTCGGCGATCATCACGATGCCGGGGTTGCGCTTGTAAGCGGTGGCGTTCACCTCCTGCAGGAAGCTGATCGCCTCGAGGTTCTCCCGCCCGCCGTTGACGTTGGGCAGCCAGTCATCCGCTTCCCGCGAGTAGTCGAGGTAGAGCATCGAGGCA
>JBKJLH010000078.1:0-7640 GCA_046597035.1 Lacisediminihabitans sp.
GCGACCATCGCCTCCGCGATGACGCCGGCTGCGGGCACCGCACAGACATCCGAACGTTGATGATGCGCTTCTCCCGCGGCAGAGGTGGCGACGTCGACGGTGCGGAGGGCGTGCGGAACCGTCGAGATCGGCTTCATCGCTGCCCGGACGCGCAGCACCGTTCCCGTGCTCATCCCGCCCTCGGTGCCACCGGCACGATCGCTGGAGCGGGCAATCCCCTCGGCCGTCTGGAACAGTTCGTCATGGGCTTCCGACCCGCGCCGGGTGGCGGTGAGAAACCCGTCGCCGAGCTCGACGCCCTTGATGGCCTGGATACCCATCAGCGCGGCGGCGAGCTGCGAATCCAGCCGTCGATCCCAGTGGGTATAGGACCCGAGACCGGGGGGAAGTCCGTAGGCGAGCACTTCGACGACGCCGCCGAGCGTGTCGCCATCCTCGTGGGCGGCGTCGACCTCCGCGACCATGAGTGCCGAGGTTGCCGAATCGAAACACCGAAGCGGATCGGCGTCAAGAGCCGGGACATCGCCGATGCCGGGAAGTGCGGAATTCTCCGGTACCCGCGCCGCGCCGATGGAGAGGGTGTGCGATACGAGCCGGATTCCCAGTTCGCCGAGGAATGATCGGGCAACGGCTCCGAGCGCGACCCGGGCTGCGGTCTCGCGGGCACTCGCGCGCTCAAGCACGTTGCGGGACTCATCGAAACCGTACTTCTGCATGCCGACGAGGTCGGCGTGGCCGGGCCGGGGGCGGGTGAGCGGTGCTCCGCGCCCCTTCGGGAGCGAGTCGAGATCCACCGGCTCCGCGCTCATCACCTCCACCCAGCGCGGCCATTCGGTGTTGCCGATCCGCAAAGCGACCGGGCTCCCCATCGATTGCCCGAAGCGGATGCCGCCACTGATGGTGAGTGCATCCTGCTCGAACTTCTGGCGTGCACCACGGCCGTAACCGAGCGTGCGGCGGTGCAGGTCTTCCTGGATTGCCGCGATCGAGACCGGGACCCCCGCTGGAAGACCCTCGAGAACAGCGATCAGTTCGGGACCGTGCGATTCCCCTGCGGTCAACCATCGAAGCATAAGAGAATCCTCCCACAGGACCGGCTGCACCTCGGTCAGAGTCCGACGGACTCCCGCATCGCCGCGAGCACCAAGTCTTCGTGCGGGAGGATGCGATCGGCGCTGCCTCCGACGAAAATGCGCACCTGCAGGAGTGCCTGATTCACGAGCATCTCGATGCCCGGGATCACCCGCCCGCCCGCCTCGAGCCACTCCACGGCGAGAGGAGAGGGCCAGGGGTCGTAGGCCACGTCGAAGAGCACCGACGATGCCCGAATGGAGGAGTCGAAACGATAGGGGTGATCCGCGCCTCCCGGCAGCGTGCTGATCACCGCTTCCGGCGGGATGCCGTCATCGAGACCCTCCGTGCGCGACGGGTGCACATCGATACCGAGGCGGTCACCGAGGGCGAAAAGTGCCGTGAGCTTGTTCGCCGATCGCGCGGAGACCTCGACGTGACGGGCTCCCAACCGGGCGACGGCAACAAGGGCGGATGCCGCGGTCGCGCCCGCTCCCAGCATCCGCACGCTGGTGACGCGCTCGACACCGGCATCGCGGAAGGCTTCGACGATACCGACGACATCCGTATTGAATCCCTGGAGGGTCCGGCCGTGGGCTCCCTCCGTAAAGAGCACCGTGTTGGCTGCCCCGGTGAGTTCAGCGAGGGCGTCGACTCCCGCGAGGAGCGGCATCACGTCGTGTTTGAGCGGCATGGTGAGTGACAACCCGCGCCATTCCGGTCCCCGCGATTTGACGAACTCCCGCAGCCCGGTGGAGTCCATCTCGATTGCCTCGTAGTGCCAGTCGAGTCCGAGCACCTCGTAGGCGGCGCGGTGAAGCGCCGGGGATTGCGAGTGGGCGATCGGCGACCCGAGCACGGCGAGTCTCGTCAATTACACCCGCCCGGGTTCGCCTTCAGCCACGCACCGAGCTGCGCATTCGCCGCCTGGTGTTGCGCGAAGGTATCCGAGAACGCGGTCTCGCCGGTGGAGCAGTTCACCACCACGAAATAGAGCCAGGTTCCATCGGTGGGATGCAGGGTCGCGTCGATCGCTTGCTCACCCGGGTTCGAGATCGGTCCGATGGGCAACCCAGGATTTGCGTAGGTGTTGTATCGGTTGCTTTTGTCGGCGCGCTGGGCCGCCGTCGTGTTGATATTCGTTGAACCGGCGCCGTAGGCCACCGTGGCATCGGACTGCAGGTTCTGGCCCTTCGCGATGCGGTTATCCCAGACCCTCGCCACCTTGGGGAAGTCCGCGACGGGTCCACCCTCCTTCTGGGTGAGGGCAGCGAGAGTAAGCACATGGTGACGATCCGCCGGAGCGACGTTCGCCGCATCCAGTCGCGTGAACATCTCGGTCACGAAGCTCTGAAGGATCTGGTGCGCCGACTGGCCTGGCTCGAGGGTGTAGGTCGCCGGAAAGAGGTAGCCCTCGAGGCTCGGAGCCTCGGCGGGAAGACCGAAGGACTTGTAATCTGCTGCCGCTGCCTCGAGCTGCGCCTGACTGACACCGGTGCTCTCGCTGAGGTGCGCGAGCTTTTCGATCACGCCTTTGACCGTGATTCCCTCGGGAAACGACACGCGCGTGGAGACCTTGTTGCCCTTATCGAGGAGGGCGGCCAGCGCCGCCTTCGCACTCATATGACTCTTCAGCTGGTAGCTGCCCGGTTGGAATGTCACGGGAGGTTGCTGCAGAAGCAGGAGCTTGTAGAAGGCCGTCGACGTCTTCGTCACACCCAGTGCGGCGAGGGTCTTGGCGACATCTGAACCGATCTGTTTATTCTCGATGGTCACCACCACCTTGCCCGTTCCTCCTCCGGTGTAGTCGGTCGGCGGCTCGATTCCGAGCACTTTCTGGATCTGGGGCCCGAAGTTGATCCACGCCGCGGTTGACACGACCCCGAGCACCACCACGATGGACAGAAGCACCCAGAGCCAGGAGAGGCTTCGACGGGGCTTCTTGCGCGGTGGAAGGCCGTATTGATCGACGCGCTCCGATCTCTTCTTTCCCGCAGAGCGCTCACGGCGCGTCGCACCGTCTCGGCCGGCGCGGCGGGCGGGTGGCTGCTCACGGGCCTCGCGGCGGCTGCGCGGTGCGGGGCCGACAGCATTCGGCGGCGTTTCGCCGCCGGTGGGCGGCGGTTGTGACGAGAAGATATCGTCCCAGCTCGGCTCATCAGCCACTGTTATCGTCCTTCGTGCGGGACGACGACCGCTCCCGGCAGATGTCCGCCGGTGCGCTCGGCGTCGAGGGCATGTTGCAAAATTATCACGGCGGCCACCTGGTCGATCACGGGCCGCGACTGGCGAGAGTTGCGGCCGGATGCCTGGAGCGCACGGGTTGCCGACACGGTCGAGAGTCGTTCATCTACCATTCGCACCGGGATGTCACCGGCTTCTGCCACACGCAGGGCGAAGTCGCGAGCATCCCGGGTCGATGCCGAATCTCCCCCGGAGAGCGCGAGGGGCAGCCCGATCACGATTTCCATCACCGAACGTTCCTGGGCTTCCATCAGGATCGCGGCGATGTCGCCATCACCGCGGGATACCGTGCTCACCGGGACCGCGAGCATGCCATGCGGGTCGCTTGAGGCGACCCCGATGCGCACCTTCCCCACATCGATGCCAAGGCGCACACCCGATCGCACCGCTACCTCGGGAGTCCGGCCGCGATGGCCTCGAGAGCCGCTGGAATCGCGGCGAGTTCAGAGCCGCCGCCCTGGGCGAGATCATCCTTACCGCCGCCCCCTCCACCGAGGATGCCCGCGGCCGTCTTGGCCAGCGCACCGGCCTTTGCCCCGAATGCACGGGCGGCATCGTTGGTCGCGACGATGACCGCAGGCTTGCCTCCGATGTCCGCCGCTAACGCGACGACGAGGGCGCCGGTACCGAAGCGGCTTCGCACTGTGGTGACCAGCAGGCGGAGATCGTCGGACGATGACAGTGCACCGACATTTGAAATGATGCCGGTGATCGAATCGCGCGGCACTGCTCCGCTAAGAAGCGCGGGAACACGCTCGGTGAGCGCGGCCTGCTCAAACTCGGTGATGCGCTTCTCCGCGCTCTTCAGGCTGGCGAGAAGCTCTGAAATACGAGTGGATACCTGGTCGCGCGGGGTCTTGAGAGTGGACGTCAACTCGTTGACAATTGCACGTTCGGTCGCGAGGTCTCGGAACGCTTCTCGCCCGACCAGGGACTCGATGCGGCGATTGCTCGATCCGATGGAGGCCTCGCTGATCACATTGATCAGTCCGATCTCTGAACTTCGGCTGACGTGGGTGCCGGCACATAACTCGAGGGACCACGGTCCGCCGATCTCGACGACGCGCACCTCCTCGCCGTACTTCTCACCGAATAGCGCCATCGCGCCGAGGGCACGGGCCTCGTCGAGTGGCAAAATGCGCGTCGTCAC
This sequence comes from Lacisediminihabitans sp., assembly GCA_046597035.1. GTDB lineage: Bacteria > Actinomycetota > Actinomycetes > Actinomycetales > Microbacteriaceae > Lacisediminihabitans. The sequence goes on from JBKJLH010000078.1 coordinate 4,466, forward strand.
CTCGAGGTTCTGACGAACAGCATCGTTTGCGATGTCCTCGATTTCGCTCCGTGTCTCGCGCGAGAGCGGTGTGCTCCAGTTGAAGTCCAGCCGCATGTAGCCCGCGCGGTTATCGGAACCGGCCTGATGCGCCCCAGGGCCGAGCACCTCGCGAAGGGCGGCGTGGATCAGGTGGGTCGCTGAATGCGCCTGAGTCGCTCCGCGGCGGTAGTCCCGATCGACGACGCTGGTGGCCGCCTCCCCGACACCGACTTCGCCGCTGCGAACCTGTACACGGTGACTTACCAGTCCCTTGACCGGGCGCTGGACATCGAGCACTTCGAGATCGAAACCGGTGCCGACGATGCTTCCGGCATCCGCTTCCTGGCCGCCCGACTCGGCGTACAGGGAAGTCTCGGCGAGGATGACCTCGGCGATGTCACCGGCGACGGCTTTCGTCACCGACATACCGCCGACGATGAGGCCGAGGATGGTGGTGTCGGTGTCGAGGTGGTCGTAGCCGGTGAAAAGGGTCTCCCCCTTCGCGCGGAACGCGCTGTAAACCGAAAGGTCCGCCAGCAGGGTCTTCTTGGCCTTGGCATCCGCCTTCGCCATGGTCCGCTGTTCGAGCATCAAGGTATCGAACGCCTGTCGGTCGACGCTGAGACCGGCCTCCCCCGCCATCTCGAGCGTGAGGTCGATCGGGAATCCGAAGGTGTCGTGCAGCAGGAACGCCGTGTCACCGGCGAGTTGCTTCGATCCCGCGCCCTGCGTCCTGGTTACGGCGAGATCGAGAATGCTCGTGCCGCTGGCCAGCGTTCGAAGGAAGGTCTCCTCCTCCGCCGTCGCAAGATTGCGGATGCGGTCATAGTCGGTCTCGACCTCCGGGTACGCCGCTTTCATGGCATCCCGCGACGCGGCGAAGAGTTCCGTGAAGGTGGGGGCATCCACACCGAGCAGACGCATCGACCGCACGGTGCGGCGCATCAGGCGACGCAGGATGTAGCCGCGCCCTTCATTCGAGGGCGTAATGCCGTCAGACATGAGCATGAGCGCAGAACGCACGTGATCTGCAACGATGCGCATGCGCACATCATCATCATGAACCGCTCCATAGCGACGACCGGAGAGTGCTGCCGCCAGGTCGAGTACCGGCCGAACCTGGTCGATCTCGTACATGTTCTCGACGCCCTGCTTGAGGAACGCGACGCGCTCGAGACCCATCCCGGTGTCGATATTCTTCTTGGGCAGGTCGCCCAGTATCTCGAAGTCCTTTCCCGAGCCAGGGCCCCGCAGGTACTGCATGAAGACGAGGTTCCAGATCTCGACGTATCGGTCGTCGTCTGTTGCCGGTCCGCCGTCGGCACCGTAACCGGGTCCACGATCGAAGAAGATCTCCGAGCAGGGTCCGGCTGGCCCCGGCTGGCCCGTCGACCAGTAGTTCGTGTCCATGTCGAGGCGCTGGATCCGTTCTTCGGGTAGGCCTGCGATCTTCCGCCACAAGTCGAAGGCCTCGTCATCGTCTTTGTAGACCGTCACCCAGAGGTCCTTCTCCAGGAAGCCGTAGCCGCCGTCTGCTTCGGAATTGGTGAGGAGATCCCAGGCGTAGGTGATCGCCTCCCCCTTGAAATAGTCGCCGAAGGAGAAGTTGCCATTCATCTGGAAGAAGGTGCCGTGCCGTGGCGTCTTGCCGACCTCTTCGATATCGAGAGTGCGAATGCACTTCTGCACGCTGGTGGCGCGCGGATACGGCGCCGGCACGAGTCCGGTGAGATACGGCACGAACGGCACCATTCCGGCCACCGTGAACAACAGCGTGGGATCGTCGCTCACGAGGGAAGCGGAAGGAACTACGGTGTGCCCGCGCTCGGCGAAGAAAGCGAGCCAGCGGCCCCGGATGTCAGCGGTTTGCATGGTGTCCTGAAGTCAGGGCGCACCGGTCCGGTTCGCCGAGGATGAAATAGTGGATCGTGATCAGTGTGCGGTGACGTCGGACAGCGCGTCTTCGGCACCCGCTACCGCGGCTCGAAGCTCTGCTTCGCGTTCTTTGTACCCATCGACGACGGCGCTGGAGAATTCGTGGGCACGACTGTCTACGTCTTCGAAGAAACGCTTGCCCTCGGGGGTCCTATTGATCTGGTGGGCGGCAAAAAATCCCAGTCCCACGCCGACGATGAGCCAGAGGATGTTCTTCATGGGCAATCCCTACAGTGGTGACGGATGGAGTGAAGCGAGGGGTAGTTCGACGCTGGGCACTATTCAGCTTAGTTGGGTCGCTTTTTCGGCTTCAGGGTACCGATGGCGACCTTGACCGCGGCGGAGAAACCAGCGAGTTTGATGAGTGGCCCACCCACGGTGGCCGCAGTGAGTGCGATGAGCGAGGTCACGTTGCCGGTCGCCTCCGCGACGCCCCTGGTGATGGTGTCGACCCGCGCAAGCTGCTTGTTGGTCTCGGAGATCGTCGTGGTTGCTTCTTCGAGCAGGGGCGTGACGTTCGTTCCCAGCTCGCGGATGGCCATGCCCGCCTCATCGAACACGCGCCCGAGTTTGATCAACGGGACTGCGAGCAATCCGACGAGCACCGCGAAGACACCCGCCGCGATCAGTCCGGCAATATCGCCACCGCTCATGAGATGCACCAATCAGTTGGTTAACGGGAAGGAGCGGATCATCCGAGGATGATCCGCTCCTACAGTACCGGTGGCCGAGTAGGCCGCTCTCGCGGCCAGATCGAGACCCGGAGTCGAGACTAGCGAGCCGCGTAGTATTCCACGACGAGTTGCACTTCACAGGTCACGGGGACCTCGGCTCGCTTCGGGCGCCTCACGAGGCGAGCCTGAAGCTTGTCGATCTCGACCTCGATATACGGCGGCGTCTTCGGAAGCACGTCAACGTGTCCGCCGGCCGCGGCGACCTGGAACGGCTCCATGCCTTCGCTCTTGGCGTGCACGTGGATGAGCTGCCCTGGCTTGACGCGGAAGGACGGGCGGTCGACGCGCTGGCCGTCGACGAGAATGTGGCGGTGCACGATCATCTGGCGCGCCTGCGCCGTAGTGCGCGCGATGGCCGCGCGCACGATGAGGGCGTCGAGACGCATTTCTAGTTGCTCGACCAGGTTCTCACCGGTCAGGCCTGCGGCACGCCGTGCCTCCTCGAACTGGATCTTGAGCTGGGCCTCGCGGATGCCGTACTGGGC
>JBKJLH010000135.1:0-31641 GCA_046597035.1 Lacisediminihabitans sp.
TATCGTGGTGTCGCGGGTTCGAGTCCCGCCCTCGCTACGAAATGCTGGTCAGCGTGGTTTGTCGAGACGCTACTTCGACTGCGCACTCGTTCCCTCTTTCACAGGTCAACTTTCGCAGTCCCCCGGAGTAGAACGTGACGACTACGACGGTAACCACCGGGGCATCAACACAGACAATCGCGATCGAACTCCAGTCGATACCGAGGAATTCGCTGGAGTCTGGCGCATTTGCCGCCAAGTGGATTCAGGGCATCAGATCCACTTCTCCCCGATTGGCCGGTCGGATCGCGGACGGGCAGCATTTCTTCGCTTGATTACTGAAGATCCGATGTAAAAGCTGCACTGAGTGCATCGTTGCACTTAGTGTGATCTACATGGCGATGTCAACCGCACCCGATCGGCGAGCCGCCCTTAAAGAGCGTCATCGCGCGGCGATCCTGGCGGCGGCGCACGATCTCGTGGAGGAGCGCGGCGGCCCGAGGTTCAATGTCGAGGAGCTCGCTGAGCGGGCCGATGTTGCGCGGCGCACGGTATTCAATCACTTCGCGTCCATTGACGAAGTACTCCTTGCCCTCTCTGCCGATGCCCTCGAGGTGATCATCGACGAATTCATCGCTGCCGTCGCCGCCAGTCCGGTTGGGGATGGCAGTCGTGCCTCGATGTTCACCGAGCTTGCCGAGATGTTGCAGCACGTGGATCTGCCCTCGGTGATCGCTTCGCTTGCGAAGATTCTCGGTGACCCGGATGGCGATGACGCCCGGGGCCGTGCACTCACCGATGAGACCTTCACTCGCGCCGCCGAACGACTTCTGCACGAGGTCGCGCGCCGCTACCCCGAGGCAGACACGCTCGACACCGAGGTTCTCGTCGGCTCATTGATGAACGGTGTCTTCGTCATTTCGAAGCGCTGGCTCGGGCAATCAGGCGGCCGAACCGACGACGTCACCCGAGCGGACTGGGATCGCCTCCTGGCGCGCCTCACCGACACGCTCCGATCCGGGTACTTGCCCAGGGCCTGAAAACCACGGGGCCCATCAGCACGCACCACCCTGCACGCACCGCTCTGCACTCATACGCACACCGCATGTACCACTGAAAGGAACGAGGTTTCGACATGGCCAGCCTCCTCTATCGCCTCGGACGATTCTCTGCACGACGCCACTGGACCGTCATCGTCAGTTGGGTGCTGATCATTGCACTCGCGGGAGTTGGGTATGCCCTGTTCGCGGGCGTTCCATCCCCGTCGATCAGTATTCCGGGCACGGCCACCGCCAGAGTTCAGGATGAACTGGCCGCGAAGTTCCCCCAGGTGAGCGGTGGCAGTGGCAGCCTGGTACTCGAGACGACCTCCGGCTCTTCCTTCACGGACACGCAGAAGGCGGACGTGCAGAAAATGCTCGCGGATATCGCCGACATGGATGGCGTGAAGAGGGCGAACGACCCGTTCACCACCCAGGCGGAACTGGACAGCAAGCGGCAGCAGGTTACCGACGGCCGGGCGAAGATTGCCGCCGGAAAGGAACAGCTCGCAGCCGCCCAGGCCCAGCTGACGGCTGGCCAGGCGCAACTGGAGCAGGGGCAGCAGCAACTCGACGCAGCGAAGGCCGCCGCGACGGCCGCCGGCCAGCTCGCCGCCGCCCAAGGGAAATTCGATGCGCAGCAGGCGGGGATCACCGCCCAGCAGGCGGCCATTACCGCGAACCAGCAGACCATTGATGCCAACGCGAAGACGCTCAACGAGCAGAACACCAAGCTCGAGCTCGGTTCCCAGCTTCTCGACCTCTCGTCAAACATCCGATTCGTCTCGAAGGATGCCAGCAGCGCCGTCGCAACCATCCAGTTCACCAAATCCACCAACCTGGTGTCACCCACGCTGAAGAGCGCGGTCGTGGCACAGGCTGATGCCGGTGTCGATGGGGTGAAGGTGTACGTCTCGCAGGACATCGCCCAGGGAGTTCCGAGCGTCCTCGGTGTGGGTGAGATCGTGGGAGTTATCGTCGCGGCAATCGTGCTCCTGGTGATGCTCGGCACTGTCATCGGGGCAGCCCTCCCGCTGGTCGGCGCGGTTGTTGGCCTCGGCGCTGCGGTCTTGGGCGCGATGGCGTTTTCTGGAATCGTGGAGTTCAACTCGGTCACGGTCGTGCTCGGGGTGATGCTCGGACTCGCAGTCGGAATCGACTACTCGCTGTTCATTCTCAATCGGCACCGTACGCAGTTGAAACGGGGGATGCCGCTGCACGAGTCGATCGGGCTGGCCAACGGCACCTCCGGTAACGCCGTCGTGTTCGCGGGCACGACGGTGATCGTCGCGCTGCTCGCGCTCAACATCACCGGCATCCCGTTCCTCGGACTCATGGGAACCGTCGGGGCAGCCGCCGTCGGGGTGGCAATTCTGGTGGCGATCACCCTCACCCCGGCGATGCTGTCCCTTGTCGGGCTGAAGATCCTGCGCAAGAAGGAACGCCTGGCCATCGGACACGCGAGCGCGAAGCGAGTGCCGAACACACCGATGAAGACCTGGCGGGCGATCGTCACCCTGATCGTGGGAGTCGCGGTTCTCGGGGTCATCGCCCTTCCTGCAATGAATATGCGTCTCGGGCTGCCGGTCGGATCATCGGAGGCGACCTCTTCAAGCCAATACAAGGCCTACAAGACCCTCGAAACCAAGTTCGGGGCCGGCCAGAACAGCCCGCTTCTCGTCGTTGCCGACCTGCCGGCTGCAGCAAAAGGCGACGATCTGCAGCGCCAGGAGATCGCGATCGGCACGAAGATCACCTCCGTTGGCATGGTCGCGGCGGTGGCTCCGATCGGCGCGTCAACGGATGGCACGGTTGTCGCCTTCCAGGTGATCCCGCTGGGTGGCCCCTCGAGCGTATCGACCGAGTCCCTTGTGCACGACCTTCGCGATCTCTCGCCGATCTCGTCGGATTCCGGCAAGATCACGCTCGGTGTTGCCGGCAACGCGAGCGCCAACATCGACGTGTCCGAGAAACTGTCCGCAGCGCTCCCGATCTACCTCATCGTCGTTGTCGGGCTGTCGCTCCTCATTCTCATTCTGGTGTTCCGCTCGATCCTGGTGCCGATCACCGCCACGGCAGGCTTCGTGCTTTCGCTTCTGGCGACCTTCGGTGGGCTCACCGCGATCTACCAGTTCGGATGGCTCGGCAGCGTGTTCGGTGTACATGATCCGGCGCCCATCCTGAGCTTCCTTCCCGTGATCGAGGTCGGGGTTCTGTTCGGACTCGCAATGGACTATCAGCTCTTCCTGGTCTCCGGAATGCGAGAGGCCTACGTCCACGGGGCCCCGGCGAAGATCGCGGTGCAACGTGGTCTGTATGCCGGCCGGTCGGTCGTCACTGCGGCCGCAATCATCATGATCTCGGTCTTCTCCGGATTCATCTTCTCCGAGTCCTCGACGATTCGCCCGATCGGCTTCGGACTGGCCTTCGGCGTGCTCCTCGATGCCTTCATCGTGCGTATGCTGCTCATCCCGGCCGCGATGCACCTGCTGGGTAACGCGGCCTGGTGGCTACCAAAGTGGCTCGACCGCATCATCCCCGATGTCGACGTTGAGGGCGCAAAGCTCGAGCGCACGCACCCGCTGTCGCACGAGGCCGAGGTGGTCGAGATGGCTGTCGGCGAGATGGCTGTCGGCGAGGCATCTGCTCCGCGGCATCCCTCTCACCGGGCATGACTTCCCGGCTGACGCCATCCGGACCGGCCTGTTCGGCCAGGCGGTCGAGCTCCTCAGCCGGAGGTCCCTCGGGTGGCAACTTGACATTTGCGAGGGACTCGGGAGCCTGCGAAAGTGACACCCGACAGAACTCAGGCGTGCGTGCTCACCCCCGGGCACGCAACCGTGGCGCGAGATCACGCTCGAAGGACTCGAGGAACCGCGCCTGATCGTGACCGGGCGCGTGGAAGACGAGATGGTTGAAGCCGGCGTCGATGTACTCGCCGATCTTCGCGGTGGTCTCGTCGGGGTCGGAGCCCACGATCCAGCGTGTGGCAACCTGCTCGATCGGCAGGGCATCCGCCGCCTTCTCCATTTCGATCGGGTCGGTGAGATCGTGCTTCTGCTCTGCCGAGAGGGAAAGAGGGGCCCAAAAGCGAGTGTTCTCGAGCGCGAGGTCCGGATCGGAATCATAGGAGAGCTTGATCTCGATCATGTGGTCGATGATGGCGACATCCCGCCCCGCTTTTTCGGCCCCCGCCGCTACCGCGGGAATCAGCTTCTCGGTGTAGAGATCCATGCCCTTGCCGGAGGTGCAGATGAAGCCGTCACCCGCCCGCCCCGCGTACCCGGCCACGACCGGACCGCCGGCGGCGATATAGACGGGGATGCCCCCCTCGGGCCGATCGTAGATGCTCGCGTCGTGCGTCGAGTAGTACTCGCCGTCGAAGTTGACCCTCTCGCCGCTCCATAACTCGCGCATGAGGGAGACCGCCTCGCGTAACCGGGCATAGCGTTCCTTGAATTCGGGCCAGTCCTGCGCGCCGGCACCGCGGAAGCCGGTTGCAACCTCGTTCAGCGCCTCACCGGTGCCGACTCCGATCATGACGCGCCCCGGATACAGGCAGCCGAGGGTCGCGAAAGCCTGAGCGAGCACGGCGGGGTTGTAGCGGAACGTCGGTGTCATCACCGATGTGCCGATCTGGATCGAGGAGGTGCGCTCGCCTACCGCAGCCATCCAGGCGAGCGAGAACGGCGCGTGCCCGCCGGTGTGGCGCCACGGCTGGAAGTGGTCGCTCACGGCGACGCTCTCGAAGCCATGGGCTTCCGCCGCCACGGCGATCTCCACGAGCTCGCGTGGTGCGAACTGCTCCGCGGATGCCTTGTAGCCGAGTTTCAGGGGCAGGGTGAGTGCAGACATGGGGCTCGATTCCTGAGGATGATCACGTGTCCCACTATTCTCGTCGTGGAGCCGGGGAATCTGCTCCGCACATATCGTTTCTTGCGAGGCAATCGTCTCCGCGGCCGGAGAGGGCCCCATGCAACCCACCAGTCCCGCCCAGTTCGAGGCGTCACGCTCCGGCGCGATCCCGGGGCCGGAACGGGTGCGCGACGACGTCTGGGCGCTGGCCCAGCGGATGCCCGGCGGCTACCTCCCCTATTCCCTGCTCTATCTGCTGAGGGACTCCGAGGGCGCGTTCCACGTGATCGATCCGGGTTGGGATTCGCCAGAGAACTGGGCCGGACTCACCGCCATCCTCGATACCCTCGACGCGACGCCCGCCGACGTGCGCTCGATCACCTCGACGCACCTCCACCCCGATCACATCGGTCTCGCGGAACGTGTGCGCGAGGCATCCGGAGCCCCCCTCCAGTTGCACGAGACGGAGGCCGCCGCGGTCGGCTCGCCATTCGACGTAGCCCGGGGCGCAGAAGCGGTCGCGGCGCAGCTCGAATCCTGGGGCGTTCCGACCGATCGCCGGGATGAGATCCTACGCATCACCGCACAGGCCTCGCACTTTGCCCCGCCCGCCGCAGACCGCACCTTCATCGACGGCGAGCGCGTCGACATCCCGGGCTTCGACCTGCGTGCGATGCTCACGCCGGGGCATACCTCGGGGCATGTCTGCCTGCGCGACGATGAGCGGTCCGTGCTCTTCACCGGCGATCATCTTCTGCCGATGATCTATCCCGGCCTGGGGCTCGGCGCGCCCAGCGACTCCAACCCGCTTGCCGACTACGTGACCAGCCTCGAGCGGGTGAGCAGATATCCCGATCACGAGGTTCTGCCGGGCCACGGTTATCGATTCCGCGGAGTGGCTGCACGCGCCGTAGAAACCGCGGAGCATCACTTTCGACGGTCACGCGAGGTGGCTGCCGGGCTAGCCGATGCCCCGAACGCGAGCACCTGGGAGATCGCGTCTCATCTCACCTGGTCGGCGGGGTGGCGGAAGCTCGTGGACTTCCTGTTGTACTCGGCGCTCGCGCAGACCGAAATGCACCGTGACTACCTGGTCAGAGCGGCTCGGTCGTCCTCGGGTGGATCGAGCGGGCTACCCGGCTAAGACTGAAGCTCGATTTCGGGGAGGTTCGTGTCCCTCGTCACCCTTCGAGAGCGCGGGGAGGGGCCGGCGACCTCAGACGGTCAGGCGGATGAACAGCGGCGAGCCCCAGAGGCTGCCCACGTGCTCCACATACCGGCCCGGCCGGGGGGAGTTGTACATCCCGCCGCTGCCGTCGTAGATGCCGATGTGCTGACCCGGCCAGTAGACAAGGTCACCGGCCACGGCATCCGCTTTGCTGATACTCACGCCGAGGCGAGCCTGGTGGTCGGCTCCGCGCGGCAGGCTGATGCCGAATCCGGCAAACACGTACTGGGTGAAGCCGTCGCAGGAGAAGCTGGTTTCCGGGCTGTTTCCGATGCCGTACGGCACCACGCCTACGAACTGGGCAGCGTACTGGAGTATTGCTGCCCCGCTGTAGGAGGGAGCCGGAGGATTGACGGTGACACCGCTGTAGTGGTTGGCCACGGGAGCCTCGCCGACCGCGGCGACGATGACCACGGGCGGGGGCTTGGTTACCGAGTAGCCATCCCGTGATGGGACGATGAGCGCCGCCGTGGAGACGACCGCAGTAGCCTGCACCGTTGCCGGGCGGCTCGTAACCGCCGCCGCGGAGCCGGCAACGGCGTAGGCGGGGATGGCTACGGTCGCGATCAGAGCGCCTGCGGCCACGAGGGCACCGAGCTTCGCGACGTAAGAAGTCATTCGATCAGGCTAACCCAGAGCCAGGGAAAAGTCTCATTCTGATAACGGGACCCCGGCCAACTGGGGCGCGCCGAAGGGTTTTTCGGGGGTGATCAGTTCGGTCTGGTCCCAGTGAGAGCGTCGGTGGCGTGACCTATCCTGAAAAAAACCGCGACACGCCGAAAACACTAGATGTAGTGGAATGACAAGAGTGTCATTCCGGTTATATAGTGAGAACCCACGACGTCACCGATTGTGAACAACCGGTGACGGAGTGCCAAATTTTCGGCAGAATCGATCACTAGTCTTCAGGAGGCTCCCATGGACAATGACAACAGTTTCATCGGCGGATACGCAGTACCGGTCGACCCGATGGACGACCTGCAGTGCGACAGCTGCCAGTAAGCCCACAGCTCTGAGAAAGTCCCGGTCACCACTGGTGGTGGCCGGGACTTTTCGGTTTGACGGCTAGCGTCGTTAGGCTTTCGCTGTGCAGAAGGAATTCGAATGACCGTTAACCCCGATCTTGTCGGCCGGGTGTTTCCGCCGACCGAGCCCTATCTCGTCGGGCGGGAGAAGATTCGCGAGTTCTCGCGTGCCGTCTTGTCCACGAACCCCCTTTCGTTCGACGTTGCATCCGCTCGCGCTGCCGGTTACGACGATCTTGTGGCGCCTCCGACGTTCCCCGTGGTGGTGCAGGAACTCACCCTGCGCCAGCTGCTGGCGGAGCCGGATGCCGGAATCGACTTCTCTCGTGTCGTTCACGGCGATCAGCGGTTCGCCTTCACGCGCCCGATCGTCGCTGGCGATGAGCTCACCGCCACACTGACCGTCGCGAGCATAAAGTCGCTCGGCGGCCACTCGATGGTGACAGCGGAGTCGTCGATCGTGGGCGCGGATGGGGTGCTCGTCGTCACGGCCACTTCCACCCTCGTGGTTCGAGGCGACGAATGAACCGCATCACCGCGGCGTCCCTCGAGATCGGGCAGGTCGTCGCCGAAGCCGAATTCGTCCTCAGCCGTGACTCCCTCGTGCGCTATGCCGGGGCATCCGGGGATTTCAACGCCATCCACTACCGCGACGATGTCGCCGCGTCGGTTGGACTGCCGGGCGTTCTCGCGCACGGGATGCTCACCATGGGGTTCGCGGTGCAGCCGGTCGTCGACTGGATCGGCGACCCGGGGAGGGTGCTCGACTATCAGGTGCGCTTCACCCGCCCGGTTCCGGTGGATGCTGCTGACGGTGCCGCGGTTGCTGTCAGCGCCAGGGTTGGGGCGCTCGACGGCGACATCGTTCGAATCGATCTCACCGTCACCGTCACCGGTTCGACGGTTCTCGGAAAGGCGCAGGTGCGCGTGAGCGTGGCCTGACCAATGGATCTGAGAGAGCTAACGACCATCCGTGTCGGCGGTGCCGCAGCGGAATTTCTGGCGCCGCAAACTCGTGAAAAGTTGATTGAGGCCGTGCGCGCGGTCTGGGCCGCCGGTGACGACTGGATCGCTCTCGGCGGCGGGTCGAACCTCGTCGTGGCCGATGAGGGTGTGCCCGGCACGGTGATCCACGTCGTCACTCGCGGTATCGAACGGCTGGCCGGCGAGAATATCGTGCTGCGCGTGCAGGCAGGCGAGCCGTGGGACGATCTCGTCGCCTTCACCGTCGAGCAGGGCTTGGCAGGCATGGAGGCACTCGCGGGCATTCCCGGCTCCTGCGGAGCGGCCCCGATCCAGAACATCGGCGCATATGGCCAGGAACTCTCCTCTTCGCTCATCTCGATCGAGTTTCTCGACTATCTCAGCGGCGAGCTCCTGCGGCTGCCCGCGGCCGAGCTCGAGCTCGGCTACCGACGCTCCGCGCTCAAGGGCGGGCGTGCGGGGATCGTCGTCTCCATCGACGTCGCACTGTCGCAGAACGACGGTGGCCTGAGCGATCCGATCGAATACGACCAGCTCGCGACCGCGCTCGGAGTTACCGTCGGTGACCGTCTGCCGGTTGCACAGGTTCGCGCGGCGGTGCTTGCCCTGCGCGGTGCGAAGGGCATGGTGCTCGATCCCGCGGACCCGGATTCGGTGAGCGCGGGATCCTTCTTCACCAACCCCGTGGTGAGCGCGGCGTTCGCTCGCTCGCTCCCGGCGGATGTTCCGCGCTGGCCGATCGAGACCGTGTCCACGGCGACCGAAGCGCCCACGATCACCGATCTGGATTCCTACGACCCCGACCGATTGCCCACGACTCGCGCCGCCGAGCCGGGGGGCGTGAAGCTCAGCGCGGCTTGGCTGATCGATCACTCCGGGGTAATGAAGGGCTTTCGACTTCCCGGTTCACGGGCGGCAGTCTCGAGCAAGCACAGCCTCGCGATCGTGAATACCGGGGATGCGTCGGCGGCACAGGTCGCAGAGCTGGCTAGGTACATCCAGACCCGAGTACTCAGTGCCTACGGTGTCGTGCTCCAACCGGAGCCCGTCCTGGTGGGCGTCTATGTCTGAGGCGGACGGAGCTCTTTAGCTGGCGTTAGCGATCAGCCAGGCGTAGGGGTCGACGAAGGTGCCCCCGAGCGAGATCCCCAGGTGGAGATGAGCGCCGCTTGAGGCTCCAGTGTTTCCCACTAGGCCGAGGATCTGGCCGACCGTGACGGTCTGGCCGACCGTGACGGTGGGGGATCCGGCGATCATGTGCGCGTAGAGGCTCTCTACCCTCTGGCCATTGATCACGTGCTCGATCACTACCCTCGTGCCGTAGGCGGCGTAGCCGCCGGTGTCCTGCCCGACGATCGTCACGACTCCGGCTGCGATTGCTCCGATCGGGGCACCGGCTCCCGGTACAAAGTCGACTCCTTCGTGGAAGGAGGAGCATCCTCCGCAGGGAACAAGACGCGGTCCGAAGCCGCTGACGATCGGTACATAGCGAGGAAATGGCCATCGGATCGTGCCGTTGGGATTCGGCGTGTACAGCAGGCTTCCCTGGGGCGTGAAGCTCGCCAGTTTCGTCTGACGCACCGGCGGGGGAGGCGGCGGAAGGGTGACAGAGTAGCCATCCCTGCCAGCGGCGGTGGGCGTGGCCAGTGCCGCCTCGGTGCCGGCGACGAAACTCTGCGTGGGTGCTGACTCATCCACCGTAGAGCTGTGGGAGGTGAGCGCGGCTGCCGAGTCGGAGTGGTAGACGACGGCGGCGGGCAGTGAAGTCGACACGATGAGCGCCGCGACACCGAAAAGGGCACTTATTGCGGTCACCTTCGAGGTCGCCCTTTTCAGGGTGCCTCTCTGTTGCCGTGTCACCAGGTCGGTCCTCTGCCGTGAATCACCGCTGGTCCAGCAAACGAGATACTCGGGCTTGTTCGGGTTTCGCTACCGATAAGTAACGAATCGGTAAAGGCTAGCAAGAGTTGGCCCATTCGGCCAGCCGGCCACGGAATCAGCGGCGCAGGGTGCGAAGCAGCTTGGCGCTGGAGGTCATTGCCCCGCCGAGCACCGCCGGGATTCCCCCACCGGGGTGCACCGATGCGCCGACGCGCCAAAGCCATCGGCGTCGAGGGTCCCGATAGGCGGGCGCGTGGAACGGGCCGCTCTGCCAGAGCGGGCGGGTCGCGCCGTAGAGGGCCCCGCCCGTGGCACCCCAGCCTGCGAAGTACTCCGGATCGAGAATCTGGTATTCGCCGAGCATCTGGGTGATGGGCTGATCGAGTCCCATGACTTCGCTGATGCGCCCGATCTCCCGTCGCACGAAGGTGTCGTCGAGGCCATACCGGCGCCCGTCGGCGGGCGCAGTGAGCAGCAGTGCGACGGTGGCCTTCTCGTTGGGGTAGATCTCGCCCGGACGGTAGTAGTTCACGAAGGCCATCGTCTGCTCGGGCGCGAGCCCCGCCGCGAGGCTGCGGTGCAGGGCGCCCGGGTCATCCGGCATCACTACCGAATGCGTTGCCGTGGCATCCGGCAGAAGCTTCTCGAGCACTCCGTAGATAGCGACGCCCGAGCAGGTGAGACCTCGCGCCCGGGACGGCCCGGCGTCCAGGAGCCCGGCGAGCACCCCAGGGTCAAGGGAGCTCACCACCACATCGGCCCGGTACTCGGCCGCGACTGTACGCACCCGAGACCGTTCCACCGACACGACGTTCTCGCCGGTGTGCACCTTTGCACCGGCTTGGAGGGCGAGCCGGTGGAGGGCGAGCGGCAGCTCGTAGACGCCACCCTCGGGAACCCAAACGCCATCCCGTGCCATTACCGCTGGCATGCTCGCGTAGAGCGAGAGGCTCCGGGTGGGCGGCACCCCCGCGTTGAGGGTGTGGATGGCGATCACTTCGCGCAATCCCTCGGGCATCCACGTCAGGGTGTCGAGGAAGCGCTTGGTCGTCAGTCGGGTTCCGTACAGGCGTGCGAGGGCGCCCACCGCGGGAAGAGCCTTCGGATCGATCGGATCGGAGGTGAGCAGCGAGGTGATCTCTGGTCCGAGGCCGCCGTGCTCACGATCGAAGCGCTCCCACGCCGCCCGCCAAGGATGCCCCTTCTCGACCGGCAGCGTGACCGTGTGCTCACGGTAGTAGTAGCGACCCACTTCGGGCAGACGCCGCAACTGCAGCCGGCCCGTCGAGGAGTCACCCCCGGCCTCGCCCGCACCGCTCGAGGCGGCGATTGCACCGAGCGCGTCGTAGCGCCGCAGTAGTTCATCCCACACTGCCGGGAACGTCACGAGGGAGGGGCCGGTGTCGATGCGCTGGCCGCCGATCTCGAGCCGCCTGCTCTTCCCGCCGACCCAGTCGTTACCCTCGAGCACGGTGACGTCGTGCCCGGCCCTGGCCAGCAGCGCGGAGGCCGCGAGCCCGCCGATGCCGGCCCCGAGTACGACGATTCGCCGCGCTGTCGTTGCGGTCATGAAGTGCCTCCAAGCAATAGTGCAGCCACGATCTGGACGCCAGCAACGGACCCGGCCGCATAGGGAAACGCGATCGAGTAGCGGTAAAGACGGCGAGCGCCGTTCGGGGTCGGATCCCGGCGCAAGCGCAGCAACAGCCAGCCGGCGATCAGGGCGTTCGCCACGGCGACCGGGATGTTGACGAATGCGAAGCAGACGGTCGACACCGACCACCAGACGGCGCTCCAGACCATGGTCCGGCGCGGACCAAGGCGCACCGCCGTGGTGACGATGCCGGCATCGCGATCTACGTCGATGTCCTGCACGGCGTCGAAGGCATGTTTTGCCACGCTCCAGGCCATCAGTCCGATCGCTGCAGCCCAGACCGGGGACACCCCGAAGGCAAGCGGCACGAACACGAGGGGGAACGCATAGGCCGCGTTACTCAACGCGTCCAGATAGACCCTCGCTTTGAAGCGGAGTGGCGGCGCCGAGTACTGCACGAAGACGACGATGTAGGCGAGAATCCAGACGAGAGCGTCCAGCGGCAGTGCGAAGAGAAAATAGGCGACGAAGGGGAGATTCGTCAGCACGACCGCGGCGAGGATGCGTCGGGACTCGGAGGCGGCGATCCGGGCGCCCTCGAGACCCCCCTTCCGCGAATTCAAGGCATCGGTCTCCTGGTCGAAGATGTCATTCACGCCGTAGATCAGAAGATTGAATGGCAGTGTGGCCCAGAGCAACAGGGGAATGGCGCCCCACTGCCACAGACTGCCCGCGAGCCATAGCGCGATCGCCGTCGTGCCGATCGTATTTACCCACAACACTGGTCGCGATATCAGAACCAGTCGGAGAAGCACCTCGCCAGAATAGTGGTCGTGGATGACCGCCCTTCCAGTCTTGCCAGCGGTGGTGTGGCGGAACGTGCGCGGGTGTGGTTGGTCGGCAGCCGTGGGAAGCGTGGTGCCCTGATCGGGCCGTTCGAAATCGAAATTGAGATCGAGTGCGACGACCCTCCGGAGGGCGGTTTACCGCGGCGCGCAGGTGGTGACGCCGTTCGAGATCATGGGCAGAGGGCTCGGACAGCGAGTACTGACACTCACCCAGAGTTTCTCGAAGACGTGCAGCAGGTGGGTCTTCGCCGTAGCCGCCGCTGGGGATCCTTCGCAGCGGCATCCGTAGGTCCAACAGGGCGACGATGCTGCTGCGCACTATCGGATCAGCATCAGCCTCAACGATGCGACTCACGCGGGTACCCCGATCGGCAACGAGACGGAGAGTGACGTGCCTCCGTTCGGTGCGCTCGACACCGCGAGCGCTCCATTGACGAGGGCGAGCCGAGCGCGCGCTGGGCGAGCTGGGTCAGCGTCGCGGCGAGCTTATGGAGTAGGTGGAGTCGCTCGGTGCTGAGATCGGCGATGCGACTGATCCAGAGCCCGAGGGCGAGACTTCCGACGAACGAGATGCTCTGGATGAGGGCGGTCTGCGACAGATTGTCAGAACCGGTCCCCACCGACATAACGAATCCCGCACTCACCACGAGCGCGAGAAAGACGTTCGCCACTATGGCGGACCGGGTGGCGTGGATTATCCGCCAGAGAGAGCGAGAGCCCGAAACCGAAGTCTCCGCTCAGGAGTCCTTGCGAATCCAGCGGAAGCTCAGGCGGCAGGCCACGAGACCGACCACAAGCCAAATCGCAGTGACGGTGGCGATACCAGCGAGGTTCCAGGTGCCGCCCACTTCGAGGGCTTTAAACGAGTCGGGAAGGAAGACGGAACGCATTCCCTGGGCCAGCCACTTGAGGGGAAAGATGCTCGCAAAGTTCTGAAGCCAGTCCGGCAGCTGCGAAAAGTTGATGTAGACGCCAGAGATGAACTGCAGGATCAGCGTGATCGGGATGATCACTGCCGTGGCAGTCTTCCCGGAGCGTGGCAGGGCGCTCAGCGCGATACCCAACACGGCGCAGGTCGAGACGCCGAGCAGGAACACCCAGGCGAAGATGAGCCACTTGGTGGGATCGGTCGGCAGTGACACCCGGAATACCAGGGCTGCGACGACGATCAGCACTGCCGACTGCAGGATGCCGGTCACGATCACCTGCCCGATCTTGCCGATGAAGTAACTCAGCACCGGCAGTGGGGATCCGCCCAGGCGCTTGAGGGTGCCGTCGCTCTTCTCCGTTGCGATATCGATCGACATGTTTTGCAGGCCACTCAGGAGCAAGCCGACAGCGAGCATGGCAGGAAGATAGAAATCTGCGGCGGTCACCTTCGTCCCACTCGCCGTCGGGCCGAAGCTGCTCTTGCTGAATGCCACAGAGAAAATCGTGAGAAGAATCAGGGGAAACAAAAAGGTGAAGAACACCGAGTCGCTCTGGCGAAAGTAGATTTTGACTTCGTAGGCGACGCGGCTGGCCCCGAGGGCGAGGGTGCGGCGGATATCGAATCTCGGGGCGGCGGTTGCCGGATTGGCGGCAGTGGTCATAGTGAACGCTCCAGTTGTTCCACGGTCTTCTCCTGGGTTGTATGGGCAGCGACGAGTGCGAGGTAGACGTCTTCCAGGCTCGGGCGTCGCACCTCGAGGCCGACGGGTTCTCCGCCGGAGACGGCGAAGAGACGTGTCACGACGGATGCTGGTTCGGTGGTTCGCTCTTCGTGCAGCCCGTTCTGGTCGGTCCAGCGCACCACCGGGATGCGGGCATCCGCTCCGCCGATCTCGTCGATGGTTCCGATGTCGATGAGCTTTCCCCCCGCGATCACTCCCGCACGATCGCCCAACTGGGCGGCCTCGTCGAGGTAATGGGTGGTGAGCAGGATGGTGGTACCCTCGCGTTTGAGGGAGCGGATGAGCTCCCAGAACTCGCGCCGCGCCTCCGGGTCGAACCCGGTGGTCGGCTCGTCGAGGAAGAGAAGTTCGGGGCGCCCGATCACACCGAGCGCGACATCCACTCGCCTCCGTTGCCCGCCAGAGAGGGACTTGATTCGGGCCTTCGCCTTCTCGGTGAGGCCGACCGCAGCTATCACCTCATCGACGTCTCGCGGGTTTGGGTAGAAACCGGCGAAGTGGGCGAGCTGTTCGCGCACGGTCACGTTGCCGCTCTCGCCGGTGGACTGCAGCACGATGCCGAGGCGCGCCTTCCACGCGATTCCGCCACGCTGAGGGTCGACGCCGAGCACGGTCACCTCGCCGCTCGTGCGGTCGCGGTAGCCCTCGAGGATCTCGATGGTCGTGGACTTTCCGGCACCGTTCGGGCCGAGAAGGGCAAATGTCTCACCGGCGTGGATGTCGAAGCTCACGCCGTCCACGGCCGCGAAACCGCCATATTGCTTGCGCAGGTCGCGCACACTCACGTGGGGAGAAGTTGTCATATCTCAATAGTGCGGCCAGAGGGTCCCTTCGACAACGCTGTACCGGCTGGGATGACATCAACCGATCAGTGGATGCAGGGTGTGGTGATGTCTGCCCCGCGCTGCGACCAGCATCACGAATCATCCGTCCGCTTCACGCCAAGCGCGGGGGTCATATCGCTTCGATACCTTTGGCCGATCACAACCACCATCCCGACCACACACGGCAGCTTTGCGCCCTGTGGAACCGTCGCCTAGACTGACGCGTGGTAGTTGAAATCTGCCATCATTCTGTATGCCCATTTCGGGTGATACCGATGTTCGGCTGCGGATGATGACGGTTCGGCTGCGAAGGGCGGTGGCTCAATTGGTAGAGCAGCGGTCTCCAAAACCGCAGGTTGCAGGTTCAAGTCCTGTCCGCCCTGCAGCTCGATTCGCACACCTGTGCGCGTCGACAGTTTCGACGAAGGTAGTAGCTAAGTGGCGAGAAATTTCATCGACGAGCCGAGTGAGGACATCGTCGCGAATGCCAGACAAGACAGTGGCACAAGCCGAGGTCCGTTCGGTCGAATCGTCCTGTTCCTTCGGCAGGTAATCAACGAACTGAAGAAGGTCGTCACCCCGACCCGCAAAGAACTGTTCAGCTATACCGGTGTCGTGTTGGTCTTCGTGGTCATCATGATGGCGCTGGTCTACGGGCTGGATTTGCTTTTCGCACTCGGCGTGAATACCGTCTTCGGAAAATAGCCACTGCAAGAAGGCAACGGGCGACCAGAGCACGAATCGGGTCGCAGGGAGCGTACGGCTCCCAACCGGCGGCGGCACACACCGTGCCACATTCGCCCCAAGAAATGGAATGAGATTCACAGTGTCTGGAACAAACCGCGACGACATCGACCTCGCGACTGCCGCCGAGCAGTCTTCTGAGGAGGACGAAGCGCAGGAAGGCAACGAGCTGGCCGCGGATGAAGCATCCATCGAGTCAGCCGAAAGCCGAGCACTCCACGTTGTGGACGAGGACGACGAAGACGATACCGGCAACGATGTCGAGTCCAGCCTCGATGCCGCTCTCGACGCTGTCGCGCTCGCCACAGATCCTGAGGCGGATGCCGCTGTTGCCGACGCACTGGAGGTCGACTCCGCGAACGAAGCCGAGGCGGCCGTCGAGGCAACCGACGATGAAGTCGGATTCGTTGAGGGCAAGCCCGAAGAGGTCGCGTCGTTCGACGACGAGTTCGAGGCCGAGATCGAGTCCGAGCTCGCCGAGCAGGCGAGCGTCGATGAGTCTGAGGAAGAGACCGAAGTCGACCCGTACGACGAGTTCCGCAAGGAGCTGAAGGCGGCGTATGGCAAGTGGTACGTCATCCACTCCTATGCCGGTTTCGAGAAGCGCGTCAAGCAGAACATCGAGAACCGCAAAGTGTCCATGGCCATGGAGGACTTCGTCTTTCAGGTTGAGGTGCCGATGGAAGATGTCGTCGAGATAAAGAACGGCCAGCGCAAGCTCGTCACGCGAGTGCGCATCCCCGGTTACGTGCTCGTGCGAATGGATCTCAACGAAGACAGCTGGTCGGTCGTTCGTCACACGCCCGGTGTCACCGGATTCGTCGGCAACTCGCACAACCCGACGCCGCTGCGCTTCGAGGAGTCCTTCAACATGCTGAAGAGCCTTGTTCAGATCGTCGAAGCCCCGGTCAAGGCCGGCGCGAAAGGCGGAAAGACCGTCGGCCGTTCCATCCCCCAGGAAGTCGACTTCGAGCTCGGCGAGACCATCACGATCAAGGAGGGCTCCTTCGCGGGCCTTCCCGGGTCCATCAATGAGATCAAGGCGGAGAGCGGCAAGCTCATCGTGTTGGTCTCTCTATTTGAGCGCGAGACCCCGGTGGAGCTCAGCTTCGACCAGGTCACCAAGCTCTAGCGAGCTCTGTTGGTCGAGTAGTGAGTGCGAGAGCTTTGCGCCGTCGCGTGCGCTCCGCTCACTGGCCTCTCCGTAGCGGAGGTCAACTCCGCCCACGTCAATCAAGCAGTATCAGCCTTCCATCGCTCCGAGGATGCGTCTCTGTCGTAGACCGGCATCGACTCGCTCGAGGGGCGACGGCACCGTGGTCCGTATGGCACCGTGGTCTGTATGACACCGCGGCCTGCACCACAGGGTCGCAATCGGCGGCGGAAACTGACCTGGCCTCCGAAAAAATCGGCTAAAACGGCGGCGGACCGGGCCGGGCGACGAATCCGGTGTGGCTCGTCCACTCGATACATCCCGCGTCATCCTGTCTAACCGTCCACGTGATTCGGTGTTTGGCACTATCGTGCTTGCGGCAGAGATGCGAGAGATTCATCAGGGTGGTGCGGCCCCCGAACTGTCGATCGATGGTGTGATCGAGGTCGCAATTCGCGGCCCGCTTTCCACAGCCGGGGAAAGTGCAGGTCTAGTCGATCAGTTGCCGCATCCGCCGAAGACCTCTGGGATGTACTTCGTCGGTAGGTCGATGTCGAGGATGGCACCCGTCACCGGATCGGTGAGGATGCGGTAGATCGAGTTCGCTCCCGCCGCCATCGTGCGAGCGGTCTCGCCGTCGGTCGGGCCGTAACCCTCAAGAGAAGCGGGCATTTCGGACTGCCCGAGGAGCGTGAGCATCGGGATGAGCGCCCCGACCTGAACTGCGACAGGCCCGCTGGCGCTGACTCCAGTAAGCAGGTCTCCAAAAACGTCGGCACGCAGTTGGGGCATGGTGCGGATTTCGCCAAGCACTGCCGAGAGCCTGCGTGACTCGGAATCCACTAGCGACAGAGCGGCGGTCGCTACTTCGGCGGGCAGATAGGCCGAGATCCAGGCATCCCGTCGATATCGGGCTCGAAGACGATCCGACGCTGTGAGAGCTGAGAATCGTGCCTTTCAGCGGCGGTATCAGAGACGAGCTGCTCGCGCAGCTTTCGAGCGGACGCGCGAAAACGCTCGGGTGCAGGCCGCGTCGCGTGCTCGGCAGCCCTGCGGGCGTTGGCTGCTGTTACCTCACCCCAGCGGAATTTCTGCCGGGTGATGGGAGTGCGAGCGATCATCGTGACGGCCTGATGTTCGTGCGCCCGGATGGTGTTCTCGGAGCGGGCGAGCCGCACAGCGAGGTCGGCGATTGCCGCCCGCTCGGAGAATTCGACATCGTCTCTATCGGCACGTGAAGCGCGGCCGCCCACGAACAGGTCGGGACTGAACCGGGCTTCGTCGAGCACCGAATGGATGGCGACCAGGGTTGCCGCGTGATGGGAGTTCACCGCACGCCGCTCGTACTCGGTAGCCGCGAGGGCCGTATCGATCCGCACCTCGGATCGGGCCTGATCCGAGTAATAGCCCAGCGTCTCCACACCCGTAGTCAATAGCCAACCACCGACATTTCCCGTAGGGTAATGAGGTTGCCCTTTCATGGGCTGCCGCACCGCATCCATTCGGATGTCGGGAGAGCTGGCCAACACCGGCCAACTCGAATCAGAAAAGGAATAATAATGGCACCGAAAAAGAAGGTCACAGGTCTGATCAAGCTTCAGATCAAGGCCGGCGCCGCCAATCCAGCACCGCCCATCGGGCCTGCGCTGGGACAGCACGGCGTTAACATCATGGAGTTCTGCAAGGCCTACAACGCCCAAACCGAGGCGCAGCGCGGCAACGTCATCCCGGTCGAGATCACCGTCTACGAGGACCGTTCGTTCACGTTCATCCTCAAGACCCCACCGGCTGCGGAGCTCATCAAGCAGGCCGCCGGAGTCGCCAAGGGATCCGGTACCCCGCACACCACCAAGGTGGGACGCCTGTCGAAGGACCAGCTCCGCTCGATCGCCGAGCAGAAAATGGTCGACCTCAACGCGAACGACGTTGCAGCGGCAGAGAAGATCATCGCGGGTACCGCCCGCTCTATGGGAATTACGGTGGACGCATAATGCCTACGAAATCCAAGGCCTACCGCGCCGCCGCCAAGAAGATGGAAGAGGGCAAGTTCTACACGCCCAATGAAGCCGTCGGAATCGCCCGCGAGACCGGTTCGAAGAACTTCAACTCCACCGTCGAGGTCGCACTCAAACTCGGCGTCGACCCCCGCAAGGCAGACCAGATGGTTCGCGGAACGGTGATCCTCCCGCACGGAACCGGCAAGACCGCACGCGTTATCGTGTTCGCAACCGGACCGGCCGCTGACGCTGCGATCGCTGCCGGCGCCGACGAGGTCGGTGGCGACGAGCTCATCGAGAAGGTGGCCGCCGGCTACACCTCGTTCGACTCTGCCGTCTCCACCCCGGAGCTCATGGGTAAGGTCGGTCGTCTCGGGAAGGTGCTCGGCCCGCGTGGCCTCATGCCCAACCCGAAGACCGGCACCGTGACCACGGACGTGGCGAAGGCTGTTACCGAGATCAAGGGCGGAAAGATCGAGTTCCGTGTCGACAAGCACTCCAACGTGCACTTCATCGTGGGCAAGGCGGCCTTCCCGGCCGAGCAGCTCGAGGAGAACATCAAGGCAGCGCTCGATGAGATCATGCGCGCTAAGCCGAGCTCGGCCAAGGGTCGCTACATCCAGAAGGGCACTGTGACGACCACCTTTGGTCCGGGCATCCCGCTGGATGTCAATGTGTTCTAGCTCTACCGTGTGATCCAGAAGGGGACCATTTCGATGGTCCCCTTTTGCATGACCTCGACAGCCGTCGTGAGAAGCTGATTCAAAAAAACGAGGAGAGCGGATGGCGGTGCGCCGTGCAGAATCGGGCGAGGGGCAGCTCCTGCATGAGCTCGCGGCCGCCACCTTCGGACTGGCGTGCCCACCGGGCACCACTGAGCTCGAGGTCGCACAACACGTCGCGGCGCATCTCTCGGCCGAACTTTTCGAGAGTTACCTCGCCGATCCCGACCGCGAAATCCTGGTGGCTCACGTCGATGGCGGCTTCGTCGGTTACACGATGCTCGTGTTCGGTGAGCCTGCGGACGCGGATGTCGCCTCGGTCGTGACTGCACGCCCGACAGCAGAGCTCAGTAAGTGTTACGTGCTCGCCGGCGAACACGGAAGTGGTGTGGCATCCGAGCTCATGACTTCGACCGTCGATGTCGCACGGCTGCGGGGTTCTGTCACCGTCTGGCTCGGGGTGAACGACAAGAACGATCGGGCGAATCAATTTTACAGCAAGCACGGATTCAAGCGCGTGGGCTTCAAGCGTTTCGCCCTCGGCGACCATTTCGAAGACGACTACGTCAGGCAGTTGACCCTATAGACCAATTCAGGACCGCGCACCACCCGAGAGGCTCTAGCATTCAATAATGACCATGACGCCCGTGCCGCGCCGTCGGTCGGCGGCACTCGCGCGCACCCTCCTCGGCTCGGCATTGGTGTTGGTGGCGCTCGTGATCATCTGGGCGGCTCGCCTCTCGGAGCGCCGAGACCTCTACGTGAGTGAGCTCGGGGCAGCAGGGCAGCCGACCGCCCACTGGTTCGAGGGAGCACTGTTGCTAATCGTGGTCGGTGGAAGTCTCATCGCCTATGCCGCCCGTGGCATTCGATCCCGAGTGCCTCTGCTCTCCTTGTGGGCTCCCGCGGTCTCTCTCTGGGTTGGCTGCGGCTTCTTCCTCATCGCTTCTCAGGTCACCTGCACGAGCGGATGCCCGCTCCCGGTGGGAACGAGCTTCACCTGGCAGGATCTCATTCACACGGTCGTTGCCGTACTTGCCTTTGCCGCAGCCTGCCTCGGAATGCTCCAGGTATCGTTCTCGGTGGGCCATCGATCACTCGCGCGGCTCTCGCTCGGCGCCGGGGTGTCGGTCGCGATCATCGCCGGCGCGGGCGGCATCCTCTCTCTCGCCCGCTTCCAGGCGAACTTTGGAAGCAGGCTCGAGCTCGCAGCAACGACGATCGCCCTCGGCTGGCTTCTCACCCTCGGGCTGGTGATGGCGCTGCGACCGGCCGGAGCGCCAGCCGGAACGATCGAGATCCAGGACCTGCTGCAGATCCGCTAGCGTCCTCGACGCTCTTCGACTAGGCCCAGAACTCGATCGGCGAGCTGCACGAGTAGGTGGATCTGGCTCTCGTCGCGATCGATCCACCGGCATTCGGGTTCGGTATTGGTCGGCACGAAGTCATCGTGCTGCTCCCAGACGAGCAGGGTGCGCTCAGCTCCGAGCACGTACTGCTGCCACCACACCTGCCGCAGATAGGAACGCGGGATGGATCGCCAGGCAGATTTCGTGGTTTTGATCTCGGCGAGCTCGAGCTGGCCGGATGCCGCAACGGCGAGCCCGTCGGGAGTCGCGAGGTGGCAGGTCTCCCCGGCGGCGTGGAAGAGGGCATCGCTCGAGACGATGCCGTAGTTGCGTTCGACCCACCGCGCGATCTCGGGCTCGCGTGCCCTGCCGTGATCCGTGTAGGCGTTGCCCCCGAAGCCGCTGCCGTTGATCTTCTCGAAGGCGACGGCCTGCACCGACGCAGTACCCGAGAGGCGTGCGACATCCGTCGCGGTGATCCCGCGGCTCCGTGCGCGCAGCCAGGCCACCCGATCGGCGGCCCGCGCGACGATGCGGTCGCGGTGATCTGCGGCCGGCTCATCCCAGAGGGAGAGCATGGGCTGAATGACGGTCACCCCACCATTGTCTCCCGGGGCACCGTCCATTGTCGGTGCCCCACCGCAGCACCCGTGACCTGCCTCTGCATAACTCCTGCGGAATTTGCCGAGCGGTCCTGCGGTCCTCGTGATCTCGGGTGTCGGCCGTGGCGTCCCCGCAAATTGCAGGAGTTATGCAGAGGGGCCGGCCGGCGGTAGTAGCAGTGGCAGGGCATCTCAGGGCTAGGGCCGGAGCGCGAGGGTGCTCTCGATCGCGTCGGCGGAGAGCACCTGCTGTCTGACCATCATCGACGCACCGAGGATGCCAGCGTCGTCTGCGGAGCGGGAACACACTATCGAGAGGTGGGCCGTCGCCAGCGGCAGGGAGCGGGTGTAGACGACCTCACGCACCCCCGCGAGGAGGTGGTCACCCGCGGTTGCGAGCGAACCACCGAGCACGATGACCGAGGGATTGAGCAGGCTAACGCAGGTGGCGAGTACCTCGCCGAGGTCGCGACCGGCCTGGCGGAGGGCTGCGACGGCGTCAGGGCGGCCGCGTTCGACGAGAGCAACGAGGTCTCCAGTGCGCACCTCGCCGCCGCTGGCCGTGAGCGCCGCGGCAATGGCGGGAATCCCGGCAAGGGCTTCGAGACACCCGATGTTGCCACAGCGGCAGGTGACGTCGGATCCGCGGGCTACGCGAATATGACCGAGGTCGCCGGCGCATCCCATCGCTCCGCGCTGAAGCTGGCCGCTGCTGATGATTCCAGCCCCGATGCCTGTGGCTGCCTTGATAAAAAGCAGGTCGGACCGATCCGGCCAGTGTGCGCGTTGCTCTCCGAGCGCCATGATGTTGACGTCGTTGTCGACGAGCACGGGAACATCGAAGGCGCGTCGCACATACCCTGGCACGTCGAAGTCGTGCCAGCCGGGCATGATCGGCGGGTTGGCGGGCCGACCGGTGGCGTGATCGACCGGACCGGGAAGGCCGATGCCGACGCCGCTCAACCCGGCTGCGGTCACATCGAGTGAGTCGAGGAGGTGACGTGCTCGATCGATGACGAGATCGAGCACGACCTCTGGTCCGGCATCGACGGTGATCTCGGTACGAAGGCGCGCCAGCACAGCACCAGCCAGGTCGGTGACGGCGATCACACAGTGCGAGGCGCCGAGGTCGACCGCCAGCACGACGCGAGCGCTCGGGTTGAAGGCGAATCGCGATGGGGGACGGCCACCGGATGACGCAGCTTCACCGACGGCGATGACGAAGCCGGACACGATGAGCGCATCCACCCGAGCCGCGATCGTCGACCGGGCGAGACCGGTAATCCCCGCGAGTTCGGCACGCGTGCGCGGTGTGCTGTCGAGTAGCAATTGGAAGAGATCGCCGGCACGCGCAGAGATGACGGGTGAAAGGGCGGGCGCGCTCGGCATGACCATGCTCCAATTGATAGCAGTTGAGCTTCTTGCTGTCACGTTAGCGTTAGACGTCAATCGACTGATTACTTTTGCTTGACTCTCGATAAAAGTCATCCTAAATTTGGTCATCGTGCGTGCAAATACCTCCTCCGAGGGAGGGCGCGTCACCGTGACACGCATCGCCGCTCGATCCGAGGAGAACCAGTGCCAACGACACCCCCGCTTTCACTCCAGCTCTACACCGTGCGTGAGGCCCTCGATGCGGACTTTGCCGGCACGATGCAGCGCGTGGCCGACATCGGGTTCACGAGCGTCGAGCCCTACGACTTCCTGGCCCGCGCCGACGACCTCGCGGCGGGCTTTGCGTCCACCGGACTCAGAGCGCCGAGCGCGCACTTCCGTTTCCTCGACAACGAAAGCCTCGCGGGCGTCAGCCTCGATGACGTGTTCGCAACGGCCGCTCGACTGGGCATCCCGACCGTCATCGATCCCTACGTCGACCCCGCGAAGTGGCTCTCGGCCGCTGACATCCACGCGACCCAGGACGCCCTGAACGCCGCCGCGGAAGTGGCTGTCAAACACGGCATCCGCATCGGGTACCACAACCACTGGTTCGAACTGGCGCCTGTGGTTGACAGGGACGTGATCGACGGAGAAACCGGACTGGAGATTCTCAGCTCGGGCCTCAACCCCGCGGTGATTCTCGAACTCGACACCTACTGGGCCGCGGCGGGCGGTCAGGATGTGGTGGCACTTCTCGGCCGCCTCGGAGACCGGGTGCGCCTACTTCACATCAAGGACGGCCCGATCGAACCCGACCCGGCCTCGCAGCGTGCTGTCGGTCAGGGCAACATGCCGGTGTGGGACATCATCGCTGCGGCGACGGGCCTCGAACTCGCGGTGGTGGAACTCGATGCTTTCGCGGGCGACATGTTCGACGCCGTGACCGACAGTTTCGCCTATCTCAACGCGGGAGCGTCGGCATGAGCGGTCCGATTGGAGTCGGCCTCATCGGTGCCGGCACTATCAGCAGGCAGTACCTCGAGAACCTGACGACCTTCCCCGACATCGTGGTGCACGCGATCGGTGACGTTTACGAGCCCGTGGCCGAGCAGCGGGCTCAGGAATTCGGAATCGAGACCTGGGGCGGCGTCGACGCGACGCTCGGGCATCCGGATGTCGAAATCGTGGTCAACCTGACCATTCCAGCTGCCCACGTGGAGGTGGCCATCGCTGCTATCGACGCGGGTAAGCATGTCTGGAGCGAGAAGCCGTTCTCTCTCGATCGAGCCAGTGGGCTCGTGTTGCTCGCGGCGGCGGAAAGTGCCGGGGTGCGTCTCGGTTCGGCACCCGATACCTTCCTGGGAGCCGGGTTGCAGACGGCTCGCCGCATGATCGAGCGAGGGGACATCGGAGTGCCGCTGACCGCGCTGACCCTGATGCAGTCGCCGGGGCCCGAGTCGTGGCATCCGAACCCCGCCTTCCTGTTTCAGGAGGGAGCTGGCCCGCTTTTCGACATCGGGCCGTACTACCTCACCGCGCTCATGCAGACCTTCGGATCGGTGCGCCGCGTCGCCGCACTCGGCGGCAAGTCCCGCCCAACCCGTGTGATCGGATCCGGTCCGAAGGAGGGCCAGGAATTCGAGGTCACCGTGCCCTCCCACGTGAGTGCGATAGCCGAGTTCGAGGGCGGCCAGTCGTCTCAAAGCATCTTCAGCTTCGACTCACCAGCCGACCGTCACGGGTTCATCGAGGTGACGGGTACCGAGGGAACGATGTCCTTCCCCGACCCGAATAACTTCGACGGTGACATCCGCATCAAGCACGCCGGCGACGACGAGTGGACCTCCTACCCCGCCATCGGTGCGACTAGTGGTCGCGGATCCGGTGTGCTCGAGATGGGCCGCGCGATCCGTGCCGACCAGCCGCACCGCGCCACCGGCCAACTCGCCTACCATGTGCTCGACACCATGGTCTCGATCAGTGAGTCGATCGAAAGCCACAAATTCGTCGAGCTGGCGAGCTCGATACTCTCGGTTCCCGCTCTGCCAGAGGACTGGGATCCGACGGCGGCGACGCTGTAGGGCGGGGCGTAAGTCGATGCCGGGGTGACTGTCAGCTCGTTCTTCGAGGTGTCCGCGTTCGAGCAGCGCGTGCTCGCGAGGGGCGACATCGACATCGTGGACCTCTGCACTCCTGGTCACCGGCACGCCGACATCGCGACCGCTGCGCTCGTCGCGGCGTGCAAAGATGCCCCCTCGATCGAACCCTTCGCTTCGACCGGGGTGTCGCGGCTCGACTACGAGGATCTCAAGGTGCTCTGCTTCCCTGACGCGACGGAGGCGATTGAGACCAGGGGGTCTCGCCGCATCCTCGTCCACGAGGTTTACGCCTCGGAAATCTGGTACCACTACTGATCGGGCACCGGGCCGCATTCGGATTCACTGGCACCCGAGCCAGATGATGGGGCAGGGGATCGATCCGGTGTCCTCGATCAAGGAGTTCGCCGACGGTACCCCTCACGTCGAGCGAAAGGACTCCCGGCGTCGCAGGCCCACCGGGCACGGGGATGTGCCGAGACCCGCTGTGCGTAACTCCTGCAATCGTGGCGGGTGCGCCGGCTCGAGCCTCGAGGTACCTCGGAAATCAAGGGGGGACCGACGCCTCCGCCGAAAACTGCAGGAGTTGTGCGGGGAGGAATCAACCGGGTGCGCTACCCGCGCTCCGAAAACACCTCAAAAGTTAAGGTAGGTTAACCCTTGTGGATGACCGACGTGCCAGCTCGATTCCGATCCCTCTGGCGGACGAACGAATGGCGGTACCGTCTCGTCCAGAGAAACGCCTGTTCTTCCTGCTCGGGCCCGCATTCGTGGCCGCCATCGCCTATGTCGATCCCGGGAATGTCGCTGTAAACCTGACTGCGGGGGCTAAATACGGGTATCTGCTGGTCTGGGTTCTCGTGGTGGCGAACGTGATGGCGGTCCTCATCCAGTATCTTTCGGCGAAACTCGGGCTCGTCACCGGGAAGAGCCTGCCGGAACTGCTGGGAGACCGGCTCCCGAGGGCTGGTCGGCTCGTCTACTGGGTGCAGGCGGAGCTCGTTGCAGCGGCGACCGACCTGGCCGAGGTCATCGGTGGGGCCATCGCCCTGCAGATTCTCTTCGGCATTCCCCTGTTGCTTGGTGGCGTGATCGTCGGGGTGATTTCGACCATTTTGCTCTCCGTGCAGTCTCGGCGAGGCCAGCGGCCCTTCGAGTTCGTGATCATCGGGCTCCTCGCAGTGATCGCCGTCGGATTCGTGACAGGACTAGTCCTGAGCCCGCTATCCCTCAGCGGTGTCATCGGGGGGATCATACCCCGATTCGAAGGTACCGAGACGGTGCTGTTGGCAGCGAGCATGCTCGGCGCCACCGTGATGCCGCACGCGATCTACCTCCACTCCGGCCTCGCCCGAGATCGACACGGTGCAAGTACAGATCCGGCACGGATCGTCCGACTTCTTCGGGCGACCCGATGGGATGTCGTGATCGCGCTGGTGATAGCGGGAACCGTGAACATCGCCATGCTCCTGCTGGCCGCAGCCAGCCTTCGTGGGGTCGCCGGTACCGACACGATCCAGGGCGCTCATGCGGCAATAGTCGGAGCGCTAGGTCCCGTCGTGGGAGTCATCTTCGGCATCGGTCTTCTCGCCTCGGGTCTCGCCTCGACCTCCGTCGGATGTTACGCCGGATCCACGATCATGGCGGGGCTCCTTCACCTGCGCGTGCCCCTGCTGCTGCGGCGGGTGATCACCCTCATCCCGGCTCTGATCGTGCTTGCCATCGGCTTCGACCCGACCCGCGCTCTTGTTCTCAGCCAGGTGCTGCTGAGTGTCGGCATTCCCTTTGCTCTGATCCCCCTCGTCGCTTATACCGGCAACCGGAAGCTGATGGGGTCGTTCATCAACCGCCGCCTCATGCAGTCGGCCGCCTGGGCGGTGACGGTGCTGATCGTGCTCCTGAACATTGCACTGATCGTTCTCACTGTGACCGGGTAGCCTGAGCGAGGTGCACATCGACTCGATCACCCCGGTCGCGCAGGACTACGTCAAGGCGATCTGGTCCGCGACCGAGTGGGGCGACCCCCCGATCACCACGAAGGCCCTCGCCACCCGCTTCCGAACCACACCGGCCAACGTCACCGATGTGATGAAACGGCTCGCAGGGCAAGGCCTTGTCGACTATCGGCCCTACAAGCCGGTGCGACTCACTCGCACCGGAGCGCAGCTGGCTGTGGGGATGGTTCGCCGCCACCGACTCATCGAAACATTCCTCGTGACCACCCTGGGTTACCGGTGGGACGAGATCCACGACGAAGCGGAACGTCTCGAACATGCGGCGACCGACCTGCTCATCGAGCGTATCGACGCCCTCATGGGCCACCCCACCGCCGATCCGCACGGGGATCCCATCCCGACGGCCGAGGGTCTCACTCACATGCCCGAAGGTGCGGTGCGACTCAGCGAAGCTGGCCCGGGACGCCACCTCGTCCGCCGCATCTCCGACGCGGACCCCGACAACCTGCAGGATGCGACGGCACTCGGTATCGTGCCAGGCGCAATCATCGACGCCCAAGCACAGAGGGGGGAGCTTTCTCTCATTACTCCCCGCGGGCAGCAGACGGTGCCCGCATCCCTCGCCGACGCAACCTGGACCACTCCCGCATCGTCTACGCCGCGTCGAGGAACGTGAGGATGTCGCGAGCCAGCCGCGGATTTCCGTGCACGCTGAGGTGGCCGGCTCCCGGGTACAGAGCGAGACGCGCATTCGGCATCCGCTGTGATGTGTGCTCGAAAAGTTCCGCCGAGTAGAAGCGATCGTGCTGACCGCCGGCGATGAGGGTGCGCGCGGCAATCGTCTCGAGTCGTGCATCCAGATCGAAGCTGTCCTCGGCATCCAGCGTGACCAACAGATCGAGGTCGCCTTTGCCGACAACGGAGCGCGGTGCGAGCAGGCCCGCCGCCGAGCGCAGTGCGTTGTCGAGGCGCGATGAGCCAGTATTACCGAAGAACGTCGCCGCCGCTCGCCGGTCACGACCAGCCCGGAGGAGCTCGGCGATCGATCGCTGGGTCGCCCGACCCTGGTCGCTCAGCCGGTGTGCGGATGACACGAGCACCAGTCTTCTCAGGAGCTCGGGATAATCGGCCGCGAGTTGCAGCGCGATGGTGCCACCGGTGGAGATCCCCATGATGTCGACGGGCTCTGCAAATAACGAGCCGATGGTGTGTGCATATTCCGAGGCGAGGTCAGCGATCGATGTTCCCGGCTCGAGGTCGTAGCCCCGGTCGATACTGACGACAGTTCGGTCACCGACGAAGTCCGCGATCTCCCTGTTCTTCATCCATTTCCTCAGCACCGCGGGAGACCCCGCGCGGCCCGACAGGCCAGGCACGACGACGAGCGGCGCACCCGTGCCGATGCGAAGCATCGGGAGTTCTCTGTGGACCATGCCTCAATGGAACCACGCGAATATTGCGATGAGAATACCGTCGTGTTCGGATCAGGTAAGAGCATCTCCCAGGGTGGCGGACCACGCAAAGAAAAGGCACAGGCGAAGTCTTGATAAAACATAGGTTATTCATAGGAATATGGCGATAGTGAGAGTGTGACGTCAAATAACCACAGCTCCTCTGCCTCCACTACCGGCCCGAAGCTCCGCCGTGCCGACGGGTCTCCCGTGCGCGTTGTCGTCGTCGACGACGAAGCGACGCTCAGCGACCTGCTCAGCATGGCGCTGCGATACGAGGGCTGGGACGTGAAGACGGCCGCCGAGGGGCGCACCGCCATCCAGATCATCCGGGAGTTCCAGCCGGATGTTGTCGTACTCGACGTCATGCTGCCCGACATCGACGGCCTCGCCGTGCTCAAGCGACTTCGGGACGACGGCCAGGACACCCCGATCCTCTTCCTGACCGCGAAGGATTCCCTCGATGACCGCATCGCGGGACTCACCGCCGGGGGCGACGACTATGTCACCAAACCATTCAGTCTCGAGGAACTCGTCGCGCGACTGCGCGGGCTCATCCGTCGCTCCTCCGTTGTCGTCGCGGACTCCGCCGACCCGCTGTTGCGTGTCGGCGATCTCGTGCTCGACGAAGAGAGCTACGAGGTGCGCCGAGAGGGCCGCCTCATCGAGCTGACCGCGACCGAATTCGAGCTGCTTCGCTTCCTAATGCGCAATCCGCGTCGAGTGATGAGCAAGGCACAGATTCTCGACCGGGTATGGAGCTACGATTTCGGCGGCCGCTCATCGATCGTCGAGATCTATATCTCCTACCTTCGCAAGAAGATCGATGCGGGGGAGACCCCGATGATCCATACGGTGCGCGGAGTGGGCTACATGATCAAGTCCGCTGGATGACCACATCCGCCGCCCGCGCGCCTCGAGCCCGATGGTCGCTGCGCCGGAGACTCGTGATCGCCGTCGTCGGACTTCTGGCGATCGTCGCGATCGTGATCGGATCCGTCAGCGTGCTCGCGTTGCAGGGCTTCCTCATGAACCGGCTGGACGCCCAGCTCAACCAAGCCAACGGACGCTCCCAGACCGGATTCGGTGCTCCCGGCAGCAGGCCAGGGGACGTGCAGTCCGACTCCTTCTCGCAACAGGTGCGTCGGACAATCGACCGCCAGGCTCCCGCAACCGTGATCGGGATCATTTCCGGTTCCACCGTCGCCGGCGTACAGAAGGATCAGACCGGATCTCTCCAGGAGCTGTCGTCCGCCCAGAGCCGTCCACTCGCCAGTGTGCCATCCACGGGTAAGGCGATGACCGTGGATCTCGGAGACGGTCTCGGCCATTTTCGCGCCATCGCCGTCGAGTATGCCAACGGGCTTCGCGTCGTCACGGCGATTCCGCTGGGTGAGGTGCAGACCACCCTGCTCCAGCTGGGGATCATCATCGCCATCGTCACCGCCGCCGGGCTCGTACTCGCGGCATTCCTCGCCTTCTGGATCGTGCGCGTGGCCCTTCGCCCGCTCGAGCGCGTCGTCTCCACCGCCACCCGCGTCGCCGAACTCCCTCTCGACCGCGGAGAAGTCGCCCTCGGCGTGCGTGTGCCCGATGACGACGCCGATCCGCGTACCGAAGTCGGCCAGGTCGGAGCGGCGATCAACCGCATGCTCGGGCACGTGGCATCCGCACTCATCGCCCGCCAGGCCAGCGAGAACAAAGTGCGTCAGTTCGTCGCTGATGCGAGTCACGAGCTGCGCACGCCGCTCGCAGCGATCCGCGGATATGCGGAACTCACCCGCCGTGGCAATCACGACCTCCCTGACGATGTCGTGCACTCGCTCGGCCGGGTCGAGTCGGAGGCCACGCGCATGACGTCCCTCGTCGAAGACCTGCTGCTTCTCGCGCGTCTGGACGAGGGGCGCGATCTCGAGAGCGATCCGCTTGATCTGACTCGGCTTCTCATCGATGCGGTGAGTGATGCTCATGCCGCCGGTCCGGAGCACGAATGGTCGCTCGACCTTCCAGAAGAGCCCGTGGTTATCGACGGTGATGGCGCGCGCCTCCATCAGGTGTTCGCCAATCTGCTCGGTAACGCTCGGGTCCACACGCCCGTGGGCACTGATGTCGTGACCGCGGTCGTGATCGACGGCCCGAACGCGGTCGTCACTGTGACGGATGATGGCCCCGGTATCCCGCCGGAGCTGCGGCCGGTGCTGTTCGAACGTTTCGCCCGCGGAGACAGCTCACGGTCGCGCGCGGCCGGAAGTACGGGGCTCGGCCTCGCGATTGTGGAAGCCGTCGTCGAGGGGCATGGGGGAACCGTGGCGGTGCAGAGCGGACCGAGCGGTACGAGCTTTCGCGTAACCCTGCCGGTGTCGGGCGCGCCGGGATGACAGACTGGGAACACCCCAGATGTTAGGAAATAACGTGCGAATTGCTGTCACAGGTGCAAGTGGAAAGCTCGGGCGCGCCGTCGTCGAGCGTCTTATCGCCTCCGGAAACGATGTTCATTCCCTCGACCTCGTCGGTGCACGCGGCCCCGGATTCACCCAGGTGGACTTCACCGACTACGGCCAGACCGTTGATGCCCTTTTCGGCATCAACGACCGCCACCACGGTCTCGACGCTGTCGTGCATCTCGCCGCGGCGCCCGCCGGCGGCATCCTGCCCGACTCGCAGACCTTCCACAACAACATGGCGGCGACCTTCAATGTGTTCCAGGGCGCCAGGCGGGCGGGCATCAAGACGATCGTTTACGCCTCGAGCGAGACGGTGCTCGGTATCCCCTTCGAGACGCCGCCACCGTACATCCCCGTCGACGAGGATTACGACACCCGCCCGGAGAGTATCTATTCCGTCACCAAGCACCTCGAGGAGCAGCTCGCCCAGAAGCTGGTGCGCTGGGACCCCGAGCTCAGCATCGCCGCGCTGCGCTTCTCCAACGTGATGGATGTCGCCGACTACGCACCCTTTCCTTCCTTCGATGCGGATGCCGGCATCCGCAAGTGGAATCTCTGGGGCTACATCGATGCGCGGGATGGTGCGCAGGCCGTCGAGCGGGCGCTCGCTCTCGGGAAGCCCGGATTCGAGGCCTACATCATCGCCGCGGCCGACACCGTAATGTCGCGGTCGAGCGCGGACCTTGCTGCAGAAGTATTTCCCTCCACCCCCATCACTCGTGATCTGGGCGAGCACGAGACGTTATTGTCGATTGCGAAGGCCCGCCGGGACCTCGGCTTCGAGCCGCAGCATTCCTGGCGGGACCATGCATAGTGTGAG
>JBKJLH010000057.1:0-27965 GCA_046597035.1 Lacisediminihabitans sp.
GCAGTGTGACGGCCCGGCGGTCGGCCAATAGCGCAACGTTTCAGTCAACCACACGTCGACTTCGTCGTCAGTCGGCAGTGGTGATGTGATGCTGGGTGGAATTACTGGCACTGGTGAGAGTCGCGCATCGACTGAGGTGTCGTTCTCGGTGGGATCTCGCTCGATCGGCATGCCAAGAGCGTCGGTGCGCGCTCACCACCGAGCCGTGCGATCACGGCCGGGGAACCGGGGGAGTTGCTGGTAATACAGCAATCGGGAGGTGCCGGGCCTCGCGCACACGGTGCCGGCCTTAATCCGACAGCGGTTTCCTGATAACACACGTCGAGAGTTTTCGCTGTCAGATTTGACTCTGAAGCTGCCCATTGGACCGGCGCAGCCTTTGCCACACACGTTCACGTCGCATTTGTCAGCGGACACCGCGGTGATGCAATCACCAGGGTAGATAGCTGTTGGTTCGGTTTATACGCGAGGCACGCAATTCCCTCCACTGGCGTCGGTTGTGGAGCACCCCGTCAATGCCATTGTCAGGGCCACGACATGATCGCTGAGCCCATCGCGATTCCAACCATTTATTCGTCGTATTACGGACCCTTTGCGTGCTCGATCTGTGGATTGGAGGCACAGATGTCATCAACGAGATGTCCCCGACCCTGGTGATGATCGAGGGCGCTGGCAAGACCCTTAGATTCACTGCAGTTGCCGCGTTCATCGCTCGGCTAGAAGCCCAGTGCCGGCCTTCGCAGAACGCAAATCGTCAATGGCGCTCGGAACTTTGCCACAGTATTGAATCCAAACACTCCAAGGCGTAACCTCTACTTCACTAGCAACTCCAGAGCTTGGTCGTTTGGTCATCGTCGATCTAGGGAGAGTTCATGTCGGGTATTGATCTGCAGCACGGGGCCGGGTCCCGGCGTGTGGCGAAAGATGTCGCAGACCGAGGAGTCGGACAGTCGCCGAAACTCCGCTTTTCGCGGATTAGCGAAACCTCACGGTCAGGACGCCGTAAATGAGAGGCACCTTTTTTGGCCCCGGTGGCCCGGCCTGCAGGACGACCGGGCCGGAGGACTCTGGTGATCCAGATGTCGAACAGGGCACGTCCCTCCAACGAATGTCTGCTTTCCGAAAGCCGACTGTCGGCCCGGCGCATCCGTCAACCGCGACCACGGTGCGGATTCTGCGGGACGTCCGCCATGGGAAACACCAGTAGTTCGAGCCAAGGTGAAACCGCGGGGATGTGCTTCCATTCGGCCGGTAGTGAGTCCCGACATTGCAAAGCCCGACTTTGCAAAGCTCGGTCGTCCCGGCACTTCGACCAAGCAAACGGGCGGTTTCTCCCAGGTGCCTGGACCGGGTTTGTTCACTCCTCATCGGCGCGCCGTGCTCGATAATCGTTCGCTTTCACAACTGGCCGGTCAGAGATGAACTCGGCACAACTCGATTTGGTATTTACGGCCCTCGCGGATCCGACCCAGCGTGCGCTAGGCGGGAGCCTCACCGAGGAAGACGCGAGCGTCGCCCAACTCGCCGAACCGTCCGCGCAGAACCAGACCGCGATCTCGCAGCACCTCACGGCGCTTGAGGGGTCAGGACTCTTCTGCCGTACCCGCATCGCGACCGCGCAATACAGCCATTTGGAGGCGCAGCCGTTCACGGAGACGACCGGGAGCATGGAGGGATACAAACGATTCTGGGCCGCGAAATTCAACGAGTGACTTGCCCGCCGTCACCGATCGTGACATCAACATCAGCAACAGCTGCGCGGAGCTGCGAGAGACGGTCTCGAAGTTCTGGACCGATCCGGAGCGTCTGATCTCGAAGGCACCGTGCTGTGAACCCAATTTCACGACCATAGCGACAGCACTCGAATTGCGCACGAGACGATCGGCACGGGCCCCCGCTTGTGCTCGTCGACGGGGGATGTGCCTCAGCGAGAGCGGCAAAACACTTCCTTGCGCTCCCGGGCGCGAAAATGAGGACCTCACCGCCGTCCCCACGGCGGTCGGCGGTGATGCCTTCGTCATGGGATTCAGCTCGCGCCGCGTTTGCGCTGCAAGCCGCGGCATGAGGAATCTGCAAGAAGAAACTCGCCAGCAAAGGCGCCACCGACAGGAGCATCGATTCGAGGAAGGGCAAGCCGCTGAGCTACCTGGCCGACGCGACCGCAAAGCTCGACACGGACGACCGGGAGGGGGTCGTCGGCTACTTGATGGTCGACATCGTCTGCGGCCCGAAGTTCATGCTGTTCATGTTGGAGATGATGCCGAAGGTGCTGAGACAGCTGAAATCGGTCGCACCGACACTGGCCCAGTAGCCATTGTGTGCAGCATCCGCCAAGTCCGCTCCCTGCTGCCCCTCGTAGTGGTCGAGACCCTGCAACCGATGATCCACCCGATCGTCCTTGGATCAGATCGACGGCCTCTTCGCATCAACCAACACCGACGGGGCAACCGCCCCGGATCAAAAGGAGTCACCATGTCATTTCAGGCCTACTTGGACACGATTGAAGACAAGACTGGGCTTACCCCTCGCCAGTTGCTCACGGTTGCCCACGACAGGGGGCTCGACGAGCCGCCGATCAGCGCAACCGCCGTGATCGATTGGCTGAAAGACGACTACGGGCTGGGTCGCGGCCATGCCATGGCGATCGTGTACGTCCTCAAAAATGGGGCGACCCTTGCCGACACCCACGTCGGAACCGGTGGAACCCACCGAGACGAGTCGAACGAACTTTGGCTCGACGGCAAAGCGACTCGAAATACGTAAGCTCACCGCCGTTCTATTCATGTCGATCGACGGCGCGGTCGAATCGCCCAACCGCTGGCAGTTCGACAGCTTTGACGACGAGCTCGGCGACCAGATGGGACAGCTGCTCGAACGGGTTGACACCGCGGCTGTGGGCCGGGTCGGCTACCAGGAGTGGACCGGATTTTGGCCGAACGCCGAACCTGACGACCCGTTCGGCGGGTTCATCAACCCGATTGAGAAGTTCGTTGCCTCGCGCACGCTGACCGGTGATCTGAAATGGCAGAACTCGACGCCCATCGACGGAGAGGTCGAGGCATTTCTCGCTGTGTTGAAGAAAACCGACGGCGGCGAGATCTCGCTGTTCTCTAGCATCTCGCTCGTTCGGCAGCTCTTGTTCTGCGCGCCGCTCGACTCGCTGACTCTGATGATCCATCCCGTGATCGTCGGCAGCGGGCATCGTCTTTTCGAGCCGACCGACCCCACGATGCGGCTCGGGCTCGTCGAATCGATGATCACCAGCACAGGCAAATCACGCCGCCGATTGACAACGGAGCAGCCATATTGCTCGTCGGTGAGTGGGTGGAGAACCTCCAGCCCAGCCTCTACCGCGTCACCGTATGTCCAGTCAACGTCAGAGGCCTATATCGAGACTGCCGGATTGACCGCGGCACCCAGGTCGAGATGGGCAGCGGCCTGCGCGCGCGAGGTTTTTGTGTCTTCCTCGCTGTGAAAGAGCAGTACTCCGTCTCCAGTCGCAGCGCCCCGACCTGGTCAGCGCTATCGAGCCCGGACGAGGACAATCCCATGCGGGAGACCTCCGCTCCTGCAACACCGCTTGGTGGGAGTCCGATGGACGCATCTCACGCGTGTTCCCCGACATCAGCAGTATGAAGGGCGAGGTGTCTTCCGAAATTATTGTTGCGATCACGAGTGCGCAGGATCGGCCCAGTGTCGAAGACCTCGACATCTGACTCACGCGCAGGAAGTCGGTCCTGCGATCGTCCTGGCTCGTTGATGAGGGGACTGGATCGGATTCTCGCGAGCGCTTCAGATCGCCGGCAATAATCGTGGACCGTGACGCTGTCAGAACCATCGCAGGATGAAATCTGAGGCAGTCCCCACGCCGTCATTGGGCCTAATGGAGGTGGACGTCCACGCTCTCGCTGCTGGGATCACCTCGATGCTGTCCCGGGCTCTGCGAAGGAGATCGCCTGCCGGCCTCGTTTAGTGATCATGGGGATGGCCGCGCTCGGGGTCTCTGATGGTCTACGGCCACCACTCGCGCCATGCTGTGGGCACTTATGCAGACGAAATGACCATAGTTGTGCGATGAGGTCTCTGGCGCTGGGGTGGGTCGTTGAGTTGTTTCGCCTTAAACCGGCTCCGATTCAATGGACTGTCGCTGTCCGGATGGGTTTGGCGATCGTCACTCCGGTTGCTGTCGGTATGGCGCTGGGTGGACTCGGGTTCGGCGTGCTCGTGGCGATCGGGGCGATGTCCGCATCGTTGTCGGAACAAGGGGGTCGTTACCGGTCTCGGGCACGACGCATGGGTACGGTCGCCGCCGCTGGCTCAGCGGGGTTTGCAATCGGAGGGCTCGTGCTCGGGCACGGCCCGCTCGCCATCGTCGTCGTGGTGTTGGTGGGCGGCCTGGTCAGCGGCCTGGCCAGCATGCTCAGTAACGTCGCCTCCGTTGCAAGCTTGCAGTTTCTGATCTACCTGATCATCGCCTCCAACGTCGGCTTCATCCGCGGCGCCTGGTGGCTGCCGCCGCTGCTTTATCTCTTGGGCGCGGCGTGGGCTCTGCTGCTCTCCTTGGTCGGTGGCATAGGTCGCGTCACCGCGC
Source organism: Lacisediminihabitans sp. (assembly GCA_046597035.1). Taxonomy (GTDB): domain Bacteria; phylum Actinomycetota; class Actinomycetes; order Actinomycetales; family Microbacteriaceae; genus Lacisediminihabitans. Next base: position 4,592 of record JBKJLH010000057.1, read on the forward strand.
CGGAGCGCACAGCGGTGGCAGCAATGTTCCGGTCCCTCGCCACATTGATGGAGGCGTCCGGTAGAACGGAGATCGAGTTGGCGCGCCGAGAACTGACCGTCGCAATGAACACTGCCTACGACACCGTCGTCACCTCACGGGCGAACGCGGGTGGTCGCGATGGGCGAGTACGCAGGCTCGGAGCGCTGCTGAACGCGGCGACACCGGTTATCGAAACCACGCTGACCCTGTTCCGGAATGGCTCGCCGATACCCCCTGGATTGTCGGCGTCTACTCGGCTGATCGCCGATCACGTGCTCAAGGGCAGCTCTCCTCATTCGAGTGCCGAGCAGCAATTCGAGGGTGCGCCGGTGACTGGCGCCATTCAACAAATGGAGGGGTCAGCGGCGGCACTGGCGGCTTTGGAGCGACGGCTGGGGGGAATCTTCCACATCCTGTCCGGTGCGGCGCCCGGCGATGTCGTTGCGCAATCGCAACCGGGGTTTCGCGACAGGCTGGTGTCGCTTCGCGACGCCCTGACCGGCGGCCCAACGACCTGGCTACCGGTAGTACGCCTCGTCCTATGTCTCGGTGTAGCCGAGGCCGTCGCCCTCACGCTGCCGCTCGAACGCACCTATTGGGTGGCGCTCACTGTTGCCGTTACGCTCAAGCCGGACTTTGGATCGGTGTTTGCCCGGGCGGTGCAGCGCGGACTCGGCACAATCGTCGGAGTGCTGCTCGGCACGGTCGCACTCGTATTCGTGCCGTACGGTGTGCCGATTCTGCTGGTGATGATGCTGTTCGCAGTGTTGTTGCCCATCACCATCCGTCGCAACTATGGGCTGTTCGCGACCTTCCTCACCCCGTTGATTGTGCTTCTACTCGACTTGGTGAACCGGAACGACCACCTGTTGGTGCTTTCGCGACTGGCAGACACGGCGATCGGCTGCACAATCGTGCTGCTCGTCGGCTATCTTCCATGGCCAGGGGTGTGGCGTTCGCGCACAGTAATCGGAGACCGTATCGCAGAGGCATTGAATGACGTGACCGACTACCTCAGGGTCGCTTTCGACACGGTCGGTAGCGCGAGTCCGAATGCGCGCCGCCGTGCATACCGGAGCCTGTCCGACACGCGTACCGCACTCCAGCAGTCGCTGGCCGAGCCGCCTCCAACAAGTACCCGCGCTTCCGCCTGGTGGCCTGCCATTGTCGCGCTCGAGCGGGTGACGGATGCGATTGCGGCCCTCGCAACGAGTGTGGCGCTCGGTGGTGCGCCACCAGCCGACGAGGCGGTACGCCCCGTCGTCGCAGCGATGGACGAGTTGGCTGCAGCATTGCACGAGGGTCGGAGCCCAGCAGAGTTCTCGTTACCCGATATGGACCAGTTGGCCGGCATCGTGGACGAGTTGCAGGCCGCTCAGGCAGTCTTCGCTGGACCGGGTCTCGAGCTGGACAGCGATCGTTAAGCTATGGACATCCGACCGTTCTCGGAGACGACGGATAACAAGCAGCTAGCCCTTCCCCTGCGGGCGACCGTATCGTGCTGCTCCGAAATGCGGGCGTATCGAACGCCGCAGTCTCTCTGGGCGCTCTTTGGACCGTCGTCGCCGCGTGGGTCACACCGTAACGGCCGGTGTTTCCGTGTCCTTGCGCTGCCAGGGCGCCTTGACGAGCAGAGACAGTACTGCAACCAGTATGACGACCACGATGAAAATAGTGCTGAGGTGTACGCGTAGCGGGCTGCCGAGGTACATGGTGAGGCCGACCGCAACGAGCGCGAGTGTCATCGCCGTCAGTGCGACCCAGTGTTGATTCCTGAAGCCGACAAGCAGCACGAGCGCCGGCACGACGTACAGTGCAATGCTCGCGACGCTCATCGCGTTGACCGCATCGACGAGGGGTGCGGCGGCGGGGATCCCATCAAAAACAGGTCGAAAGAACATGGCGGTGCAGTGAAAGGTAAGGCCCACGGTACCGACGCCGAGGAGTGCCACGTCTCCACCGGTGACGCGCACGGCAAGCCGGGTGAGCGGCAACTGGGGAAGCACGAGTCGTGCCAGCAGGATGAGCGCGCAGGCGACGGCGAGGCTGATCGAGAATTCGGCAGTCACGGTCTGCCTTCCACACCCCGAGTCGCTGGGCGATCCCGGGACGGGTGACTTTTCATGCGTGACGTTTCACTCTTCATCGCATCAGTCTCGCGCAGTGAACTGTGGGGACGCTTAACAAATTGATGGGCTGTATCCGGTAAAGAGACGAGGATCGATCCGGTCGAAACGGCTGGTATAGTCCTTAGGTTGGGTTTTGCGACCAACTCATGCGCCCGTAGCTCAGCGGATAGAGCAATTGACTACGGATCAATAGGTCGGGGGTTCAAATCCCTCCGGGCGCACCGAAAAAATCGGCCTGACCAGGCCTTCTTCGGAAGTGCGGTCGGATGTGCCACGGTCCCTGCGCACAGTCTCCCAGCCCTCCAAAAGGTGTCGGGAAGATTTGGGGCCGGATTTCAAGCTCTACTGGTCATCTGATCCCCGCGTTTGCTTGGGTTTCTGCCTGGATGTCAAAGTTGATCTATTTACCTCTGAACGCTTACCTACCGAGGCGGCGGCCCCCGGTCGAAGCATGACGGGATTGCCGCGTGCCTCCGCTACGGTCACTGCGCGAGTATTCCCGACACTTTGCTGTTGCTCAGCAGATGAGCGAGTACGACCAGAGCCGGTAGGGGAACAACAGACACAATTCATCGGCGCTCAGCCTCCGACCCGGTCAAAATGCGCTCGTGATGACCAATTCGACCTCGGAAGTCACGTAATGACGCAAGCGTTGCAAGTACGAGTCCCACGTTTTCTCGCACTTTCGACATGAGTTCGCGGGATTGCGTTCGCGTCGCCGCCGACGCCTGCCGTCCGCAGGCGGTCCCACGCATTTTGTCGGCCAACGTCGACATAGCTGAGGTCGTGGAGCAAGGCTGCGCTTAGTCATGCGTTCCACTCGAACACGCGGAGTTTACGTTGGCGAAAGCCTCCCCCTGCGGTCAGGTCTGTCGCAAATCTGCCCGCGCTGAGCCAATCCTCGATCCACGCCTAGAAAGGTTGCACGGTTAGCAACTGCCACCCTCCCGGCTGGAACCGGAGGGCAAAGCCTCGACGTCCGCTGTTTCAGGTTACTTGGGCCACGAATGTGAAGCTCCGGTATTTCGCTCAGGCGAACCCGGAGTTTTTTTAATCTCTCCTCTGCTGGCCGCACACAGGCTTTAGCCGTCATCGCTCAGTCTCTCGGCTTCGGAGTTATTGCGTCGAGCTTCGTGATGATAGCTGTCAGCGATACCGCGCAATTGTCGCGCACCGCGGGACCATTCTCCGGTGCATCGCCGACCGACTTCCCGGCTGAATCGGACGGGCGGCCGGCTCCCCTCGCGCCAAGAGTCCCCCCGTAATACCGACAGGTCTGCGCCGGTTCGACCGCGGCGGTCGCAAGGCGTCCCGAGGACCGTGCCCCTGCAGTGAGCACGTGGAGAGAACAGCGCTCGGCCTGGTGCACCTGCGAAGCTCTCGGGACGGGAACTTTCCGCCGAGCACCGCTGTTGTACAGCATGAGAACCGCGGCCAGCGGCTCACGAAGGAGCAACACCAATGACTATCGAGTACCACAAGGACCCCACCGCGATCGCTAAGCTCACCCCTGAGCAGTTTGCAGTCACGCAGAATAACGCCACCGAGCCCGCGTTCACGGGCGAGCTGTTGCAAAACCATGACGACGGAATATATGTCGATCGCGTCTCTGGAGAGCCGCTGTTCTCTTCGGCGGACAAGTTCGAGAGCGGATCGGGCTGGCCCAGCTTCAGTCGGCCGATCGAGACGGAGCACGTCGTCGAGAAGTCCGATCGCACGTTCTCGATAGAGCGCACCGAGGTCCGCTCCGCCAATGGAGACAGTCACCTGGGGCATCTGTTCGACGATGGTCCCGTGCAGGATGGCGGCCTGCGGTACTGCATCAACTCGGCGGCGTTGCGGTTCGTCTCCGTCGACGAGCTAGAACCGCAGGGTTATGGTGGCTACCGGAGCTTATTCACACGGAAGGAGGCCTGATCATGGCCAACACTGAAACGGCAATTCTCGCGGGCGGATGTTTCTGGGGAGCGCAGCAGTTGCTGCGCCGTCGACCCGGAGTCATCTCTACACGGGTGGGCTACTCCGGGGGAGACACCCTGAATGCGACCTACCGGCATCACGGGGACCATGCCGAGTCCGTTGAGATCGTCTTCGACCCGTCGCTGATCACATATCGCGAGCTGCTGGAGTTCTTCTTCCAGATTCATGACCCATCGACGAAAAACCGTCAGGGCAATGACGTCGGCCGTGCCTATCGTTCGGCGATCTTCTTCACGGCGGATGAGCAGAAACGGGTCGCCCTCGACACGATTGCCGACGTGGATGCGTCTGGCATCTGGCCGGGAAAGGTCGTCACGGAGATCGAGCCCGCGGGTGCCTTTTGGGAAGCAGAGGACGAGCATCAGGACTATCTCGAGAAGCTGCCGAACGGCTACACCTGCCATTACGTGCGCCCGGGATGGAAGCTGCCTCACCGCGAGGAGCAGCTCACAGGCTAAGGGTTGCAGGAGTCGCAGCGCCATCCGCTCGCTCAGCATGCGAATGATTTCGGCGCGTGACGGGGCCTTGTGCGCTCGATGGTCTGCCAGGATCATGACGGAGGAGTCTGCCTGCAGCAGAGCCTCGACCGTCATTTCGAAGTCGTCGAATTGGGTGAGGGTCTTGTAGGTAGTTGTCCGACTACGGGCGATACCCTGCACGATCACCTCCTGGTCCGTGAATCCTACTGATGTCGCAAAGGCGAGCGCGTCGTGAGCGCTGCGAATGCGCCGTGCAGCGGGTAATGGCGAGGTGTTGGTCGCTCCCTCGACCACTTCCATTCCCCGTTAGTCGTCCAGAAACACCAGAATCTCCCTGTTCACGACGAGAGGCCCGAATCCCGAGCTGAAGCTCCCTTCTGGGGCGCGCCCGAGCGTGGTCCCTGCCAGCTCCATCCCCAGTCTGGCTTTGGCGCGGGCTGCCACGAGCGTACTGAGGTGCGCGGGATGTCGCTGGCGAAGGTCCCGGCCTGCTCGGTATTCGGGCCGGGTGGAGCCGTCATGATCGCACCGAGAATCTCGCGGAGCGCCTCGCGGGCGAGTGCTTCTTTGCCGTGCGTGGTCGCGAATGCGACAGCCCTGCCGGAATAAGCAGAATCAGGCGTCACTGGAAGTATTCGGGCCTCGAGACATAGGTTTCGGCGACGAAGAGCACACCACTGGAAGAGTTGAGTAACTCGCGCACGGCATCGATCAAGTCGCCGGCTTTGTCCGGGGGGAGCACTGTGATGAGCATGGTGAGGGTGTCGTACTCGTTGAACAGCAGCGATCCCGAGTGCTGGCCATGGTGTCCGATACCGGAGACGCCGGAGACGGAGGTATATCCAGTGGCGCCCGCGGTGCTGATCAGTTCGCGGATTGAGGCGGCGCCGCGGGCGGGCACGACGATCTCGAGGCGGGTCATTTTGGTGAGATTGTTCATGGTCAGGGTCCTTCCAGTGCGGTGGGGGTGGGCTTCCAGCCGTAGGCCGTGTACCGATGCCAGCCGGCGGTGTCATCGTCTCGTGCGCTGAGGGTGATCCAGTCGTTGTCGAGCAGGTTTCGCAGCACCTGGTTCGAGGAGACGATGCGCCCGATCCTCTCGAGCGGCGCCTGGATCGCTACGGTGAGCCGCATCGGTTCGTGGAACAGCTCGCGCCCCACCCCGACGGACTGCCAGGGCAACCCGCGACGCAGGTCGCCCCCGTGCCCGGCGAGCACGCCGATAGTGCCGATAGCGTTATGGATGGTCTTGGTTCCGGCGCCGAGCGTCGTGGGGTTGAGGGCGGAGAAATAGTACTGGTGATTGATCCACTGGGCGACCACCAGGGGCGCGGTCATGATCGATTCGAGGGCGCTGCCGTCCGTGTCCACCTGCGTTTCGTAGGAGTGGAGGAAAACCCGTCGGCCCAGGTCGATTCCTCTGGTCATGCGGCGGGGACCGATGATCATCGCCGCATTTCCGGCGAGTCCGAGTTCGGGATAGACCTCTGCCCAGTCGTGGGCGCGACCACGCACCCGAGACGGCGAGTGGCGGGACGATGCGCCGGGCAGGTCGCGGGCACGCTCGCGGACGAGCTGGTCGGAGGCAGTGCGCTGGAGTCGATCGAACTGTGTCGCCATATCGACGTGACTCTGCGGCAGTAGATGCCGGTCCAGGAGCGTGATCACGTCGGTGACAGTGTTGTGCTGGGCTGCCAGGAAGAAGCTGTCATTGGGGATATCGATGCCTCGAGGCTTCAGGAGTGCACGCACTCCAGGGTCGTTGAAGAGGGAGGCGGCGGCACGTGCATTCGCCGCTCCCGGATTTCCTCCGCATGCACCGCAGTCCAGTGCGGATTCGTAGAGGTTGTTCATCGATTCGGAGGCGTGCCCAGCCACAATCACGATCGGTGCGAACCGGGTCATCCCCAGCATGCGGAGGGTCGTTTCGGCCATGGCGGCACGTTCCTCGACCGTGAAGGCGTTCACCACCGACACAGTGCTGTCGAGCGGGGACGGTGACGCCCGGAGTGCGCGCCGAATGCGCGCATGCAGCGACGGCGTGAGGGTGCGCATGACGCTTGCCACGCCGTAGAACCATCCGGTCGCCTCAGCGAAGGCGAACGGAGTCAGGGTGCTGGAGTCGGTTACGTGCGTGGCGCGTCGTACGGAATCGTGCCTGCGGCCCTGGACGACGTGCTTCCGCGCCAGCGCTGGGCTCGTGGGTAGCTCGGTGATCTGGTGGCGGGCCGAGAGAAGAGCTGGTAGCGAGTTGATCGCCCCGCGAGCCATATACCTGGCGAATCTCACCGGGATTCCGAAGAATCCGGCTACGCCGAATGTCTCGATGGAGGGCTCCTCCTCGAGGCGTCGACGCATCCCCTCTGATCGTGGGTCGATACACATCATTATCTGAATTGAGGCACGGTCTTGACTGGGACCGGGCGCGGCAACGAGGGGCAAAATGCCGTCCCGGTAGTGCAGCTCGTAGGCTTTTTGCCAGGCATAGGGGTGATCGGTGACGGGGTGGATGGCCAAAACCCTGGCGATGGCGGCAATCGCTTCGCGATCTTTTCCCGCTCCGGAGATCAGGTTTGCGATGTGTTCCGCTCGCTGCTGGATCGTTGACGCGTCATCGTCGGTGGAATGGGATCCGCGGGGTTCGGGGTCCAGGGGCAAGCTGAGAAGCGCGCGCAGCGTGAATCTCATGGCGAGATAGGAGGTGAGGTCGATATCGCCGACCTTCTCGGCCCGCCATTTGATGTGTGCGACCCACCCCGGAAGGCTTCGTAACTCTGCGCGCAGCGCGCCGGGGATGGCCTCTGCGGTAATTTCCAACGATCTGAGCGCGGAGGAGAGGGCAGCATCCGGTTCGACAGGCAGATCGGCGAGCATCCGGCGTACTTTTCGGGGCAGGGACGGATCCCGGCGAGCGAGAGAACGCCAGGCCCGGTACAGCCCGTTCTCTTTGCCGGGCATCGACCAGGGAGAGTCCGGGCTGAGGTAGAGAGACGCCCAGGTCGCAAGGTAGTCGTCGAGCCAGGGGATCGGGCGGTTGTGCCCCGGCTGCGTGTTCCATTTCGTGGCTATCAGATCGAGGACTGCGACCCGGAGCACAGGCACGGTCATCGCGCCGATAGTCAGATCGCCGGCGAGTTCGGGCACACGCTCACGGAGCGCTGCTTCGAGATCGACGTCGGTGATGCGTCCACGGTCGTAGTCCGACCGATATGCCTCTTGTGAGCGAGTGAGCGTCACGCCGGGACTTGCGGACTTCTCGAAGGGCTGGGACTCGCTTCCGGCGAGCGGGTTGACCGCGATGAAAGACTCCAGGGGCCAGGACGGCACAACATCCTGCGCGGCCGCGGCCACCTGAGCGCGAAGAATCAGAGTCACGAGAACCCTCCCGTATTGGGTGCGGGCCGGGCCGGCACGGCGATCAATGAACGCACGTAAAAGAAGTCGCGCAGTCGCGCGAATCTTCTTGGGTTGCGAGACAGAATCTGCAGAATCAGTAAGCCGAGGGTGGGCAGGATGAGCAGCCATGCCGGGGCCGAAGTGATCCCGGAGCCAGGCTCCAGCGCCGCGGTGAAGACATGGAGAAAGGCCACGTAGGCGAAGGCCAGCGCTGCCGTTGTTGTCACACCCGCAGCAACAGTTCGAACCGAGAAGTGGACCAGAAGCGCTGTGGCCAATGCCACGCTGGCCGTTAAGTCCACGAAGACCAGTAGCCCGACACTCGGTGCGGTGAGGGTGGGAGCCAGCACGATCGTGGCTGCCACGAGGGACGCCGCGGGAACGGTTATCGACAGGACCACCGCGGCGACACGAGCCATCGCTGAGAGCCGGTGCCTGGCCGGAAGATCCCGGTCCACCGTGTGGCGGCGCACCACCATTCCCGCACCTAGGAAAAGGGAGGACTTGAAGAGTGAGTGGGCGACCAGGTGGAAGATCGCCGCGCCGAACACCCCGAGCCCGCAGGCCATGATCATGTACCCCATCTGGGCCATGGTGGAGAACACCAGGCGACCCTTCACGTCTGGCCGAACAAGACGTGCGGCGGAGGCGTAGACCACGGTCGCCGCTCCTGCCAGGAACTCCGTGATCATGACGCTTCGGTGCGTGGCGATCACCGGTGCGAATCGGATCAGCAGGATGGCACCCCCGTTGACCACGCCCGCGTGCATCAGCGCCGATACCGGCGTGGGTGCCGCCAAGGTGAAGGGCAGCCAGCCGTGGAAGGGGATCTGGCTAGAGCGTGCCAACGCGGATACAACGAGCAGCACCGCGAGTGTCACCTGTGCGGGTAACGGCAGTAGCGCCGCGACCGCGCTGAGCCGATCGAGCGGTATATCTGCTCCGGCGGCCACCACCAGCGCGCCGGCCGCCACGAGAAAAGCAGCGTCGGCGAGTGCGAACCGATATCCGGTGCGCCGCACTCCGTCACGCGCCTGGGCCAGCGGCCAGTAGGTCCCCAGAAGCAGTACCAGCGCCACTCCGGTGCCGATCCACCCCAGCGCGAATACTGCCACAGAGCCGGCGCACACCATGAGAACGGTGAACCCGGTGAGCAGGTTGGCACAGACCACAAACCACACCTGCCGAATATCCCCCCGCAGGTAACGGACGGCAAAGGCCTGGATCAGCGCGCTCAGGCCCAGCACGATCATCGACAGGATCAACGCCAGGGCATCCAGTTGCAGCGTCGTCACAGCGAATCCCACTCGGATGCCGGGCTGTGCGATGACCGAGGGCACCGCGGCGAGGGCGGCCAAGAAGCCGAGGGCGACTATCGATGCCGCCACCCGAGAGACAGAGCCTCCGCTCACTTTCGACCGACCTGTGATCGCAGCAATGAGCACGGCCAGCCACGGCGTCACCGTGATGGCGACCAGTTCCACCACCTCGTTCATGCACGCCTTTCACTACCCGAAATCTAAAACAGGAAAAACATAGCACATGTTTTGTGTCTGGTATTTGATCTGCGCTGAAGGTAGGTGAGTGCGGCAGAATGGGGCAATGGCACAGTGGACCTTCCTCACGAATCACGCCCACGTGCTGTTGTGCGTGGCGGGGAATCCGAACACACGTTTACGGGATGTGGCGGAGCAAGTGGGCATCACCGAGCGAGCGGCCCAGCGCATCGTCACCGAGCTTGAGGAAGCCGGCTACCTGGAACGGGAACGCGAAGGTCGCCGCAACGTCTACCGCCTGAATACCGCGATGCCGCTCCGGCATCCGCTGGATAACGGCCACCGCATCGGTGACCTGCTGACCGCCTTCGCCAACCCCGACGGGCGATTACTCGACGGATCTGCCCGGTCCTCCGGCTGACGACTGCTCAGGTACCAGCGCGTCAACTGAGAAGCACCCAGGGTCGCGATCTAGGAGTGAAGGTCATCGGGAAGCATGTGTTTCGCAAAATTCTCAACGGAGCGCGGCGCACGGTGGACTACGACTACCGGGAGGCGACCATGCAGGTCATCGTCAACACTGATCACAACATCTCTCTCACCGAGGATTCGACCGGCGACATCGAGTCTTCGGTCGAGGCCGCGCTGGCGCATTTCGGCTCGCACCTGACCAGGGTCGAGGTGCACCTCAGCGACGAGAGTGCAGGCCGCAGCACTGGAGCTGATATCAGTTTCCGCCTCGAGGGCCGGAACCCTGAATTCGCCACCGGCAACGCAGCGACGGTCGACGAGGCACTCAGCGGCGCTCTCACCAAGATGAAGCACGTGCTCGATGGCACCTTTGGAAAACTCGACCAGCGTAAGGGTGGCAGTTCGATGGGTGGAGTCGCACCCCGCTAGACACGAGGAATAGCGCACCGGCTCACGCGCGACAAGTCCCGACGAATCGCCATGATTGTTCCGCTGCGTCGCTGATATGCCCGCTCGAGCTGGTTCTGACCTGTGTTAATACCTGGCGCGAGGGGACATTCAGTCGGCAGAAGGAAGCTACGAAAAAGATCACGGGGCGGGGAAGAGCTCAGCTGCCACCCGATCCCACCAAGCGGCGGTCGAAGAACGCTGGGTATCGGCGATGGCACGGCCGGCGGTGGCCGTGGCCTCCCGCGCCGCCCAGACCCGGGCGAGCATCGCCGGACCGTCGCCGGCGAGCAGACCGGTCACCGGCAGGATGCCGTCTTGATCGAAGTTCTGCAGTGCGCCCGTGAGTTTCACTGTGGTGTAATCGTCGACCGGAATACCGATGGTCGCGACCCCTGCCGGTACGGCAAAGACCGCGGGGTGATAGCGGCTGGTGACCACGAGCGAGGCCGAGCGGGCGATGCGGGCCGCGGCCGAGGCATCCGGAGGCACAATCACAAGCACGCGCTGGGAAATCATCTGCGCCATCACGCGCTGATGCACCACAGAGTCGCCGCGCATGCGGGAGTCGTCGAGAGAGCCGAAGTGCGCGAGAAAAACGATGTCGAGGTCGGTCGTCTCGACGACCTCGTCGAGCAGGTCGGCCAGAGAAGCTATCACCGCGTCACGGTCAGCATCGCCGACGTGGTTGGCCAGCGTTACGGCACAGTAGGGGAGAGTCGGAAGCGCTTCGTCGAACAGAAAGCTGGCGTCATCCGCGCCGAGACGCAACCGATCGACCGGTACGCCGAGACGCTCGGCGACGGCAAGGGAGGCGGACTCGCGCACGCTCACCAACCGGGCGAGGGCGAGCAGTCGGGCCACGAGGGCGGAGTCGTCGTCGGTGAGCTGTGGGCCGAGGGTCTGGCCGCTCACAACAACTGGCGTGCCGAGAGCATCCGCGATGCCCGCGATTGCCAAGCGCTCAAAGATATGCGACGGCCAGGTGGAGGCCAGATTGCCACCGCCGGTGACCGCGACCCCGTCGCTAGCGCGGACAGCGTCGATCACCGCGTGTGCGGAGTCGTCCTCGGGTAGCAGGCCGGGCTCCCCGGCGGCGGTGCGCAGAACCCGATCGAGACGATCCTCCTGGGCCGCCCGACCTGCGGCCGAAGGCGCGAATCCGATGCCGCGTATGGCCTCGGCGCGAAACCCGTCGACGCTGTACCGATCGGCAGTCTCGAGTGGATTCGCCGAGACGGCGACCACGGAATCGAGGCCCCGCGCCCGCATTGCGGTAACGAAGGCCTCGAACATCGCCTCATCGCCGATATGGATCATGCCGTCGATCACGCCGACGTCGCCGATTGCTACTATGCGCACCTTAATCTCCGGTTTTCTCGAAGGGGCCTCGCACCGAACGAGCCCCGTTCACGTTAGCCGAACCGGCACCGGCTCCCGCACGTCACGATCGGCTAGCACGCATTTAATCCCCAGCGCAAGCCCATCGTTTTACCAGCCTCTACTCGCTTATCATCGCACTGTGGGAATTCAGACATCTCTAGACGCAGTGCTTCGAGCGGACCGGCTGGTCGACTCGATGCGCCTTGCCGATGAACTCGCGTTTGAGGCGAGTCGTGACGGCGGTGCCCGCACGATCCGAGTGCTGACTTCGGCGCTGAACAGTGATGACCAACTCGCCGCCATCGCCGCGACGCATGCCCTCGCGCAGATCTTCGACGAACAGGCCGATATTGCGCTCTCCCGCCTACTGTCGAGCAGCCGCGGGTTCATGCGCGAGCACGCGGCTTGGGCGCTGAGCCTCCGGCTGCCGCGATTCGACACCGTCGGTCGGCTCATCGGCCTCGTCTCCGCTGGCGGTTTCGGCGGGATGCTCGCCCAACGTACGCTCGAACAGTGGGGGTCCCCGGTGGCCGAGCACGTCGCCATCGGGCTCGAATCGGCACTCCTCGGCATTGAAGAGCCCGGCGCGCGCTACCGACTCGTCGAGACCCTCGGGCTCGTGCGCAAGTCGGTGGCGACGCCAGTACTGCTCCGCATTGCAACCGATATCTTCGAAGCAGAATCGGTGCGAATTGCGGCGGTCTCTGCCCTTGGCCAGCGGCGCGCTGATCCCGAGATCGTTGCCGTACTCGACGACCTGGCCCGCTCAGAGGGATATATCGCGAATGTCGCGAGCCTGTCTCTTATCGACCTCTCCGCCGAATCGGTCTCGACCGATCCCTCGCGCCACGGCCTCACCATCGCCCAACTCTTCCTGCATGCCGATCTCGACGCGGAGCTCAGCCAGGCCGGTAGCGGCGACAACGGTGGTATCGCCACCCTGCTAGTGCGACTGGGGGACGCGCTAGTCGCCGACGATGAGCCCTCTCCCCGCGTCGAGCGCGTGATCACTCTCTCGCGCGGGTCGGTCGCGGACACCCTGCACAGCGTTGTCGAGATTCGCACTGGCCAGTGGGGTCACGACTACGGGCGGGTACCGTTGCTGAGCGAGCCGGTGCAGTCAGCGAGCGCCTGGCCGTTGCGGGTGGCCGCGCGCCGGGGCATCCGTCGCATGCTGCGTGCCGCCGGTGGGGTCGACCTCCTTCATTTGCGAATGGCGGACGTCGGCAGCCTCGCCGCCGCCGATGTCGCGCGCGAACTGGACATCCCCGTCGTATTCACGGTGGCGCCCGACCCGCACGCGGTCATTCATTCCCTCGATCTCTCCGGTCGTCTTACCCGGCAGAACTTCGGCGAGGTGGACGAGGTCGAGCACTTCTGGTTCCGCACACACCTGGTGCAGCAGCTCGCCGCGAACGCCGCCCACACGATACTTTTCCCTCGCCCTTCGCTGCAGCTGGATATGCGTGAGCTCGTGGGGATCGACATTACGGCGCATCCGGAACGGCACTCGGTCGTGCCAGAGGGCATCGATCTCGAGGTCGTGGACCGGGCCGTGGTCGAGAGCGCACGCCATGCCGCCGGCCAGCCCGCGACGCCCGCGCTGCAGGAGCTCCGAGACCTGCTCGGTGCGCTGCCCGAGCATCGTCGCGATCTTCCATTGCTGGTTAGCGTCGGCCGATTCCATCGCGTCAAGGGCATGGCGACAATTGTGGATGCATGGGCTGATAGTGCGCTCGCCGACCGCGCGAACCTCCTTCTGATCGGGGGAAACCTGGTGGATCCCTCCGCCGACGAACTCGAGCAGCTCGAGCTGATGAACGCGATCGTTCCCCCGGAGAGCCGTTTCGAGACCGGATTGGTGCTCTCGGGTCATCGCCGCAATGACACCGTCGCGCGCTGGGTTGCGGCGGCCCGCTTCGGGTTGCCTGGCCTCGCCGCCCCGCGGGGCATCTACGTCTGCGGAAGCCTCAAGGAGGAGTTCGGCATCGCCCTCCTCGAAGCAATGGGCTCGGGGCTCCTCGTCGTTGCTCCGGATGGCGGCGGACCGGCCACCTACGTCGAACAGGGCGTCACCGGCTTCCTCGCCCCGACCTGGGATGTCGCTCTGCTCCGCCGGGCAATCGGCGAGGCACTCGACGCGTCAATTGCCGAAAACACGGCCGATCGGGCGGCTGCTTCACGGGCCACAGTCGAGGAGAGCTTCACGATCCAGGCAATGGCTCGCGCCCTGTCGAACGTCTATCAGGGCGTACAAGACGAGGAGAGCGAATCGCGGGGCTGGTCATTCGCGGCACTGTGAGCAGGCGCTCTGAGCAGGCAACTGTGACACGCGTGGTGCCATGACCCTCCTTATCATCAGTCCCGACTACGCGTCGCACCTGCTCCCTCTCGCTACCCTCGCCACCGCATGGCGTCAAGCTGGCGAGCGCGTGGTCGTGGCAACAGGGCCGGCGACGGCGGACATCGTTGAATCGTTCGGCTTCGAACGCGTCAATCTCCAGCTCGGCAAGGGCTCGAACCCTGGCGTGATCCGGGCGGAGGAGCAGCCCACCGGTGAGGACGACGCCCTTCGTGGTTTCTTCGACGCGACCCGGCGCGGCATGGTCGAGACTCTCAGCTTTCAGGCCGAGGCGCGACTCAGTGACCTCATGTGGGAGCCGGTGCGGGTGGCCCGTGAGGTGCAGGCGGTCGTCGCGGAGGTCCGGCCCGACGCGATTATCGTGGACCATCTGGCTTTCAGCGCGCGGTTGGCGCTGGTCGCCGCGGGCGTGCCGTGCGCCGACGTCGTGCTCGGGCATCCGTCCGCCCTTCCGGTCGGCGACGAGGTCTACGGCTTCCCGCCAGCGTGGCCGGCGGCGTTCGACCCGAGTCCCGAAGAATTGCGGATGCTGCGCGATCTCTGCGACCGGGTGAGCGAGTCGTTCACCGCCGAGTGGAACGCCGCCCTCGCCGAGCTCGCGCCGGAGGCGAAGCTCTCGGCGAGTGCCTTCAGAGAGCACGGTGAGCTGCTTTTGCTCAACTACCCGGCAGAACTCTCCCCTCCGGCTCGCACCGCTTTACTTCCGCCGCACCGGTTCCTTGGATCTTCCGTGCGCGACGAGGCCAGGGACGCCGAAGTGGATGCCTGGCTTGCGGCGAGCGACGATCCCTTCGTTTACGTCAGCTTCGGCAGCTTCCTGTCCGTTAGAGCGGATGTGCTCGCGCGCGTCTGCGCGGCGCTGCAGCAGGTGGGCATTCGGGGCGCGATCGCCCTTGGATCGGCGGACCGCGGCGAGCTTGGTGAGTTGCCGGCGGGTTGGCTCGTGCGCGAGTTCTTACCCCAGGTGTCGCTGCTCGAACGGGCCGCTGCAGCGGTGACCCACGGCGGCAACAACAGCGTCACCGAGTCGATGACAGCGGGGGTTCCGCTGGTGGTGCTGCCGTTCTCTACCGACCAGTTCGCCGGAGCGGCAGCTCTTGAGGATGCAGGATTCGGTATCGCACTCGCGCCGAACACCGCGACGGTGGCGGAGCTGGCGGATGCTGTGCGCACTGCACTCGATCTGGCGGCGCGGTCAGCGCTTGCGAGTCTCTCAGCACAGCTGCGTCAGGAGGCGGAAAGTCGCCCGTCCTTCTTGGCGGTGACGTCGGTTTCTACAAGCTGACGCATGGCATCCCGGCTAAAACGCGCCTTGCGATACTGCTCCATGAGCGCGGCATTGGCGTCGTACTGCTCACCCTCCCGCACCTGCGTTGCGTGGTGCAGTGCGTAGACGACACCCTCGTGGCGGCGGGGAACCTCGTCGAGCAGGGTTTCGTGCGCGACGTACCATGCCGCGTCCTCGAATCCCCACCCGCGAAAGCGTTCGTCCTGGCCACCGTGACTCCACCAGCTTCGCGGAGTAGTGACGTAGACCCCGGAGCAGGCTCCGTTGACGAGCTCGAAGTCGCACTCGGGTAGGGCCGTACCGGCCGTGAATTGGGCGGTACCCAGGGTGCCGAGCCAGTGATATCGGGTGTATGGCAGGTGCACAAGGCCGGAGGTGGAAGCCGCCGCGATGGCGTGGAGCAGTGGTTCGAGCTCGGGAATGGTATCCGCATCGTTGATCACGACCACCTCCCCGGCATCTTCGATCGAGTCGATTCCGAGATTGCGGCAGCGGGCCAGGTTGAAGAGCTCATCATCGGAATCGATAGTGCGGATGTCCACGCCTGGGAGGTTCTGCACGTACCAGTCCACGACCGCATCGATCGCGGTTAGCCGCGAGGGTTGGGGGCGCCAGGGTATCAGGACAGTAAGCACACGCCAAGCATAAATGGCTCGCGATGGCCGAAAATACGCGCACCAGCAGGCCGGGATCGGGACTCCTCTACGGACGTGTCTCTTTCCTGCCGCGCGTGTGGTCCTCGGCGTCAGGTTTGTTCCGATTCGAGCGTGCACAATACTGACGCAGAGGAACACTCACAGCGTTGGGCGTGAAGGAGCGTTCCATCGCCGCGGTCAGGTCTCGCGCCGGAGTCTTGGCGCGCATAGTCTGAAGTCCTATGACAACCGCACCCCGCCCCGCGTTCATCGTCTCCGCCGAAGTAGCCGAAGCCTTGGAAAATGGGCGTCCTGTTGTGGCGCTCGAGTCCACGATCATCTCCCACGGTCTTCCGCGTCCGCGCAACCACCAAGCGGCGAAGGAGTTCGAGCAGATCCTGCGCGATGCCGGTGTCACGCCGGCGACCATCGCCGTGCTCGACGGAGTGCCACAGATCGGACTGGATGCCGAGGGCGTGCGCCGAATCGCCGAGGAGGACCTGACCAAGGCGAGCGTGCGCGACCTTCCGGTGCTCGCCGCGGTAGGGGCATCCGGAGCCACTACGGTCGCGGCGACCGCTCATCTCGCCTCCCTCGCCGGGGTAAGGGTCTTCGCGACCGGCGGGCTCGGCGGCGTGCACCGTGGGGCCAACACCACCTTCGATGAGTCCGCTGACCTCTCCACGTTGGCCGTTACGCCGGTAACCGTGGTGAGCGCCGGGGTGAAATCGGTGCTCGATATTGCCGCAACCCTCGAACGACTCGAGACCCTCAGCGTGCCGGTGGTGGGCTACCGCACCACCACCTTCCCGAGCTTCTGGCTCACGGAGTCCGCGCACACGATCGACTGGTCGGTCGACTCCGCAGCCCAGGTGGCCGCCATCATGCGCAGCCAGGATGCGCTGGGCCACGGCCAGGGAATCGTGGTGGCGAACCCGATCCCGCGCGAGCAGCAGTGGGATCCGACCGAACACGACCGGGTGTTGATCGAAGCGCTGGCCGCCGCGGATGCTGCCGGCATGCACGGAAAGGCCGTGACGCCCTTCCTCCTCGGGTATATCGTCAACGCGTCGGAGGGCCGCAGCCTCGAGGTCAACCTCGACCTCGCCCGCAACAACGTGCGGCTAGCGGCACAGATCGCGATCGAATGGTCGGCGCTTGTCTGACCGCGCGCCCAATATCCCGGCGAACTCCCGGCGCATCGTCGTCTTCGGTGACGTGGTGGATGACGTGGTGGTGGTGCCGGAGGGCGCGATCCGCGACGATACCGACACGCCGGCGTCCATCCTCAACCGGGCCGGTGGGTCAGCGGCGAATGCGGCCGCGTGGATGGGATGGCTCGGGGCATCCGTCGACTTCATCGGTCTGGTCGGGGCGGAGGATGTCGCGCGACACAGCGCTCTGCTCGCCGACAGCGGCGTCACCCCACACCTCTCGGGGCACGACGAGCTGCCGACGGGCGCGATCATCGTGATCGTCGCCGGCGAGCGTCGCAGCATGCTCACCGAGAAAGGCGCCAATGCGAAGCTGAGCCCTGACGCCGTGCCCGACCGGTTGCTCGCCCGAGCCGCCGTCCTGCACTTCACCGGGTACAGCGTGTTCTCCCAGCCCGACCAGGCTGCACTTCGCGGCCTCCTCCAGCGTGCGAGCGCCCTCGGGGTGCCGGTCTCCGTCGACCCCGCCTCCGCGGGTTTCATCTCCGACTTCGGCGTCGATCGATTCCTCGACACCATCGACGGCGTCCACTTGTTCTTTCCTAACCTCGAGGAGGGTCGAGTGCTCACCGGACTCGACGACCCGATCGAGATCGCCGAGCGCCTTGGCGAGCGCTTCGAGGTTGTCGCCCTCACCTTGGATACCGCGGGCGTCGTCGTGGTCGAACGCGGAATGCCCACGACGATTGTCGCTGCGGTCCCGGTCGAGGTCCTCGATCCGATCGGGGCGGGGGATGCCTTCGCGGCCGGGTTTCTCGCGGCCTGGGTCTCCGGAGCGGGGGCGATGGCGGCAGCGGCGGCGGGCGCCCGCGCGGGCGCGCTCGCCGTGGCGACTATCGGCGGACGTCCTCGGATCTAGCGGAGTCTCCCGCTCGCTTCACCACTTCGTACGCCGCGAGTGCGACCTCCCGCGACTTCTTCAGGTCAACGATCGGTGGCGGGTAGGCATCCGTTCCCAGCTCCGGTAGGTACCGGCGTTGGTACGCGCCATTTTTATCAAACTTCTCCGCCTGCAGCAGCGGGTTGAAGATGCGGAAGTACGGTGCGGCATCCGCGCCCGATCCCGCGACCCACTGCCAGTTGCCCGGATTGCTGGCTTCGTCGGCGTCCACCAGGGTGTCCCAGAACCACTGTTCGCCGATGCGCCAGTCCACAAGCAGATTTTTGATGAGAAAGGATGCGACCACCATCCGCACGCGATTGTGCATGAAGCCGGTCTGCCAGAGCTCGCGCATGCCGGCGTCGACAAACGGGATTCCCGTCTGTCCTTGCTGCCAGGCAGCGAGGTCACGTGGGTCGGGTTCGCGCCAGGGGAAAGCATCGAAGTCGGGGCGGAAGTTCTTTTCGTGCAGCTCGGGGGCGTGAAAAAGGATGTTCCAGTTGAATTCCCGCCAGCCGATCTCGCTGAGGAATTTGGGAGCGTTGCGGCGGGCTGCCGCGTCGAGCTCGCCGCGCTGAATGCGATGCCAGACCTGGAACGGACTGATCTCGCCGAACCGCAGGTACGGCGAAAGGCGGGAGGTGGCCTCGCCTCCCGGGGCATCCCGAGCGCTGTCGTAATGCGCGAGATCGTGGGTGGCGAAGTGCTCCAGCTGGGCCTGGGCGGCCTCCTCGCCGGGAGTCCATGCCTCGCGGATACCACTGGCCCAGTCCTGGCGCGTCGGTATCAGCTCCCAGTCGGCCAACTCGTCACTCGCGACACCGCCAACCGCAGAAAGGCCGGAAGGTACAGGCAGCGGCTGGCGGGGAGGAGCTGCCGCTAGGCAGGCCCTCCAGAACGGGGTGAAGACGCGAAACGGAGTGCCCGATCCTGTGGTCACCGTCCAGGGCTCGTGCAGCAGGTTGGCCTGGAAACTCTGCACCATGAGACCGGCTTCGCGCAGGTTGGTCTTGAGAGCGGCATCCACCTCTCGCTGGGGTCCGCCATAGCGTCGATTCCAGAAGACCGCGCCCGCGTCAAGATCCTCGACCAGCCGTGGCAGTTGAGTCGCGGCGGCCCCCTGTCGCAGCACGAAGGTTGCCCCGACGCCTCTTACTGCGACGGCAAGCGCATCCAGGCTGTGGTGCAGCCACCAGCGGCTTGCCGCTCCGAGCGGGCGGATGCCCGGACTGAGCTCGTCGCGGAGATAAAGCACCACGACTGGTGCACCCCGCTCGGCGGCGGCGGTCAGCGCAGGATTGTCGGCGATCCGGAGGTCGTCTCGTATCCAGACGATCGTGGGACGTTCGGCAGGCTTGGCGGGGGTAGTCACAGTCTCCACAGTACGAGATCCGGCCGAAAAGAAGCCGGTCTAGCGCGGCGACCTCACGGCGGTGTGATGGTGACGGATTCGGCACCGCAATGGCCCGGCGCGACCACAAACGGGTCTGACCAAGCGCGTCTTCGCAGTGACAAGCTTCGCCTCGCCGGTTTTATCTGGCAACTGTGCCAGGAGCACGGGATCCGGGCCCTCGCGGCCGGTGGCCCATCTTCCTCCAGCTCGGCCGTATGTCTCCGCGGGTATCGCCGACGGCGGTCGTGATCGTGGCGCCCCTCCACCAGCTTCACCTCGTGATGGTTCTCGAGGAAGTCGGCTGGTCGCTCACCACGCCCGGACGCACCGGGAGGTTTCTGCCGCCGGTCTTCGTGCGACTGGAGCATCCTGCACTGGTCAGTCCGATCGATATCGACGACATATTCCCGGGCTTCTCCGCGGCCCCGGCAGAAGTATTCGAACAGCTCTGCAAGCGGCGGGTTGATCTTCCCCGCGCCGGAGTTGCCGTTCCCGCTCTCGACCGGGTCAGCACGATACTCGTTGCCGGTTACGGTCAGCTCGGTGCTCTCGCTCGCGATCGGCGTGCGGAATCGCACGTCGACTACTTCGTCACGATATTTCGCACGAGTCTGACGCCTTCCGAGCAGGAAGCGGTCGTCGAGCTTGTGGACCTGGTCGTGGACAGTGTGAGTGACCCGATCATCTTCGCGAAAGCGTTGTTCGAGTCTCCGCACGGCCACAGGGGAGGACCCTTTCGGAGCATCACGAGGATGAATCCCATGCGGGTTATCAGAGCGCTTCTCGCGGTACCTCGATCGATTGCCATCATTGCCGCGTTCGAGAGCGCGACAGCGTCGTCAGTTCGAGGCTTGGCCCTCGCACGGCTAGGGCATGGCGGATGCTGTGGGGCTTACTTTTCGGAGAGTCGAAGCCGGTCGCAGAGCTTCGTGAGTGTCTCGAGTTCAGTTGTGCTCAGGGAGGCCCCCACGCGGTGCGCGATCGATTCGATGTGGCTGCGGGCAACGCGGCGGAAGAGTCCGAAGCCGTCCGGCGTGAGGGTGACGTTCACCCCTCGCGCATCATCCTGGTCGTGAGACTTCGCGAGAAGTCCCCGCGTGGTGAGCCGATCCACTAGCCGGCTCACACTCGGCTGGGTGAGCAGCAGATGACGATTGAGATCCTTCATACGCAACTTCTGGCCGGGCTGGCGGGACAGATTAAACAGCACGTCGTACTCGTTGAGCGAGATCTCGTCGGTGGGGAACTCCGCGTTCAAACAGCGCATCACCGAAACTTGAGCGCGGAACAGGGCTTCCCACGCAGTGACCGCGGTCGACTTGTCGCTCACCACTCTCCTCTCGACCCGACTCCAACTCTACGGAAGGGAGGGGGGATGGCGCGGCAGCAGAGCGATGAATCGCTTATTAAACAGGATTGAGGGCCGGTTTCAGAGGCAAGAAACCGACCCTCTCCCTTGCACCAAGAGTGTCCTGCAATCACATTCCGCAGAAGCTGCCACAGCAAACAACTTCTGCTCTTGAACTGTATAACAGCAAGGTAACGAAACGCTAGTTATCGAACCGTTATTTTTCTGAGAGATTTCTGTTCTTGTGTCCTGTTGTCCTTTGACACCTAACTTGTCCGCGTTGACACATTCATGTCCGTTGTGGCAGGTAACTTGTCCGCGACCCCTCTCTTGGTAGCCAACACTCATGGACCCTTTGCGCGTGAAGAAAAATCTTGATCGCTCTATGTCGATCCGTACTCTGCTCGAGTGCCGCATTGCCATCCGAGTTGGCCAGTCGCCACTCTTGATCGGCACGCCGACACGTCGTTGGCCAATGCGAATCTGGTCTGTCCAGAATGATTTGACTTAGCAAGACGCTGAAGACGAGTCTCGAGCTTGTGCGTAAGACGCACGTTCATCGGGCTTAATGTCGGGCAGGTCAAACGCACGACTCACCAGTCGTAGACGCGTCGACACCAATAGGAGCTTGAGTGTGTCCGGTGACCGTCCCGCTTCCGGGCCGTTGGTGTGTCTTGGCCTTGACCCCGGAGAGTGGACACGGGTTAAGCGGCGAGTTGGATCTCTGCGGCCTGTGAGGAGTATTGCATCTCGAAGCCCACAGGTGTGACATGCCCGATCGAGGAGTGGCGCTGGCGGCGGTTGTAGCGGTCCTCGATCCATGCCGAGACCTCGCGGATCGCGCGGGCCCGGGTGGGCCAGACACGGCGGTAGTAGAACTCCGTTTTCAGGGTCGCGAAGAAGCTCTCGGCCATGGCGTTGATGCTCCTATGGTTGTCAAGCCGCGATTTCACCGGTTTTTGGGTTGGCGATAATCAGGTGGTAGACCTCTCGGATGACGTAGCGCTTCAGGCAGCGGATGATGTCGCGTTTGGATTTGCCTTCCGCTGTGCGGCGGGTCACGTAAGCGATTGTGGGCTCGTGGAAGCGCATCCGGCCGATGACGACGCGGTAGATTGCGGCGTTGAGTTGTCGATGGCCACCATGGTTGATGCGGTGTTTGCCGGAGGTCATTCCCGAGCCGGTCGGGATGGGGCTGATGCCGGCGAGTTTCGCGAAGGCTGCTTCAGAATGGATGCGTTCGGGGTTGTCGCCAGCGACGATGAGGATCTCCGCCGCGGTGTCAGCGCCGATGCCGAAGGGTTCGAGCAGCTGGGGCGCGGTCTGCGTGACGAGATTTTCGATCATCGTCTCAAGCTCTTTCGCTTCGGCGTCGAGGTGTTGCCAACGTCGGGCAAGGAACCTCAGGGTGTGTCGAATGCTGTCGTCTGGGGTTTCCAGCTCTCGAGGGCGCAGAGTTGCCAGATGACGGGCGAGCATTATTTGGGTCTTCGGAGCGGTCTCTTTGCGCATCTGTTCGGGTGCGTGCACGAGCATCGCTTTGAGGGTCACCATTGCCGCTGACCGGCCCTTCACTGCGGTGTCGTGGGCGACTTTCAGTTGCCGGATCATCTCCACGGTGCCGTCGGCGGTCTTCGGCTCCGCAGTAGCGAAACCGGCCAGGACGGCGCGTGCTGCGTTCTCAGCGTCGAGAGTGTCGGACTTGCCGACGAGTCGACGCATCCGCCGATCGGGACGGTTGACCTCAATAACACGGTGGCCATTACGGCGCACGTAAGAGGTCAGCGCGGCGCCGTAGGAGCCGGTGCCCTCGATGCCGAACGCGATGATCTGCCCGAACGATGTCGCCCAGTCGAGTAACTGCCGGAATCCGCCGCTGTCGGTGGCGATGGTCAGGGTGGCGAGGATGCCGCCGATTGAGTCCATCACTGCGGCGACGTGGATATGTTTGTGGGTGTCGACGCCAATGACGATGTGGCCAGATCGAGTGAGCGGGATACCGGATGCTGCTGAGGTGGTCATCATGTTTCTCCTGCCGGTTAGTGTCGATTTGACGCTGACACCGGCGGGTGGACAGGACTGTCACGGGGACGCTCTCGAAAGTTGCTCCAGGCTCCTATTAGGTCACGCCCGATCCGGCGCAGTGTTTTGTTACTACGCCCGGCCGTGTGGCTGACAGATCAACGCAAAGGCACCCGAAGGGCCGTTCCCAACATGGGTCAAGCCGCCACGGCCAGGACTTCCGAACCCAGTCTGGACCCGACATGAACAGCCTGACAATCCCAACAAATTCCGGTGTATCCCATCGACCGGGTAATGCCGTTCGCGGCAGCAAATGCGGTGATCTGAGCGGAGGCGTATTGGGTGCCGCGGTTGCTGTGGAAGATCACCGCCGCTGGGCGGTCCCCGCGCAGCACCATGGCCATCGTGAGGGCGTCCTGGATCAGATCGG
>JBKJLH010000082.1:0-19158 GCA_046597035.1 Lacisediminihabitans sp.
CGATGTCGGCTCGTCGCATCCTGGGGCTGGAGTAGGTCCCAAGGGTTGGGCTGTTCGCCCATTAAAGCGGTACGCGAGCTGGGTTTAGAACGTCGTGAGACAGTTCGGTCCCTATCCTCTGCGCGCGCAGGAAATTTGAGAAGATCTATCCCTAGTACGAGAGGACCGGGATGGACGCACCTCTGGTGTGTCAGTTGTTCCGCCAGGAGCACCGCTGATTAGCTACGTTCGGAATGGATAACCGCTGAAAGCATCTAAGCGGGAAGCCAGCTTCAAGATAAGATTTCCATGACTTTTAGTCGAGAGGCTCGCAGCTAGACTACTGCGTTGATAGGCGGGATGTGGAAGTGGGGACTAAAGACCCATGGAGCTGACCCGTACTAATAAGCCGATAACTTGATAACACTTTTCTTCCCATCCTGGGCCCGTGAGGGTACCGGTGGGATTGAGATGCTCTGCGTCCACTGAGTGGTTCCCGATGTACGGTCGGGAATCAGCACACTGTGCCTACTAATGAGTGGGGCAGTCGGCTAATTCGAAACCTATATCAATAGTGTTTCGGCGGCCATAGCGAGAGGGAAACGCCCGGTCACATTCCGAACCCGGAAGCTAAGACTCTCTGCGCCGATGGTACTGCAAGGGGGACCTTGTGGGAGAGTAGGACACCGCCGGACTTCTTTGTAAAATGGCCACCCAGCAATGGGTGACCATTTTGCTTTAACGTGCGTGCGCGTAACGGGCTCACGTTTGACCAGGCACGCGCCTGGTCGAACAAGCCCCTCCATAACTTCACCAGTGATAACAGATCCAGGGGTACACCGTGTCCGAATTCGGAGATCGCTCCAAGCGCCCGGGCGAGCGAGCCGTTGGCCCGCGTCCGGACAACGGTCGTCCGCTGCGAGTGCGCTCCGACGCAGACCTGTCGAAGAACCTGCGCGAGCGTCGTCCAGGCTCGGGATATCAGGGCAGATCCGCTCAGGAGATCGAGGATCGGGATCCTTTCGGTACCAAGTCGGTGCGATCGCGGCACGACGACCCGGTGATTCCCGATGACGTCCAGCCGAAGGATCTCGACCGTGTCGCGCGTTCGCAGCTGAAAACCCTGAGCAAAGAAAATGCGGACGGGGTCGCCCGGCATCTGGCCATGGTGGCCCGTCTGATCGAGACCGACCCCGCGCTCGCGCATTCCCACGCCGTGTCCGCGGCGCGCCGTGCCGGCCGTATCGGCGTTGTACGGGAAACTCTCGCGATCACGGCTTACTCGATCGGCGACTTCGCCCTGGCCCTGCGGGAGTTGAGGACCTACCGACGCATTTCGGGGCGCGATGACCAGCTCCCTCTCATGGTGGACAGCGAGCGCGGCCTCGGACGACCGGACCGTGCGCTCGAGTTGGGTCGCTCCGTACCTCGGGCGTCTCTCGCCGTGGAAGTACAAGTGCTCCTGGCTATCGCGATGTCCGGCGCTCGCCTTGATCTCGGACAGACAGATGCTGCGCTCGACGAGTTGCAGATCCCGCAACTTGATCCGAACACCGCGTTCTCCTGGAGCCCCGCCCTGTTCGATGCCTACGCCGCGGTGCTCGAGGACCTCGGACGTGACGACGAAGCCGAGAAGTGGTGGCAGCGCTCCGACCGTGCCAGTGCTGCTATCGATGAAGGCGAACGTGAGCTAGGAGACGATGTGATAGAAATCGTCGAAGAAGACGAGGGTGCCGACGAGGCGCGGAATGAGCGGGCGCAAACGGATGACAGGCTCGATAATGGCGTTGTTCCCGAAGAAGAACAAGAGTCGCTCGGTGACTGAGCGCACTCCGCTCGACGGGGTCGACCTGGTACTGGCCGACCTTGATGGCGTGGTTTATCGGGGCGATTCGGCTATCGAGCACGCGGTAGAGAGCCTCAACGCCGCTGGTGAAGGCCGGCGGATCGGCTACCTGACCAACAACGCTTCGCGCACCGCGGCATCCGTCGCCGCCCACTTGGCGAGCCTCGGACTCTCAGCAGTCGAAGATGACGTGGTCACTTCGCCGCAGGCGGCCGTTCGGCTCCTCGCTGGTTTGGTCGCGCCCAAGTCGACGGTGCTGGTCATTGGAGGGGACGGTCTCACGACGGTGGTGGAAGCGGCCGGATTCGTGGTCACCCGCTCCGCGCTTGACCAGCCCGCCGCCGTCATCCAGGGATTCTCGGCCGATGTGGGTTGGAAGGATCTCGCAGAGGCGTCCTTCGCGCTCAACGACGACACCGCGCGGCCGTGGGTGGCGACGAACACCGACTGGACTATTCCGGTGGCTCGTGGCATCGCGCCCGGAAACGGCACGCTGGTCGGCGCAGTGCACAACGCGGTCGGACGCCTCCCCGTCGTAGCGGGAAAGCCGGAGGTGGCGATATTCGACGAGGCTGTGCGCCGATTCGGTGGGGTAAAGCCGCTCGTCATCGGTGACCGATTGGATACAGACATCCTCGGGGCCAATCGTGCGGGCATGGAGTCGGCGCTCGTACTGACCGGCATCGACGGGCGTAAGCAGGCACTGGCGGCGAACGCGAAGTCCCGTCCCCGATACCTACTCGGCGACCTGCGGGAGCTCGCGGAACCGTATCCCGAGGCAGTGCAGAGCACGGATCGGCGCACCGGGGACACGGTGGTGACTGTCGGCGCATCGTCTGTACGACTGTCGAAGACGGTCGTGACCGTCGAACGCGCCGGAGACCGGTCGATCGATCTATTGCGCGCTGCAACATCGCTCATCTGGGGCTCCGGACTGCCGATCTACGGGCTCGAGGTCGCGCCCGAGCTCTACACGTGAGGGTAGCGTTGGTGTATGCCCGCTGAAACGAGTTCAGACCCGGGCCTCATGAGCGGGTCAGAGACCGCTGCGACTACCGATGAGGATACGAACGCGCTGCTGTCCCGCCTGAGGGTCATCGAAGATCAGCCCCTCGAATCCCGGGCCGCCGCTTTCGTGCAGATTCACGACCGGTTGCAGGCGACCCTCGAGGGCTCGCTTCGTGACAGCGGACTGCACGGCGGAGTCGACGCGTCTCTCACTCATGGCTGAGGCGCGACTGGACGCCGCCCTCGCGGAACGCGGGATCGCCCGCTCGCGAACACACGCCGCCCGCTTGATCGCGGATGGCTCTGTGACCGTCGACGGTCGCGCCGTGATCAAACCGTCAACGCGGGTCGGTGAGCACCAGGTGCTCGCGCTCACTGCCATCGACCATTATGTGAGTCGTGCCGCCCACAAACTCCTCGCTGCCCTCGATACCTTCGGGGTGCCGGTCACCGGTCGCGTCGCGCTCGATGTCGGTGCATCCACCGGCGGATTCACCCAGGCGCTGCTCGAACGAGGAGCGGCATCGGTTGTTGCGTTGGACGTCGGGCACGGCCAGCTCGATCCGTTCATTGGTAATAACGCCGCAGTGACGGTGATAGAGGGATTCAACGCCCGCGAACTCACCGTAGCGACCCTGGATGCCGCCGCAGGTCACGCCGTGCGCGCCAGTATCGTTGTCGCGGATCTCTCTTTCATCTCGCTGACGACGGTGCTGCCTGCTCTCGTGGCCACTGTCGGAACCGGGGCCGACTACATCCTGCTCATCAAGCCCCAGTTCGAAGTGGGTCGCACCGGCGTGAAGGAAGGGATCGTGCACGATCCTGGACTGCGGGCGGACGCGATCAGCGACGTGCTCTGGGCCGCCTGGGATCTCGGTCTCCCCACGGCGGGTCTCACCTCCTCACCAATCCTCGGAGCAGCGGGAAACCACGAGTATCTCGTCTGGTTCAGCACGCTCTCGGGTGGCAATCCGACAGAATGGGGAGAACGGATTCTCACCCTCTGCCGATCATCGGCACCCTGAGTGGTGGACTCCGTCAGGGATCGCCAGCCGGTGGTCGCCAGAAACGCGCAAGGAGAGACAGTGTCCGAACGCTTCATGCTCGTGGTCGCTCACACCGGTCGGCAGGACTCCCTCGATGCAGCGGTGACCGTTTCCCGGCAGCTGCTCGCGGCCGGGGTGACACCGGTGATGAAAGCTGACGAGCACGACGATGTGCTGGCGAATGCGCCAGAACTCGGCGCGATTGTGGTGCTCGGCGATAGGGCCACCGTGGCCGACGTGGAACTGGCTATCGTGCTGGGAGGTGACGGTACGATCCTGCGCGCGGCCGAGCTCACCCGCGGCTGTGCCGCACCCCTCCTCGGGGTGAATCTCGGCCACGTCGGCTTCCTCGCGGAGAGCGAGCGTGACAACCTCACCGAGACGGTTCGGCGCGCACTTGCCCGCGACTACGAGGTCGAGGAGCGCATGGCCCTCTCCGTGCGAGTGAAGGTTGACGCCGAAGTCATCTATGAGACCTGGGCGCTCAACGAAGCGACCGTCGAGAAGGCCAGCCGGGAGCGGATGCTCGAGGTCGTCATCGAGGTCGACGGGCGCCCACTGTCGTTGTTCGGCTGCGATGGAGTGGTGATGTCGACCCCGACCGGATCAACGGCGTACGCGTTCTCCGCCGGCGGACCGATCGTCTGGCCGGAGCTGGAGGCGATGCTGCTCGTGCCACTGAGTCCACACGCCCTGTTCGCCCGCCCGCTCGTGGTGGGCCGGGACTCGGTGTTCGCGGTCGAAGTGCGCGCGCGCACTCAGGGTACCGGCGTGCTGTGGTGCGATGGCCGTCGCACCCATGACCTTCCGCCCGGCGCCCGGGTGATAGTGCGCCGTTCACCGGTGCCCGTGCGTCTTGCGCGCCTGCATCGCGGCCCGTTCACCGACCGGCTGGTCAACAAATTCCATCTGCCGACGAGCGGATGGCGCGGTCCTCTCGATGGCGAAGGCTCCAGCGCGTGATCGAAGAGATCTTCATCCGCGACCTCGGCGTGATCGGAGAAGCAAGGCTGCCCCTTGGGCCCGGCTTCACCGCGATCACCGGAGAGACCGGTGCCGGCAAGACGATGGTGGTGACGGCCCTCGGACTGCTGCTTGGAGATCGCTCCGACAGCTCAGTGCTTCGACAGGGGAGCGGCGCGGCTGTGGTCGAGGGGCGGTGGCTCATCGATTCCGGGGGCGCTGTCGCCGAACGGGTACGGGACGCCGGCGGCGACCTGGATGACGGGGAGCTGATCCTTGCGCGGTCGGTCTCCCCGGAGGGGCGCAGCCGGGCGACCGTAGGCGGCCGCACCACACCGGTGAGCGTGCTTGCCGAAATCGGCGAACAACTGGTGGTAGTACACGGGCAGTCCGACCAGGTACGACTGCGATCGGCGACCGCCCAGCGCGAGGCGCTCGACCGTTTTGCCGGACCGGTGCTATCGAGCCTGCTCGACGACTACCAGGCGACTTACCGGCGCTGGCAGTCGACCCAGGGTGAACTCGACGTGATCGTGGCCGAACAGGATGCACGAGAGAATGAGGCCGCCGAGCTGCGCCTGGCGATGGCAGAGATCGAATCGGTAGCGCCCCGGGCAGGCGAAGATCAAGAGCTCTCCGAGCGGGCGGATCGTCTGACCAATCTCGAGGACCTGCGGCTCGCGGCATCCGAGGCCCATGAGCTCGTATCATCCGAGGACCTGGTAGAAGCGCGGGACGCACTCGGACTGCTGGATTCGGCGCGTCGCCAACTCGAGAGGGTCGTCGGTCACGACCAGGCCCTCGCGCCGATCGTCGAGGCTCTGGCGAGCGCGAGCTATCTGGTGGCGGATGTCTCCGCCCAGCTTTCCAGCTACCTCGGTGGGCTCGACGCCGACAGTGCCCGTGAACTCGAGATCGTGCAGGAGCGGCGATCGGAGCTCGGTGAGATCAGCCGCAAATACGGGCCGACCCTCGAGGAGGCTATTGGCTATCTCGACAGTGGCAGCTCGCGGCTTCTCGAGCTGGACCAGGACTCCGACCGGATCGATCGCCTTCGCGGCGAGGTCGACGCCGATCGCACTCGTGTGGTCGAGCTCGCCGACGAGTTGAGCGGTGTGCGCCGCGAATTCGCGCACCAACTCGGTGACAAGGTGAGCGATGAGCTCGCTGCGCTTGCGATGCCGAACGCCCGGCTCACTGTCGCAGTGACCGATCGGCAGGACTATGGCCTGAGCGGACGGGATACCGTGGCGATCCTGCTCGCCCCGCATCCCGGAGCGGAGCCGCGCTCGCTCGCTCGCGGAGCGTCCGGCGGGGAGCTCTCCCGCGTGATGCTGGCGATCGAGGTTGTGATCGCCGGCAACGATCCGGTGCCCACTTTCATCTTCGACGAGGTCGATGCGGGGGTGGGTGGAGCTTCTGCGATCGAGATCGGCCGTCGGCTTGCCCGGCTTTCCCGCAACGCCCAGGTGATCGTCGTCACCCACCTCGCCCAGGTCGCGGCGTTCTCGACCAACCATCTCCGCGTTGTCAAAGATATCGACGGCGGGGTGACCGCGTCGAGTGTGCAGCAGCTGCAGGGCGAGGAGCGAATCGAAGAGATGGCCCGCCTGCTCTCCGGCCTCAGCGGTTCCGAGACCGGTCTGCAGCACGCGCGCGAGCTGATCGAGGCTGCTCGCAGCCTGGACGCCGAGGAGCGCTAGACTGCAAGCTCGACCCGCACGCCACGGGGGGTGCGCGCGAGCATTCCGGTGCCCTCGAATGCCGCCTCCAGTTGGGTTCGCGTATGACTGAAATGCGTCCAGTCCTCGGTGTGCAGACCGACGACGATTCGCGCGCCGAGAGATTCGGCCGCCGTCGCGGCATCCGTCGAGTTGAGGGTCAGATCTGCATCGATCTCGTCCACCCGGGCAGCGCCGGCGAAGAGCAGCGCGATATCGATGGGGGCAAAGCGGTCCGCGATCTGTCGGACAAGGGGGAGGGAGGCGTTGTCCCCACTGACATAGATCGTGGGCTCGCCGGGAGACTCGAGCATGAAACCGATAACGGGTCCAACCATCGATTCTGAGCCGGGCGGGCCGTGCAATGCCGGCATCGCCGTAATTGTGACGCTACCGAAGTCGTAGCTCTCCCAGTTGTCGAGACCGACCACAGTGCCGCCGAACAGGTCGTCGGCCGCCTGGCGGGTACTCAGGGTGGGGATGCCCTGGGCGATGAGCTCGAGGCCCTCCCAGTCGAGGTTGTCCTTATGGCCGTGGTGCGAGAGCAGCACCAGATCTACCGCTCCGAGATCTTCGCGGGTGATCGCCGGACCCACCGTCTTCACCAGGGTGGTCTCCTGGGCATCTTCATAAACCTGGGGAGCATCGAAGGTCGGATCGGTGACGATCCGCAGGCCGGCGTACTCGAGAAGGGCGGTGGGGCCGCCAATGAGGGTGATGGCTGTCTGAGACACAGAGCGAGCCTACGCTGGAGACATGGCCGATCGACTCGCGGATGCTGTGAGCCCCTACCTGCGCTCCCACGCGGAGAATCCGGTGGACTGGTTCCCCTGGGGCGAGGAGGCCTTCGCCGAAGCGAGTCGACGTGACGTTCCCGTTCTGGTGTCGATCGGGTATTCGACCTGTCATTGGTGCCACGTGATGTCGCGGGAGAGTTTCAGCGATCCGGTGATCGCTGCTCGTCTTGCCGATGGCTTCGTGGCAATCAAGGTAGACCGGGAGGAGCATCCCGACGTCGACGCGAGCTATCTCGCAGCCGCGGCGGCGTTTACCGGCAACCTGGGCTGGCCGCTCAACGTCTTCGTCACCCCCGAGGGTAAGGCCTTCTATGCGGGAACCTACTGGCCGCCGGTTGCGGCAGCGGAGTCGCCGTCATTCGGGCAGGTGCTCGATGCCGTGACGGATGCTTGGACCTCTCGGCGTACCGAAGTCGAGCACACGGCGGGCGCGATCGCCGCTGCACTTCACGAGCAGGCACCTTTCCTTCAGGCCTCCGTGGGCGGCAGCGGGCCGGATATCGAGCTGCTCTCGGCCGCAGTGGACGAACTCGTCGCCTATGAGGATGTCGAATTCGGTGGCTTCGGTGGCGCACCGAAGTTTCCGGTGGCACCGGTACTGCTCTTCCTGCTCGAACGTGCGGCCGGAGGTGACCAAACGGCACTCGCCCTCGCCGATCGTTCCCTCGCCGCCCTCTCCGGATGGGATGATGCATCCGACCGGCCCTTCGCTGCGCTACGGGACCGGGTGGACGGCGGACTATTCCGCTACGCGACGAGACGCGACTGGAGCGATCCGCACTACGAGCGCATGCTCTATGACAATGCCCAGCTCCTCGCGGCGTTCACCAGGCTTGCCCAGCTCCATTCTGACGCATGGCCGACCGCTGTCGATGTCGCGGAAGGTATCGCCGGGTTCCTCATCGAGGTCATGGAACAGTCCGGGGGTGGATTCGCTTCCGCGCAGGACAGCGAGAGTACCGTCGACGGCGTGCGGCGGGAGGGTGCCTACTACGCCCTCGGCGCGGAGGAGCGCCGAGGGCAGGAGCCTCCCGGGCTCGATGCGAAGATCCTCACGGGGTGGAATGGGCTCGCTATCGGTGCGCTTGCTACGGCCGGATTCGTGCTCACCCGCAACGCGTGGATAGCGGCCGCGCGCCGCGCCGCGGATGTCGTGATCGATCGACACATTCGGGGTGACGGGACGCTGGTGCGGGCATCCATCGGTGGGAGGATGTCGACGGCGCAGGCCACTCTCGAGGACTACGGCATGCTCGCTTCCGGTCTGATCGACCTCGCGACGGCGACCGGGGAAGCGCGCTATGCGGTGGTGGCCCGATCGCTGGTGGATCTCGCACTCGATGCGGCGGGAGACGGCACATTCAGCGTGCCGGGAGGGGCGGATCCCGTGCTCGCGGCGCAGGGAACCGCTATCGAGCACGACCCTTCAGAGGGGGCGTACCCCTCGGGGTTGAGCGCCATGGCGCGGGCCTGTGCCTCGCTGTACCTGCTCACGGGGGGCCTGCAATACCGAGAGGCCGCTGAGCGGGTGATCTGCCAACTGATCCCCTTCGCTGCGCCACGACCGGTGTCGTTCGGTGCGACTCTCGCTGTGGCAGCTGCTCTCGCACAGCCGGTCGGGCAGCTCCTCGTGGTGAGTTCGGATCCTCATTCGGAGCTGGCTGCCTGTGCGAGGGCCCGGTATCGCAGCGGGATGATCATCGCGGTTGTGACGCCCGCCCAGGCAACAGAGTTCGCCGACGCCGGATTCGAGCTGTTCCTCGGGCGTGTGGGTGAAGCGGCCTATCTCTGTCGGGACTTCGTCTGCCGGTTACCGATCGTCGATCCCACGGCCCTTGCGGATGCCCTCGATCGGCTGGACTGAGCCGATCAGCGAGCCGATACCCCGCCGGAAAGCAGGGGTGCGCCTGAAGGAAGAACACCGCGCGCCCGTAATGCGCGGATGACGCGGAGAGATGCCCCGGGGAGATGGCTCGGGGAGAGAAGCCGATCGCGGCGAACACCTGAGGCGGAGGGTCCACCGTCATAGGGCTGAGAGCCGAGCGCGCGGAGCTGTCGTCATGCTCCGTGACCGGGCTCTCGATCGGGGCCCATTCAGGCGCCGACTTCAGCGCCCACTTCAGCGCCAGCCGGGCAGCCAGTAGTGCAGCCGGGCGAAGATCTCGGGCACCTGCATGCCGGTCCAAACCGGATAGAAGAAGGCGCTCACGAGCACGACGAAGAACAGGAAGACCGTGACCACGCCGATGCCCCGAGTTCTTCGCCAGGTGGTATCCGTCGCTGTGCCGAGGATCAGTCCGATCACGAACACGAGTCCGAGGATAAGGTACGGCTCGAAGACGATCGCGTAGAACTGGAAGATCGTGCGGTTGGAATACAGCAGCCACGGGAGATAGCCCGCGACCGTTCCCATCAGAATGAGTCCTACTCGCCACTCCCGATATCGCACGAGGCGGTAGACGAGGTAGAAAAGCGCTGCGGTCGCCGCCCACCAGACAATCGGATTGGCGACGGAGGTGACGTACTCCGCGCAGCTCGAGAAGCCGCATCCACCCTGACCGCGCACCTGGCCGACGTAATAGAAGGCTGTCGGGCGCACCATGAAAAGCCAGGTGAAGGGGTTCGCCGCGTAGGGATGGGCGGTGTGTTCGTTGACGTTGAAGTCGTAGACGCTCGACTGGTAATGGAAGAAGCTCTGAACCGAGTGCGGCACCCACGAGAAGAAGCCGGTGGCGGCGTTCCCGGGCACCTCCGCCCAGTGACGGTAGTAGCCCCCCTTGGTGACGAACCAGCCGGTCCAGCTCGCCAGGTAAGTGGCGAGGGCGAGGGGGATGGTGAGGAGGAAAGTGACCGGACCCTGTTTGATAATCGTGCCGCTGACCCAGAACGGGATACCCGCTGCCCGTCTCGCTGCGGCATCGACGACCAGCGAATAGACGGCGAAGGCCGCCAGGAAGTAGAGCCCGCTCCACTTGACAGCGGTGGCCGCTCCGAACAGGACGCCCGCGGTGAGAAGCCAGGGCCGCCACCAGATCGCCGGGCCCCAATCGATACCGCGACCGGCATCTGCCCGACGCGCGAGCCAGAGTGACAGCCGTGCTGCGCTCTGGGCGCGGTCGAGCAGGATCGCCCCGAATCCCAGCAGGGTGAAGATCATCACGGAGTTGTCGAGCAACGCCGTGCGCGAGAGCACGATCGCGTGCCCGTCGATCGCGAAAAGCCCCCCGGCGATCGTGGCAAGCAGGGTGGAACTGAAGAGCTTTCGAGCGATGATCACCATCAGGAAAACCGCGAGGATGCCGACTAAGGCGGTACTGATGCGCCAGCCCACCGTGTCCCCGGCGCCGAAGGCACGCAAGCCGAGCGCGATCATCCACTTGCCGAGGGGCGGATGAGCGACATACGATCCGTCCGCGGTATAGATATCGACGTTGCCCGCATTGAATGACTGGTCGGCGTTGTCGGGCCAGGATCCCTCGTATCCGAGATGCAGGAGCGTCCAGGCATCCTTCACGTAGAAGGTCTCGTCGAACACGAGGGAGCGGGGATCCCCGAGCCGCACCAGGCGCAGCACCGCGGCGAGCAGCGTGACAGCGATCGGACCGCCCCAGTACCAGAGCTTTCGGGCACCGGGCCGTGCAAGCAGCCGACCCCACCAGGCATCGAAGCGGGTGCCGGTCGGTTCGACCCCCTCCGGCTCGGCGGTCAGCGTGGACGGTGCACCGACGGCGGCATCGAGGTCGGTGTCGGGTCTGGTCACAGGTGCAATGGTAACGAGGGTTCGCTGCAAGGATGGGACGGTGATCATCCTTGCAGCGACTCCGATCGGCAACCTCGGTGATGCCTCCCGGAGGCTGGTGGAGGCGCTCGGCAACGCCGAAGTGATCGCATCAGAAGACACTCGGGTCACCATCCACCTGATGCGGGCCCTCGGTATCGATAACCGGCCGCGGCTGATCGCGCTGCACGAACACAACGAGCTGGAGAAGGCCGGCGAGATCGCCGAACTCGCTCGCGACACGGATGTGCTCGTGCTCACGGACGCCGGAATGCCCGCGATTAGCGACCCGGGCTTCTCCATCGTGACGGCGGCGGCCGCGGCCGGTGTCACCGTCACCGCACTTCCGGGGCCTTCGGCGGTAATCACTGCCCTCGCCCTCTCCGGCCTGCCGACCGACCGATTCACCTTTGAGGGCTTCCTGCCGCGCAAGGGCAGACTCGCCTCGCTACGCCAGCTCGCCCGCGAACCGCGAACCATGGTGTTCTTCGAGTCGCCGAACCGCCTGGCAGATGCTCTTGGTGACATCGCGACGGCCTTTGGGCCCGATCGCCGAGTGGCTGTCTGCCGGGAACTCACCAAGCTCTACGAAGAGGTGCGCCGCGGCACCGCAGCCGAACTCGCAGAGTGGGCTGCGGAAGGAGTGCGGGGCGAGATCTGCATCGTGGTGCAGGGCGGGGTCGTTCAAGAGATCGACATCGGTGCCGGAATCGCCCAAGTGCAGGCGCTCGTCACGGCAGGTTCGAGGCTCAAGGACGCGGCATCCGAAGTGGCAGAAGCCACCGGCCTCGGTAAACGGGATCTTTACGAGGGTGCGCTCAAGGCACGTTGAGATTCTTACGCAGAAATGGTGAGCCCCGGCGTTCCGATGGCAGGTTCTTACACCTTTCTCCCTTACGATGATGCAGTATCTGTCCGGCCAGAGGGGAAACGGCCGCATCATCAGCTCGCTACTTCTGTTGAACATCGTTGACGGGACTGTCGTCACAGTCCTCATTGTTGCCAGCCTCGCTGTGCTGGTCTACCTGCTGTCGCGCCGGATGCCGCCTCGACGATTAGACGACGGCTTGCCAAGCAACCGGCTGTTGCGCCGTCGGTGGATCATCGGTCTCGGTCTTTCGGCGCTGAGTGGCGCGATTGTGGCGATCGCGACCATCGTCATCGGTGAAGTTGCGCTCAATCTGTTTGGGACGCCACTCGAACTCGATACGCACACCTGGGTCGTCGTGTCGTTCGCGGCCGTCGGCGTTGCTATTTTCAATATCTGGAAGTCGCGCTGGTGGCGCAAGGTGATTGCCGGTATTGCCGTGCTGCTCTTCCTCAGCACCGCAACACTCGGTATCAATGCCAGCTACGGCCTCAACACGACCATGGCGTCCCTGCTCAATATCGACATCGGGCATCCGCTCGCCATTCCCAGCCACCAACCGATTGCGACTCCGACTCCGACGGTCGCGACTACTGTCCCACCTGCGCCGGTAAAGCCGATCTGGCAGACCTGGACCCCGCCGATCGGCATGCCCGCCTCCGGACAGTATGGGACGGTCTCGATTCCGAATAGCGCGTCTGGCTTTGTAGCCAGACCCGCCTACCTGTACCTGCCACCGGCCGCTCTGGTTCCCAATCCGCCCGCCCTACCGATCCTCATCATGATGATGGGGCAGCCGGGTGGCCCGGACTACAGCATCAAGTTTTTGCCAACCCTGAACGCTATGGCCGCCGCTAACAAGGGACTCGGCGCGATCGTGCTGACAATTGACCAGATTGGCAGCCCCACCCAAAATCCACTGTGCATCGACTCGCCGCGAGGGAACGTGCACACCTACATCATGACAGACGTGCTCGATTACGTGAAAAGCAACCTGCACGTGGCTTCCGGACGCCTCAATTGGGCGATCGGTGGGTATTCGAATGGCGGGGAGTGCGCGTTGTCATTCGGGGCCCAATATCCCGAGACCTTCGGCTCCATCCTGGATATCTCGGGGGAAATCGGCCCATCCCTCGGCTCACCGGAGAACACCCTGAAAATCGGATTCGGGGGCGATCAGAGCCGGTTCGACGCGGAACAGCCGCTCAACATCATGGCGAAGACTCGTTACTCCGACATGTTTGCAATCTTCACCAGCGGATCGACCGACCACTATTACGGGCCCGAATCAGACCAGGCGGAGGCCGCAGCGAAAGCCGCGGGGATGACCACCCGTCGATTCATCGGACCGGGCGTCGGGCATCGCTCCGACGCGATCGTTTATGGGGTGCCGGTCGGTCTGGCCGAGCTCTACCCGCGATGGCAGCTATCAGCGCCGACGGGATAGCGGCGGCGGTTTCGTAGCTGTACACCGCGGTGAATGTTCCTCTGCGTCGCGTTTTTGCCTCCTCGAGCATGCTCGGACCTGACGCGAGGGAATAGGCCCGGGAAACAACCGCGAGGGAATAGGCCCGGGAGAACAGGCCCGGGGAAATAGGCCCGGGGGGACAGACCCCGGGGGAACAGGCCCGCATCCCCGGCGACACCGGTGCTGTCCAGGGTGCACATTCTGTCGCGAAGGGGACGCAACTCGGTGCGGGGTGGCCCAGCCCGGGTGTTCGCGACGCTGTCGCACCCCCGTCCGCGAACTCACCGCCATCGACTTGGTAGTTGTTGCGACTTGAGCGGCGGCAAAGTCGCAACAACTACCAAGTCGATGGCGGTGACGAGGGGCGGGGGATGAGGGGGCCGGGGGCGAAGGGCGGGAAATGATGGCGGGGGATGAGGGGGCCGGTGAGCTGCGATCGCGGTGAGGGCGCAAAACTCTGCTTGACTTGGATGGGGTAAATCCGAAAGTAAGGCGAAGCATGCTGCATAGAGTCCAGGCCGTCGTCGTTCGCGCAAAAAACGCGCCTCTCACTCTCGAGACGATTCTCGTGCCCGATCCGGGCCCGGGGGAAGCGCTCGTCGAAATCCTCACCTGTGGCGTCTGCCACACCGATCTGCACTATCAACAGGGCGGCATCAGCGACAGCTATCCCTTTCTGCTCGGCCATGAAGCCACCGGGATCGTCGCGGCGATCGGACCCGATGTCACCAACGTGGTGGTGGGGGATCGGGTCATCCTGAACTGGCGGGCCGTTTGCGGCGAGTGCAGGGCCTGTCGGCGAGGCGAGGCGCAGTACTGCTTCAACACCTTCAACGCCACCCAGAAGATGACGCTCGAGGATGGCACGGAGCTCTCGCCCGCGCTCGGTATCGGCGCCTTCGCGGAAAAGACCCTCGTCGCGGCGGGGCAGTGCACGAAGGTGGATGGGGATGTCGACCCGGCCGCGGTCGGCCTGCTCGGCTGTGGAATCATGGCCGGGATCGGCGCTGCCATCAATACCGGCAATGTGGCACGGGGAGACTCGGTGGCCGTGATCGGCTGCGGCGGGGTCGGGATCGCGGCAATTCAGGGGGCGAAGTTGGCCGGAGCGATCACGATCATTGCCGTGGACATCGACCCCCGCAAGGTCGAGCTTGCCCGCACTCTCGGCGCGACCCACGGTGTGAACTCCCGCGAGCAAGATCCGATCGAAGCGATCCGAGCCCTCACCGGAGGCAACGGAGCGGATGTCGTGATCGACGCGGTCGGACGCCCTGAGACCTACACACAGGCCTTTTATGCGCGCGACCTAGCCGGAACGGTAGTACTCGTCGGTGTTCCGACCCCCGACATGGTGATCGAGCTGCCGCTGCTCGACGTCTTCGGCCGCGGTGGAGCCCTCAAATCGTCCTGGTACGGCGACTGCCTTCCCTCTCGGGACTTCCCGATGCTGGTGAGCCACTACAAGCAGGGCAACCTTGATCTGGACGCGTTCGTGACCGAGCGCATCGGGCTTGGCGATGTGGAACAGGCGTTCCAGAAAATGCACAGCGGCACGGTGCTCCGCTCGGTGGTGGTCCTCTGATGGGCGATTCCGTGAGCGGCTCCGGCGCGGGTCGCTTTCGCATCGAAAACCTCATTACGTCGGGCACCTTCTCGCTCGACGGCGGCACCTGGGAGCTCGAGAACAACGTCTGGATCATCGGCGATGACCGCGAGGTGATCGTGATCGACCCTGCCCATAACGCCGCGCAGGTCGCTGTAGCGGTGGCGGGGCGCACGGTCATCGCGGTACTGCTCACCCACGGTCACAATGATCACATCAGTGCTTCCCGAGACTTCGCTGGCCTGGTTGATTCGCCGAAGATCTGGCTCAATCCGGCCGACCGGATGCTGTGGGATGCCGTGTTCCCGAACCTCGCCCCCGATGCGGAGCTGAATGATGGGAGCGTGTTCGAGGTCGCCGGGGTCACGCTGCGGGCGCTTCACACCCCCGGTCACTCGCCGGGCTCCACTTGCCTGTACGTCGAGAGTGAGCTCACCCTGTTTTCGGGCGACACACTGTTCAACGGGGGACCGGGAGCCACCGGACGCTCGTTCAGCGACTTCCCGACGATCATCTCCTCCATCAGCGAACGGCTGTTGTCGCTGCCGCCAGAGGTGCGGGTGTTGACCGGACACGGAGATTCGACCACGATCGGCTCCGAGGCGCTCCATCTCGCGGAATGGATTGCGCGCGGGTACTGAGTCGGCCTCGTTCGCGGGTGGCACCGCGATCTCTGTGCGAACTCGCTGGCACCGAGATTGAGAAATGTGGCCGCGACGGACAGCTCGCGCGCCACAATCCGAGCGCACGCGCAGTATTTCTGCGTTGTTTGTTACATTCTTGTTACCCCTCCAGTGGGGGTAGTCGGGCCGGGTTACTGTCGCAACTGCGTCTGAATCTGACGCGGTCATTCTTCACTGGGGAAGGTTTGTGAACTTGAACAATCGCACGCGCCGAAGGGTGTCCACTCGTCGGACACTGGGCATCGTGGCTACGGCCACAACCGTCATCGCTTTATCACTCTCCGGCGTTTCGACAGCCTCCGCTGCTGATCGCGATTCCTTTCCCGGCTCGGTGCCCCGATGGGCTACCGCAGCAAATGACGCCGGGGTCACCGCCGCCGACGCGACGCTCGAAGGGGAGATCTACCTTCCACTACGCGACGAGGCCGGGGCTGCAGCCTTCGCGACCGCGGTATCCACTCCCGGAACCCGCGAATATCGCCATTTCCTCCCTCCGCAGGCGTGGATCGCACGCTACGCACCGAAGAAGAAGGACGTCGACACCGTGGTCGACTCCCTCACTTCGAAGGGTCTGACCATCAGCGCAATACCGGCCAGTCGCCAGTACGTGGTCTTCCGCGGAACGGCCGCTCAGCTCGGGTCTGTCTTCACCACCAGCCTGCACGACTACAAATATTCTGGACACGTGCTCGCGGCACCTTCGAGCGCACCCTCGGTACCCGCTAACCTCACCGGTATGGTTTCGGGGGTCAGCCTCGACCAGTCGAAGTTGCTCACCCACACCGACTCCGTCAAGCAGGGTGATCTGCCGTCCTCAGCGGACGCGCTCAGCCGCCAGGCTCCGGCGCCTTCAGCAATCACCGTCAAGTGTTCCAGCTATACCGGGGAGCACACGGTGACCGCTCCGGTCGCGTATGGCCAGACCACTTTCGACACCTTCGGCTGCGGCTACGTGCCCTCGCAGTTGCGCTCCGCCTACGGACTCGACTCGCTCGCGAAGTCGGGAGTGAATGGTGCCGGCCAGACCGTCGCGATCATCGATGCCTATGCCTCGCCGTCCATCCTGAACGACGTGAATACCTATTCGGCAGCACTGGGTGAGCCGGCCCTCACGGCCTCGAACTACTCGCAGATCGTGCCGACTCCGGCCCAGTTCGTGGATCAGGCGGCCTGTGGCTTCCCGAGCGGCTGGCAGGGGGAGCAGACTCTCGACGTCGAAGCAGTACACGGCATCGCTACCGGGGCGAAGATCCTCTATGTCGGTGGCTTCAACTGCGGTGGCGGGTTGGATGTCGCACTATCGAAGATCCTCGACAACAGGCTCGCGAACATCGTGAGCAACAGCTACGGCAACACCGGAGAGGCAATCCCGGCTGACTCGCTGAAGGGTGCGCAGAACCTGCACATCCAAGCGGCAGGCGAGGGAATCGGGCTCTACTTCTCCAGCGGAGACAGTGGTGACGAGGTCGCAAATCTCGGCTACGCATCTCCGGACTTCCCGGCATCCTCACCGTATGTTACGTCGGTGGGAGGCACGAGCCTCGGTATCACCCAGGCCGGCAAGATCGCCTATGAGACCGGATGGGGCACCGCGGGTGACAAGATCAACCCGGCCGGAACCGCATATCTCTCGCCATTGCCCGGAGGCTTCTTCTTTGGTGCGGGCGGTGGGACGAGTGCCGTCTTCCCGGCGCCGGCCTACCAGAGTGGGATTGTTCCGACCTCGCTCTCCCGCGGCTTCCGCGTTTCGCCGGACATCGCGGCGCTCGCGGATCCGTACACCGGATTCTCCATCGGTATCCGCCCGATTATCGATGAGACCACCCTCGCGGTCGGGGACTTCCAGCGCCAGACCTACGGTGGCACCTCGCTTGCTTCGCCGCTGACCGCGGCGCAGATCGCGATCGTGCAGCAGGCGAGCAGCACCTCAATCGGGTTCGCGAACCCGACACTGTATGGGATTGATCGCGTTCTACCGTCGGCGTTCCGCGATGTGCTGCCGCAGAGTCCCACCAGGGCACTCGTCTACACGAGCGCGAGGAGTGGCAACAGTTACCTGATCAGTCTCGACCAGGACAGCACGCTGAAGACAGCCAGTGGGTACGACGCGGTGACCGGCCTGGGCGGAGTGACCTTCGGGTTGCTGTCGCAGTTGGCGGCCGGGCGTCACTAGCCGCTAGTTCGCAGGCGAATGGCCCCGGCGAGTGATCGTCGGGGCCATTCCCCGCTGACCGGCGCAACCCGGATCGGATCGCGCGAGTAACCCGGTCGGTTCGGCCTAACGCGGGGCTCGGCAGCATCCGCGCCAATTAGGATGATCGAATGCCCGCCGCTGACTCTTTTTACATCGCGACCCCGATCTTCTACGTGAACGATGTGCCACACATCGGTCACGCGTACACCGAGGTTGCTGCCGATGTACTTGCGCGGTGGCACCGCCAAGCCGGCGACGACACCTGGCTGCTCACCGGCACCGATGAACATGGCCAGAAAATCCTGAGGACCGCGGTTGCGAACGACACCACTCCCCAACAGTGGGCCGACAAGCTCGTCGTGGATGCCTGGCTGCCACTGCTCAAGACCATCAATATCGCCAACGATGATTTCATCCGCACCACCGATGAGCGCCATGAGAAGGCCGTCACGATCTTCCTGCAAAAGCTCTACGACGATGGCTTCATCTATTCGGGCGAATACGAGGGCTACTACTGCGTGGGTTGTGAGGAGTACAAGCAGCTCGATGACCTCGTGGAAACGGCGGATGGCGACTTTGCCGGCCAGCTGGTGTGCAAGATCCACGGCCGCCCGGTGGAGATCCTCAAGGAGAAGAACTACTTCTTTCGGATGAGCGATTTCCAGCAGAAACTGCTCGACCTGTATGAGTCCCAGCCCGACTTCATCCAGCCCGAGAGCGTGCGCAACGAGATCATCTCGTTCGTGAAGCAGGGCCTCGACGACCTCTCCATCTCGCGGTCGAGCTTCGACTGGGGCATCCAGATTCCCTGGGATCACAGCCACGTGGTCTACGTCTGGTTCGACGCGTTGCTCAACTACATCTCCGCGATCGGCTACGGCACCGACACCGAGAACTTCGAACGGCGTTGGCCGGCCGTTCAGCTCGTCGGCAAAGACATCGCCCGCTTCCACGCCGTGATCTGGCCGGCGATGCTGATGGCCGCGGATCTTCCGGTGCCTCGTCGTGTCTTCGGCCACGGCTGGTTGCTCGTCGGCGGCGAGAAGATGTCGAAGTCCAAGCTCACCGGTATCGCGCCCGCCGAGATCACCGACACCTTCGGAGTGGACGCCTTCCGCTATTACTTCATGCGCGCCATCAGCTTCGGGCAGGATGGTTCCTTCAGCTGGGAGGATCTCTCCGCCCGCTACCAGGCGGAGCT
>JBKJLH010000165.1:0-4747 GCA_046597035.1 Lacisediminihabitans sp.
CCGCACGTGCGCGCGGAATCGCTCGAGGGCCCCCTGCCGCGCGACGAGGTACATGAGGGCCGAGAAGCTGAGGAAAGTGACCACGACGAGGTAAGAAATCGCCTCCATCATGAACCGGAAATCGCTCGAGCTGTCGATGAATTGGCGGATGATCGTCGCGACCACGTAGGAGATCCAGAACAGCACCGTCGCGATGATCGCGAGCCGCCCAAAAGTGACTTTGCGGTCACTCGGAACCGCGTGGATGATGGGCAATGGTTCCGTGCGGCGCTCAGCTCCCCACTGCTTCTTAGGGGCAGGGTGAAAGGATTTATGGGTCGTCATTGGGGGTCCTTCGACAGGCCAGCACGGATTCGGGTCGCGCTTCGGGAGGCCTCTTACGACAGTACCGACTCAGACACAAATCGAGAGGTCCCCCTGGATGGCGGCATGTTTTATTTGCCGGATTTCCGGGGCTCCGTTCCATCCGCCGTGCGAATTCCCAGTGATTTTACAGTGAATTCAGCCCTCTTCGGGGGGTGCCGAACCGGCTCTCGAGAGTACGTCGTGGCGCCGCAAGTGCACGCAATCGGCAAGCCACGCGACCACGTCATTCCCGCCGATCAATGCCCGAGACCCGCCGTTTCGGCGCCGCGGGACGCGCGGTACATGGCCGCGCTTCCTCGCAGATCAGCCGGTCGTCGGGGCGTTCCGCTCGAGAAACTCGAAGACTTCGGTGCTGTCGACCCCGGGGAACGCCCCGGTGGGCATCGCCGCGTGCAAGGAGGAGTTGAGGCGTGCGCTTGGCCACGAGTGTTTGTTCCACTTCGCCGCGAGCGTGCTCGGGGGCGTGCGGCAGCACGAGGGGTCGGGGCAGGTCGAGGTGAAGCGATTCTCGGTGTCCCGACCCCGGAAGAACTTCGCCTGCACGAATTGGGTTCCGACGCTCACCGAGAACTGTCCTCGCGGAGAGGATTGGATTCGTGAAGTGCACCAGTAGGTGCCAGCAGGCTTGTCGGTGTACTGGTGGTACGGGCTGAAACGGTCGGGCACATCGAACACGCGGCGAGCGCTCCAAAAGCGGCAGACGACCTGGCCTTCGACCGCCCCGAGAGCATCCGTCGGCAGCGTCACGCTGTCATTCTCATACGCCTTCGACACCGTCCCGCTCTCGTGCACTTTGAGAAAATGCACCGGGATGCCCAGGTGCTGGGTCGAGAGATTGGTAAACCGGTGGGCGGCGGTCTCGTAGCTCACTCCGAAGGCATCACGGAGGTCTTCGACCGACAACTCCCGGGCGGCTTTCGCGCGGGTGAGGAACTCGACGGCGCTCTGCTCCGGCACGAGCAGCGCCGCCGCGAGGTAGTTGGTCTGCACCCGCTGGTCAAGGAAGTCGGCGTAGT
The DNA here is from genome assembly GCA_046597035.1 of Lacisediminihabitans sp. Lineage (GTDB taxonomy): Bacteria > Actinomycetota > Actinomycetes > Actinomycetales > Microbacteriaceae > Lacisediminihabitans. Next base: position 1,383 of record JBKJLH010000165.1, read on the forward strand.
TGGTGGGCTCCTCGTGCCCGAGCACGTGGCTCGCGAGTGCCTGGAGCACAACGGATCGCGGATCGGAATCCGCCCTCGCCCCCAGGGGCACGTAGATGCGCCCGTTATTGAGATCGGTGACCGAACGTGTCGACCCGGGGAGGTCTGGCACGTAGTGCAGCGTGAAACCGAGGTGGGTGCCGAGATCCGATGCCACGCGCTGCGAGAGTGGGCCACCCGTTTGCCCGACGGCCGCGAGCAGTCCGCGCGCGACATCCTCTAGCTCGGCGAAGTAGTTGTTACGGCGCCGCATCGCCTTGCGCAGCTCGGTATTGGCGCGCCTAGCCTCTTCCGGGGTCGCCGCGCGCTCGCTGTGCACCCGCTCGAGTTCGCGATACAGGCCGAGGATCGCCTCGATCGCCTCGTCGCTCATCGCCTTTCGCACGGCGAAGTGTGGCAGGCCGAGGGAGGCGTACAAGGGCCCGCGCTGGATACGCTCGAGCGCGATCTCGAGTCCCGCTCGCCCGGTCGGCGCCTCAGAGTTCAACAGCTGGTCGATCGGTACATCGAGGGCGCGGGCGAACCGCTGCAGCTCGCCGAGCTTCAGCTCGCGCTTGCCGTTCTCCACCACCGAGACCTGCGATGCCGCGCGCCCGATCGCGACTCCCATGTCGTCGAGTGTCATGTGCCGGGAAATGCGCAACTGCCGGATGCGGCGGCCGATCGTCAGTGAATCAAGCATATTTTCATCCTCGAACGTGTCGAACGGCCGTGGTTCCATGAGCCAAGGATGACACACGAACTTCTTGTGATAAGCAGAAGAACCGCTAATTTTCTGCGATCAATATCGGAACGGAGTTACCAAAACGGCCGCATCGTGGGTTTTACGCACACAATGAAGGAGCACCGATGACCACTCGACCGGGTGACCAGAACCAGACCGCCACAGAGCTCGAGACGCAGTGGAAGACCGACGCGCGCTGGAACGGTGTCGAGCGGGACTACACCGCAGAAGACGTGGTCGCCCTCCGCGGTAGCGTGCAGGAGGAGCACACGCTTGCTAAGCGTGGCTCTGAGCGCCTGTGGAGCCTCCTGCAGTCACAGGACTGGGTTCCCGCCCTCGGCGCCCTCACCGGAAACCAGGCGGTGCAGCAGGTGCGGGCCGGACTCAAGGCGATCTACCTCAGTGGATGGCAGGTCGCGGCCGACGCGAACCTCTCGGGACAGACCTACCCCGACCAGAGCCTCTACCCCGCAAACTCAGTACCGAGCGTCGTGCGACGAATCAACAATGCGCTGCTTCGGGCCGACCAGATCGAGACCTCGGAAGGCCGCCACGACACCGACTGGCTCGCTCCGATCGTCGCGGATGCCGAAGCCGGTTTCGGCGGTCCGCTCAATGCCTACGAACTGATGACCTCGATGATCGCCGCAGGAGCCGCAGGCGTGCACTGGGAAGACCAACTCGCAAGCGAGAAGAAGTGTGGGCACATGGGAGGCAAGGTGCTGATCCCCACCGGCCAGCACATCCGCACGCTCAATGCGGCCCGCCTCGCCGCCGACGTCGCAGGCGTCTCGACGATCGTGATCGCCCGAACCGACTCGCTCGCCGCCAGCCTCGTGACCAGTGACGTGGATGAGCGCGACCGTCCGTTCCTCGACGGCACGCGAACCGCGGAGGGCTTCTACGGGACCCGCCCCGGCATCGAGACCGTGCTGTCTCGCGGTCACGCCTACGCTCCCTACGCCGACCTGCTCTGGGTCGAGTCGTCGGAGCCGGACCTCTCCCTAGCCCGCACCTTCGCCGAGAGCATCCATAGCGAGTTCCCGGGCAAAAAGCTGGCCTATAACTGCTCGCCGTCGTTCAACTGGAAGAGCCACCTCGGGGACGCCCAGATCGCGACCTTCCAGAGCGAGCTCGCCGCAATGGGATACGCGTTCCAATTCATCACCCTCGCCGGATTCCACGCTCTCAACCACTCGATGTACACGCTCGCCCGCGACTACAGCCAGCGGCACATGAGCGCCTACGTCGAACTGCAGGAGGCTGAATTCGCCTCCGAGGCCGATGGCTACACCGCCACGAAACACCAGCGCGAGGTCGGTACCGGCTACTTCGACAAGATCTCGACGGTGCTGAACCCCGAGAGCGCGACCCTTGCGCTCGTCGGCTCCACCGAATCCGAACAGTTCCACTAAACCGTCCGACCCATCCACAGAGGCGAATCCCATGTCAAGCCACACCCGCATGACCATACTCGGCAGTCCAGAACCCGGCTTCGAGACCATTCTGAGTCCCGAGGCACTCAACTTCGTGACGCGCCTGCACGATCAGTTCGCGGGCCGCCGCCAGGAACGTCTCACCGCACGCATGGTGCAACGTAAGAACATCGATAACGGCCGCAATCTCGGCTTCCTCTCCGAGACTGCCGCGATCCGGGCAGACTCCGGATGGCGCGTGGCCGGTGCCGGCCCCGGGCTCGAAGACCGTCGGGTGGAGATCACCGGGCCCACCGACCGCAAGATGACGATCAACGCGCTCAACTCCGGCGCCAAGGTTTGGCTCGCCGATCTCGAAGATGCCACCAGCCCCACCTGGTCGAACATCATCGGCGGCCAGCTTGCCCTCTACGACGCCATCCGTCACCAGGTCGACTTCACGAGCGAGGCTGGCAAGCAGTACGCCGTCGGCCCATTCCCGGAAGGTCAGTCCACCCCCACGATCGTGATGCGACCGCGCGGCTGGCACCTGGTGGAGAAGCACCTGAAGTACACGGACCGGGCGGGCCTCGGCAAGGCGGCATCCGCATCCCTGGTGGACTTCGGCCTCTATGTCTTCCACAATGCCGCGGAACTCATCGCCGACGGCTGCGGACCGTATTTCTACCTGCCGAAGATCGAGAACCACTTCGAAGCGCGCCTGTGGGATGACATCTTCACCTTCTCGGAGATCGCGCTCGGACTCGAGCACGGATCGATCCGTGCAACCGTGCTCATCGAGACGATCACCGCCGCGTTCGAGATGGAGGAGATCCTCTACGAGCTGAAGGACCACTGCGCCGGCCTCAATGCCGGTCGCTGGGACTACATCTTCAGTCTGATCAAGAACTTCCGCGGTCGCGGCCGCCAGTTCGTACTCCCGGATCGGGATCGCATCACCATGACCTCACCGATGATGCGCAATTACACGGAGTTGCTCGTCGCCACTTGCCATCGCCGGGGAGCCCATGCCATCGGAGGTATGAGCGCGTTCATCCCGAACCGTCGGGACCCGGAGGTCACCGCCGGCGCGATCGCCAAGGTTCACGACGACAAGCGACGGGAGGCCACCGACGGCTTCGACGGTACCTGGGTCGCACATCCGGACCTGGTCGCTACCGCGCGCG
>JBKJLH010000003.1:0-19623 GCA_046597035.1 Lacisediminihabitans sp.
CCAACGAACAAATTCCCCGATTCCCGATAGCTTCAGCCTGCCAAATAGCGGGGCTTCTCGTCGTTAGCGAAGAAAACAACCCCACCGGCACAACCCAGAAGCACTCTGCCACCGCAACGAAAAAAGATCGACCTCGCTTTTCAGCAAGGCCGATCGTTTTCTGCAATTTCATGAATATTTGGTAAATCACTGAAATCGCCACTGTTGCGGGGACAGGATTTGAACCTGCGACCTCTGGGTTATGAGCCCAGCGAGCTACCGAACTGCTCCACCCCGCGCTACGTAGTAAAGCTTACCACGCAGGATGGAGCACGGTTTACTTCTGCAGCGAGAACACGTTGTTCAAAGCCGTCACGAGGGCGGCATCCGCGGTGGCATAGGCGCTGAGATCCCCTGACTTGAGCGCCGCGGCGCGAGCCGTAAGGGCGGTCTGCACGTCAGCGAGTGCGGCCTTCAGCGCCGGCCCCGATGCACCGTTGCCGGTGCCCGGGTCGGTCGTTCCGGTACCGGGCGACGGGGTCGGTGTCGGTGTTGGAGTCACCCCACCGTCACCGGCACTCGCCCCGGAGTTTCCACCGAATAGCGAATTGAGCGCAGCGTCCAGGGTGTCTTCGAACGCCACCTTGACGCCGAACGACACCAGCACCTTGCGCAAGATCGGATAACTCGTCTCTGCGTTCGACCTGACATAGACCGGCTGAACATAGAGCAGTCCGCCGCCGACAGGAACGGTTAGCAGGTTGCCGAGCTCAACCGTCGTGTTGCCGCGTTGCAGCAGCGCGAGTTGGTTGGCGACCGCGGTATCAGTGTTGAAGTTGCTCTGGACCTGACCGGGGCCAGGCACTGGATTCTGTTTCGGCAGGGCGAGGAGGGTGAGCTTGCCATAGCCCTTCGCGACCTGTCCCTTGGTGGAACCGGCATCAGCGTTCGCTGCAAGGTAGCCGGTGAGGATATTACTGGTGCCGGCCCCACCCTTGGAGCTGGGAATATAGGTCGAGTAGAGCGAGAAGGCCGACGTAGAGGCGCCGGGGAGCTTCATCGTGAGGTAGTACGGCGGCTGGAGGCGGGCAGTTGCCGCATCCTTGGTCGGGTCGGGAGGCGTGATCCACGCGTCACTCGACGAGTAGAACGTGTTCGGGTCGGTCACGTGGTACGTGCCGAGGATCTCGCGCTGCACCTTGAACAGGTCGGCGGGGTAGCGCACGTGACTCATCACCTGGGACGAGATCTCGCTGATCGGCTTGACTGTCGACGGGAAGATCTTCTGCCAGGTCTTGAGGATCGGGTCCGTATCATCCCAGGCGTAGAGCGTGACCTCGCCGCTATAGGCGTCGACCGTAGCTTTGACCGAGTTGCGGATGTAGTTGATATCATCCAACGCCAGTTGCGGGGTCGGCGTATAGGTGTCTGCGATCGCGCTGCTCAGCTGCTGCACCTCGGAGTACGGATAGTTCGCACTCGTTGTGTAGCCGTCCACGATCCACTTCACGCGACCATCGACAACGGCCGGATAGGGGTCGCTGTCGAGGGTGAGATAGGGCGCCGCTTTCTGGATGCGGTCAACGGGGTTGCGCGTGTACAGGATCTGCGAGTTGTTGTTCACTCCACCGGAGAGGAAGATCTGCTCTGACTGGAACTTGATGGCATAAATAAGCTTCTTGAACACGTTGTCGAGCTTCGGCCCGCCGCTGCCCGAGAAGGTGGTCGTCGCGTTTTGGTTGGCGTTGGCGTCTCCGGCGGGGTAGTCGAGTTCGACCTGCTTGCTGCCCTTCGGACCGCCGACGATCGAGTAGGTCGGCGATTCCTCGCCGAAGTAGATGCGCGGCTCGAACTTTCCGAGATCACCGGTCACGGGGATGCCCGACTCGAGGAAGACCGGGAGGCCCTCGCTCGACCGCTGGTTGCCGTAGGCCGCCACGACACCATAGCCGTGGGTATAGACGAGGGTGTTGTTGTACCAGCTCGGTTCGGCGTTGGTGTTGGACTGATTGAGTTCTCGCACAGCGATCACCGTGTCCTGGGACTTGCCGTTGATCGTGTAACGGTCGACGTCCAGATACTTTTTGAACTGGTAGTACTGCTTGATGCGCTCGAGCTGGCCGAAAGCATCAGAGATGAGTGCCGGGTCGATGATCCGGATGCTCGCGGTCGTCTGGGCGTCGTTGCGCAGTGCCCCCGGCTTGGCATTCGTCGAGGCCGAGTAGGGCACCTGCGTGACCGCGGCCACCCCGTAAGCATCTCGGGTGGCGTTGATGTTGCGTTGGATGTACGGGGCCTCGATGGTACGGACGTTCGGCTCCACCTGGAACTTCTGCACGATCCAGGGGTAGACGGATCCGATGAGTAGGCCCATGACCAGCAGCAACGCAGTGCCGATGAGGGGGAAGCGCCAGCGGCCGATGACCGCGGTGATAACGAACAGGATTGCCACTACCGCGGCGATTCCGGCGAGGATCTGGCGGCCGGGGATCACCGCGTTCGCATCGGCGAAGGAGGCCCCATCGAACAGCGTGCTGGAGGTTTTACTGCTGAGCGTTGCGTACTGATCGAGCCAGATGCTCACCGCTTGCAGGGCCAGGTAGACCGCGCCGGTGACGGCGAGCTGGATGCGGGCGGTGCGCGAGATCCGCACTTCCCGGCCATTGAAACGCAGCGCTCCGTAGAGATAGCTAGTGGCGATCGCCGCGATGGCCGAAATAAGGACGACAGCCGACGCGAACGCCGCGACGGCTTGGTAAAAGGGCAAAGCGAAAAGATAGAACGAGATATCGAGGTTGAACTGGGGGTCAACCTTGCCCGAGGGAACCCCGTTGATCCACTCGAGAGCCAGCTGCCAGCGGGCGGAGGCAGCGACTGCCGCGAACAGGCCGAGAAGCGCGGGGATGCCCCACATCGCGAGGCGACGCAGAGGCTCGATCACCTGTTGGTAGCGGTCGAGCTGCGCATTGAGTTTGGCGTAGACCGGCCGGCCGCGGAACGCGATCTGGATGCTGGCGAACACTGGCAGCGCCATGGCGAAGAATCCGATGAAGAACATCACAGTGGTAGCCACCCATTGGGTGGTCAACACCTTCAGGAAGCCGAGCTGTTCGAACCACAGCCAGTCGGTGTAGAGGCTGGCGAAGATGAAAAAGAGGATGACGAGAACGGCCACGACGGTCAGCGTGATCAGGAGGGTCACTCTCGATCGCGATGCAGGGCGGCGTTCTTCGGTGGGGGTGGACGTCACGAGACTGCTCCAAGCGTGTGGCGGATGCTGTGCAGCCCTATCTTAAGGGCATGGTCTGGGAGGCCACCCGACCGCTAGCGGGTTGGGCAGCTGAGCAGGCCGCGTGTACTCGAGCCCGCTTTGATCGCTTTCAACGCCGCGAGGGAGTCGTCGAGGGTCCTCACTGCGAGAACTCGGATGCCGCTGGGGACATGTCCGGTGACCTCGTCGCAGTTGGAATACGGGGCGAGGAACCAGGTGGCGCCGGCCGCACGCGCTCCATAGAGCTTCTGGCGGATGCCTCCGATCTTGCCAACGACCCCGGTGCCATCAATCGTGCCGGTGCCCGCCACTTTCGCGCCACCAGTCAGCTTTCCGGGCGTCAACTTGTCGATGATGCCGAGAGCGAACATCTGGCCAGCACTCGGACCGCCCACGTTCTCGAGCTGGATCTTCACATCGAAGGGATAGCCGTAGACGATGGCGGGAAAGATGCCGATGATGGGCACCGAATCCGCTCCGCCGCTCATCTCCGGCGTCACCTGCACGGTCTTCGCTGCTCCCCCGCGTTCGATGGCAATACTGACGGCTGTGCCGGCGCCGGTCTTGGCGATGATCGCCCGAAGCCCGAGCACGGTGTCGGTGGTCTGGCCATCCACGCTGACAATCGTGTCGCCCTTGCGCAGGATTCCGCTGGAGGGCGACTTCGGCGACAGTTCGCCGACGGTGAGCGAGGCGGGGAGCGTGTATCCGAGATGGGTCAGCGCGGCAGCGACGGCGTCCTTTTGCGAGTTCTGCATGTCGACCGCGGCCTGCGCATTCGACTGCTGCACCGAGGTACCGGCCGGATAGATGGCATCCACCGGCAAGACAGCCTTGCTGGCGTCGAGGTAGGCCTGCGCCACCTCGAACCAGCTCGGCGGCTGGTCCCGGCTGCCGGCGATGGAGACCGTGAGCATGTCGAGGGCACCGCCCGTTGCGTAAGTCTTCTGCCCGGGGATCTCGATCATGGGCACCTGTTTGTCACCATTGGTCACCGTACCCAGGGTGTTGAAGACAGGGCCCGGCTGCTCGATCACGTAGGGGGCTGGCACGAGCGTGAAGGCGAGAGTTCCGAATATCGCGGCGGCGAGTAGGACCCAGCCGAGGCGGGTGATGCGCCGCCGCGCCGGCGATGCTACCGATTCGTGGCGGTCGTCGATGAACAGTGCCACCGGGGTCCTTTCTGTGACGCTGTTCGCCACGGGCGCAGAGAAGCCTGCGTGACGAACTCGAAGCACACACCGCGCGCAGCATGCAGCCGCTAGCGTAGTTGTCATGCCTGAAGATTCGGCGCAGAACCCGGAAGACGAATTCCGCGACATGCTGAGCCAATTCCTCTCCGGAAACGGAGACATCGATCCCGCGCGCCTCGCTAGCGCCGCTGGGCTGCCGAACGACCCGGAGATGATCCGCAACCTCATCGGGCAACTGCAGAGCGCAATGCAGTCGAGCGGGGACGGAATCAACTGGGATCTTGCCCTCGAGCAGGCGAAGACACTCGCCGCGAAAGACGTGGTGGCGACCACGCCGGCCGAGCGCTCGGCGCTCGAGGAGGCCTTCCATGTGGCGGCGCTCTGGCTCGACGAGGCCACCTATGTCTCAGAGCTGACCTCTACCCCGCGGCTGATGTCACGAACCGAGTGGATCAGCGCAACCATGCCGATCTGGACGCAGCTCGCCGAGCCCGTAGCCCTCAGCATCGCGAACTCCCTCACCCAGGTGTTGCGCGATCAGGCGCCGGAAGAGATGTCGGGAATGATCGAGGGCGCATCAAAGCTGATGCGCAACGTCGGAGGCACCCTCTTCGCCATGCAGCTCGGCCAGGTGGTGGGCCAGCTCGCCAGTGAAGTGGTCTCGGGTGGTGACATCGGCATTCCTCTGCTCGGCGCTATCTCGAACGGGGCTGGTGCCGATGGATCTGTCGATTCGGAGCAGCAGGCCGCGATCCTGCCGCAGAATGTCGCGGCCTTCGGCGCGGGGCTCGATATCGCAGAGGACCAGGTGCAGCTCTTCCTCGCGGTGCGGGAGCTCGCGCATGCCCGCCTGTTTCGTCACGCCAAGTGGCTGCGCCTCCAGCTGATGACCTCGATCACCGAATTCGCGCAGGGCATCCGCATCGACACCGAGCGGCTCGAGCAGCTTGCCGCTGACTTCGATCCGTCCAACCCCGAGGAGCTGCGAGAGGCAATGGTGAGTGGAGCGCTCATTCCGCCGAAGTCGGAGGCGCAGCTTGCCGCCCTCAGCAGGCTGGAGACGGTACTGGCACTCATCGAGGGCTGGGTGGATGTCGTGACCGCCCAAGCGACCGCCCGCCTGCCGAAGTCCGACGCGATCGCCGAGACCGTGCGGCGGCGACGTGCCTCCGGCGGCCCTGCGGAATCCGCGTTCTCGACTCTCGTCGGCCTCGAACTGCGACCACGCCGCCTCCGTGAGGCGGCGGCGATGTGGCAGAAGATCACCGATGAAGTGGGCGATGAGAAGCGTGATTCGCTCTGGTCGCATCCCGATCTGCTGCCCGCCTCGCCCGACATCGACGATCCAGCCGAGCTCATCGCGCGCCTGTCGGGGCCGGATGCCACAGCCGACGACATCGACCAGGCGATCGAGGATCTGCTCAACGATGACCGCGATGACCGGCCCCATGAGGCCGACGACGGCAGCGCGGACGAGCCGAAGTAGCCGTCCGCCTCACCTCCCTGTGGATGATCGGCGACGGCATCCCCGCTGGCAGTCCATCATGGCCTGCATGGTCCTGAGACTCGATCCCCGCTTTCCTCTGCTCTGGCGCACTCCACAGAGCCTCCAGTTCGGACTCGACCGGCCGAGCGTGGTGCTCGAAACGGTTTCGCACGCCGATGAGCTGGTGATCGCGGCGCTCGTTACCGGGGTGAGCCGCTCGGGAGCCGAGATGATCGGGTATTCTGCCGGCCTGGACGAGGTCACACTCACGGCGCTGCTCCACAGGCTCGATCCGGCACTGGAACGCCCGGCACAGCGCCACACACCAGCCTCGGCGGTCGTAACCGGAACCGGTGAGACGGCACACCAGGTGAGGCAGCTTCTCGCCGCCGAGGGGGTGAGCGTGCTCTCTGATGAGACTGATGCGAACCCGGAGATCGCCGTGATCGTGGCCCACTACGTGGTTGAGCCCGAAGATCACGGCCGATGGCTTCGCCGCGACATCCCCCACCTCGGTGTGGTCTACGGTGATCGCTCCGTAAGCATCGGTCCGATTATCCGGCCGGGCACCGGACCGTGCCTCTACTGCCTCGAGCTCCATCACACCGAGGCGGACCCGGCGTGGCCAGCGATGGCCTCACAGCTCTGGCATCGGCGAAGCGGTCTCGAGTCGACCCTCGTTGTGCAGGAGGTTGCGACGACAGTAGCGCGACTAGTGCTCGCCCCAGGCATGGTGCACCGCATCGAACCCCTGACGACCATCGAGATCGATGCGGCGACCGGGGAACGGAGGCTGCGCGCGTGGCTCAGTCATCCCGAGTGCGGCTGCGGTGCACTCACGGCCTGAGCAACCCGCGGCACCACCCGGCGCGCGAGGCAGACCGCCACGATGGCGAACAGCACTGCGATCCCGAAGCTGCCGGCAAACGCCAACGAGCCTCCCGCACCGGTCGATCCGAGACGGGTGAGCGCACCGAAGACGACCCCGGTAAGCGCGAGGGCGATGGCAGCGCCCAGCGAGTCGGAGATCGACAATGCGGAGCTATTGAAGCCCTGCTCCCTCGGCCCGGAGAGGGCGAGCGTCATGACACTGGTGCGCGGATAGACGAGTCCCATACCACCCCCACCGACAATCCAGCCCAGGATGATCACGACGGGATGCAGGTGAAGGGCCGCCGAAACGAGGGCGACGCTCACGGCGCCGAGGACGAGCCACATACCGACGCTCATTCCGGTCGTCGGGCGGAGACGATCGCCGAGATGTCCCTGGAGCCAGGAGGTAGCGGCCCAGGCGAGCGCCGACCCGGTCAACGCGAGACCGGCGAAAGTTGGCGAGAAGTCATACTGCCGCACGAGCAGATAGGGCAGGTAGACCTCGGCCCCGAGAAACGATGCTGAGGCGAGCCCACGCAGCAGGATGACGGTGGGCAGTCCGCGACGGGAGCTCAAGGTTCCCCGCGGCAGTAGTGGCCGCACGGCCGCGACCGCGACCGCAAGCGCCGCGAGGGGCACGAGAACGGCTGCGACCCCGCCGATGTCGACCGACAGGTTGACCACGAGCACGGCGACGGCGGCGAGCACCGCCCAGCCGACGCGACCGGGGTTCCATGGAATCGTGGGCCGTTCGAGCGGCTGGAGTCGCAGCATCCGCGTCGCCGGAGTGAGCATCACCACAGCCAATGCCACGAGCCCCACCACGCCGAGAAACACCCAGTGCCAACTCCACAGCTGGGCTACGAGACCGGCGATGAACGGACCGATGAGAGAGGGCACGATCCAGGCCGCGGCAAAACTGGCGAAGATGCGCGGCATCAGGGCGAGCGGATACAGCCGTGCGACGACCACATAGAGCGCGACGGTCATGGCGCCACTTCCAAGCCCCTGCACGAGACGGCCTGCGACGAAGACTCCCATGTTCGGCGCGCTTCCCGCGACCAGAAGCCCGAGGGCGAAAAGTGCGGCGGAGACGTAGAGCGGCAGGATCGGGCCCGATCGATCAGACCAGTTGCCTGCAATCACCATACCGATCACGGCCGTCGACAACGGGCCGGCGAAAGCGAGGGCGTAGAGGCTGGCACCCTCGAGATCACGACTGATCACCGGCATGATCGTGGTCACCGCCAGCGATTCGAAGGCGGCGAGAAAAACGAGCGCACTGCTACCGACGGTCACCCAGAGGTATCGGGCGCCGAAGATGTTCTCGGTGGCGGTGGAGCTCATGCCAGTCCGCTGAGGAAGCGGGAGGCCCGGCGCTCGGGACCTCGCCCCGATGCCCCTGACGACCACGACAGGTGCAGGCGACGGCGGGCTCGCGTGATTCCCACATAGAGCAGTCGGCGCTCCTCGTCGATGGCCTGCTCCGTCTTGGCGTAGGTGATCGGCAGGTAGCCGTCGCTGAGCCCGACCAGAAATACAGTGTCCCACTCGAGGCCCTTGGCCGAGTGGAGGGTGGCCAGAGTCACCGCGGCCATGGTCGGCTCGTGCTGGCTCGCCGCCCTCTCGGAGAGCTCGAGGACGAACGCTTTCAGCGAAGTCCCCGCCGCGGATGCCTCGGCCAGCCCCATCAGTGCATTGAGGGATTCCCAGCGATCGCGCACCGCGCCCCGTGCCTCCGGCGCGTCCTGGGTCCAGCCGAGCGAGCGCAGCACATCGCTCACTGTCTTGAACAACGGCTCGCGGGTCGCTCCGATGACCGCTCCCTTCAGCATCATCAGTGCCTGCTTCACCTCCTGCTGTTCGAAGAAACGGGGACCGCCGCGCAGCTGGAAAGTCACGCCGGCGTCCCGGAGAGCGGCCTCGAGTGGCGAGGACTGCACGTTGATACGAAACAGGATGGCGACATCCTGCGGGCGCGTACCGCTCGCGATGGCGGTGGCCACCAGTCCGGCGATTGCCCGGGCCTCGGCGACCTCGCTCGGGAAGCTCGTCACGGTGGGAGCGGCTCTTGCGCTCGCCTCGGCAGGTCCGGTCGATGCCCGGAGGGCGAGAGCGCCGGGACGCCCGCGCATGAGTTGGTTCGCCATGCCGACGATGAGTGGACTCGAGCGGTAATTCTGCTCGAGCCGCACGACCGCTGCCTCGCGGAATCGGGTGGGAAACCCGAGCAGGAAGTCAGCGGATGCGCCGGCGAAGGAGTAGATCGTCTGGCTCGCGTCGCCGACCACACACAGATCCTGCCGGTCTCCCAGCCACAGGTCGAGCAACGCCTGCTGCAGTGGTGAGACATCCTGGTATTCATCGACGACGAAGAAGCGATACTGCTCGCGCACCTGCTGGGCGACCCTCGGTTCGGCTTCGATCATGCCGGCTGTCGCGAGAAGCACGTCTTCGAAGTCAAGCTGCCGGCGCTCATCCTTCACCGATTCGTAGGCGCGATGAATGGCGACCATTTTGTCCGCGTCGAGGGAGGCGGGCAGTGTGCGTTGCGACAACAGGGCCGCATATTGGTCGAGCGTGAGTCGGGACACCTTGCGCCACTCGATCTCAGCGGCGAGATCACGCAGGGTCGCGGTGTCGAGCTTGAGCCGGAGGGTCTCCGCGGCCTGGGCGATCACCCTGGCCTTGCTATCGAGGAGTCGGGGCATCTGCCCCCCGATCACCTCCGGCCAGAAGTGACCGAGTTGCGACAGCGCCGTCGCGTGGAAGGTGCGTGCGGCTACCCCGGTGGCTCCCAGCTGACGCAGTCTCCCGCGGAGCTCCGCTGCCGCACGAGAGGTGAAAGTGAGCGCCATTACCCGGTCGGGCGCATAGACACCGGTAGCGACGCCGTACGCGATCCGGTGCGTGATCGCCCTGGTTTTGCCGGTTCCGGCGCCGGCGAGCATACAGAGCGGACCGATCAGGGTCTGGGCGGCGATGCGCTGCTCGTCATCGAGGGCTTCGAGCAGGGACTCTGCGGAACTCACCACTGCCGGTGGTCGACGATGGGACCGCCGTACCAGTGCTCGATGATCGCGCGGGCGATCGAGGTGTGGCCGGGCAGGCCGATCTCGTCGAGGGACGCCCTCAGCTCGTCGCGGCTGAACCAGCGCAGATCGAGGATCTCCGCGCCATCCGGAGTGAGCGTGGACTCGAGGTTCGGATCGACCTTGGCCATGAACCCGAGCATCAGCGACGCGGGGAACGGCCAGGGCTGAGAACCGAGATAGACGGCGTCCACCACGCGGATGCCCGACTCCTCGAACACTTCACGCACCACCGCACTCTCGAGCGACTCCCCCGGCTCGACGAAACCGGCGAGCAGCGAATAGCGGTCGGCGGGCCACATCGCGTTGTGGCCGAGCAGCAGGCGGTCCTCGGCATCCACGATTCCAACGATGATGGCCGGGTCGGTGCGCGGGAAGACCTCGCGCCCACTCGCGGTATCGATGCGCACCCACCCGCCCTGGCCGGCAACCGTTGCCATGCCAGTGCGCGGCGAGAACGGATGCGAATCGTGCCAGTTCGCGAGCGCCAGCGCGGCCGTGAAAAGCCCGGCATCACGGTCGCTGAAGGTGTTACCGAGTGCGCGGAGGTCACCCCAACGGCTGGATCCGCGTGGAGCGAGGGACGTCGCGGTTTCGTCGTCCACCAGCACCGCGATCACCGGGTCACCCGACGATCCGACCTCGACGGATCGCCCGAGATAGAGCCGCAACGTGGAATCGAGCTCGGCGTCGTGGGGAAGTAGATCGAGCGCGCCGCTGGAGTCGAGAAGCGCCTTGCCCTGCCAGAGCACGAGCTGGCGCATCCGCGGATCGTGCCGAAGGGATTCGAACAGATCGGGGTCGCCGCGCGTGAGGTAGTCCCGGTCGAGTCCGTGGCGCGAGAGCGGCAGCGCTGATACCGGAAGGGGCGAGAGATAGTCGGGCGACACAGAGTCGGGCGACACAGCGTCGGTAGAAATCGAGGCACCAATCATCAGAGGGAGAAGGCGTGGCGTTCGGCTCCGCCCGCCGGAGGACGACTTACCCTGTGAGGTATGGCCAGATCCCATCTCACTCTAGCCGCGCTCGCAACCTCGGCCGTCGCCGGGCTCGATGTCGCGCAGGCCAGTGGTTTCGGGTCGAGCACCCATGGTGATTTCGACTCCGCGCTGCTCACCACGCGCGACGGCAACCACTGGATCATCCGCGTACCCACCTCGGAGCGTGCCGAGGCGGAACAGTCGGCCGACCTGGTTTCGCTCCGCGCTCTCAGCACGGGAGTGCGCGCTCGCCTGCCATTCACTGTCTCGAACTACGCGGGCCAGACACCGATCGGCGGCACGCGGGCCGTCGTCTACAACTTCGTCTACGGATCGCCGCTCGCCCTCGCTGCAATCGCCGACGGCAGCCCCCTTGCCCCCTCGCTCGGGCGAGCCATCGCGGCAATTCACACCCTGCCGACGAGCTTCGTCGCGGATGCCGGGCTTCCGGTGCTCAGCTCCGCCGAGATCCTGCGGTCCACGATCACGATCATGGATCGGGCCAGCTCGACGAACCTGGTGCCCGCTGCCTTGCTCGGCCGCTGGGAGAGAGCCACCGAAGACGGCCCACTCTGGCAGTTCGCGCCGACCGTGATTAACGGCGGACTTTCGGCTGACTCGTTCCTCGTCTCCGCGGAGGGGGTCACCGGACTGCTCGGTTGGCAGTCGCTGAGCGTCGGGGACCCCGCACGGGATCTCTTCTGGCTGCTCAGCGCGCGCGGGACAGCTGTGACGGATTCCGCGTTCGATGCCTACAACGAAGCCCGGGGGTCGAGCGACCGCCAGGTGAAGCATCGCGCCATGCTCTATGCAGAGCTCGAGATCGCCAAGTGGCTGCTTCATGGCACGCAGGAGCGCAGCACCGAAATCGTCGATGACGCGGTGCAGATGCTGCATGGCCTGGTCGATACGGTGCACAACGATCTCGACCAGACCCTCAGCCACAACACGATGCCGGTCATGGCCGTAGACGAGGTCGAGGCAATGCTCGATCGCGACCAGCGCTCCTAGCCCTGCCGCTGCGCGAGAATCCGCCACTCCACAAACGCCACGATTGTTCCCCCGCGTCGGGGAACAATCACCAAGGAACCGGCCTACGCCGCCCGGCCCCGCGGCTCGATCGCGACGAATCGGCCCGCGCGACGGAGGCGGATGCGCAGGGCAAGCCGACCCGAGCGTGCCAGCACCACGGCGATCGCGATCGCGCCAATGGCCGGCACGATTCCGGCCACTGTCATCGCGGCCTGCGCCCCGAATCGATCGGCAATGGCACCGCTGATCGGTCCGCCGAGGGCCTGGCCGCCAAGCATCACCATGGAGTAGAGCGACATCACACGACCACGGATGGCGCGATTGGTGGACAGTTGCACGATGGACTCGGCCCCGGTGGCGAAGAGAAGGCGGGTCACGCCGATGCCCACGAGGAACACGAGAAAGAGCGGCTCCCAGGGCGCGTTACCGGCGAGGATAAGGATGAGGCCGAACAGTCCGGCGGCGAACATGATCGTTCGAAGTCGCACATTCATGCGTCTCGTCGACAGCACGGCACCGGTGAGTGCCCCGACCGCGGCGGCCGAGCTGTAAAGCCCGTAGCCCGCCGCTCCGGTCTGATACACGCTGTCGGCGAAGGCAACGAGCAGCACCGGAAGGGTCATGCCGAAGGTCGACACGAAGGCGAGCATGATCATCGGCCAGAAGATCGTGGGCTTGCCCGTCACGTATTTCACGCCCTCGCGGATCTGGCCCTTCGAGCGGATGGCACGGGGAGACGGCAACAGCTCCCTTACCCGCATACACCCCAGGGTCGCTACCACCACCAGGGCAGCGACAGCGTTGACGCTGATTGACCATCCCGACCCGACAAGCACGATGAGCACTCCGCTGATCGCCGGTCCGAGAAGCCCGCCGAGGTGGAAGATCGACGCGTTCAGGCTGATGGCATTGCGCAGCCGGCGGTGTCCGACCATCTCGTTGACGAACGCGGAGCGCGCGGGGCCTTCGACGACGGCGACCATCCCGAGCAGGAAAGCCACGCCCCACACCTGCCAAACCTCAACGACACCGGCGATGGTGAGAGCACCGAGCGCGGCGCAGAGCACCGCCGTCGTGGACTGGGTCACCATCATCAGACGTCTCTTGTCGACCCGGTCGGCGATAACGCCGCCCCAGACGCCGAAGGCCAACACGGGAGCGAACTGCAGGAATACGGTCACGCCGACGAGGGCGATATTATGTGTCAGCTCATTGACGAGCCAGTCGGTTGCGATCTTCTGCATCCATCCCGAGGTGTTGGAGAGTACCTGCGAGATCACGTATAACCGGTAGTTGAAGACGCGAAGCGAGTCGAAGGTATCGCGCCAGCGCGGTCGTTCGAGCAGGATGGGAATCGGTTCGGTGGGCGGGATGGCGGTGGACGTCTCGGTGGTCACGCGGAAAGGGATCCTGAACTGTTCGACTGGTTTCGTATGATGACCCTCACGTTAGGGCGACCGCTGGTCATTCGGGAATACAATAGAGGCTATAAGTCCCATTCGATTTTTCAATGACCTATTTCTGCCAAGGGGAGCATGAATGTTCGACCCGGTGCTGCTTCGCACCTTCGTCACAGTTGCGGAGACCCTCAACTTCACCGTCACCGGTCAGCTTCTCGGGCTGAGCCAGCCAACAGTGAGCCAACACATCCGCAAGCTCGAGACAGCAGCTGGTCGAAATCTGGTTCTGCGCGATACACGCGAGGCACGGTTGACGGACAACGGAGATGCGATGCTCGGCTTCGCTCGCACTATCCTCGCCGCGCACGACCAGGCCTCGAGCTACTTCACCGGGTCCGCCATGCGCGGCCGCTTGCGCTTCGGAGCCGCCGATGATCTCGCCCTGACGCATCTGCCGCAGATCCTGCGAGACTTCCGGCAGCTCTATCCGCGGATCAACCTCGAGCTCACGGTGAACCAGAGTGGGTTCCTCACCCGACGGCTGCTCGCCGGCCAGCTCGATCTCGTCTTCGTGAAACAAGAGCCGGACATCCCGGGTGGGCGCGTGGTGAGACGGGACCGGCTGGTGTGGGTGGGGCACCGCAATCTGGGCTTCGAAACGGCAGAGCCGGTTCCCCTGATCGCCTATCAGGCTCCGAGCCTCAGCCGCACGGCGGCGATCACGGCGCTCGAGTCGGTCGGGCGCACCTGGCGCATCACCTGCAATGTGCGCGAAATCAACGGCGTGCTCGCGGCGACCCGCGCCGGCATCGGAATTGCGGCCTTCCCGCAGAGCCTGATCCCCTCCGATCTCGTGCAGCTGCCCTCCGCGCTCGGGCTACCACCGCTCGGAGACATCGACTTCCGGCTGCTCGACAACCCGACATCCGCACGCGAACCCGTAGACGCCCTCGCCGCTGCGATCGTCGCCCGACAGAATCAGGTCTCGCCGTCACCGTAGGGCCTCAGACAGTCAGCGCGCGATCGTGCGCCAGAGCGTCGCGAGCTCCCCACGGTCGTAGATGCGCTCCGGGCGGATGATGCGATCCTCGGTCACATAGTAGAAGACCGCGTCGATCAGCCCCGGGTCGACGCCCTTCCACTCGGCGAAGGCCTGACGGTAGAGCGCGAGCTGCAGCTGCTTCGATTCGAGGTCCGCGGCATCCCGGGGCACTTTCCCGGTCTTCCAGTCCACCACCCGGTACCGTCCGTCGCGGAGATACACCGCGTCGAGCTTGCACACGATCACCTCGTCATCGAGCACCAAATGGATCTCGATCTCCACCTCCTCCGGCGTGAGTGCGGCGAATTCGGAGCGCTCGAAGGTGGCCCTCAGCTCGGCAAGACCGGCAGGATCTACCCCATCCGACCGTTCGGATTGGCTGCCGTCGAACTCGTTGCCGTCGAATTCGCCGGCGGTGGCATCCAGCTCCTCTGCGGTTCCGTGCACGCCATAGCGCTGTTCCACCCAGTCATGAAAGAGCGTGCCGAGCCGAGTGGCGCGATACGGCCGTTCCGGCATCGGGCGACGAAGGGATGACGCAACCATCGCCGGATCGCCCACGAAGTCTTTGAAACGCGAGGCCGATACCCGGGTGGGGAGCTCCACCACACCGGTCGCATCGATCTTCCGCTGCCGTTCTTCCAGCAGCAGGTTCAGTTCCGTCTCCCAGGATCCTTCCGCACCCGGCACGGCCTGTCGCACCAACTCCGCGGCCCGCTCGACCGCCGCGCGTCGACCGCCGAGGGGATCCATCGGCCAGCGAAACAGGTTCGCCTCGTCCCCGAGCGGATTCTCGGCATGCTCGCTCGCAAGCGGCAACTCGCCGATCACCCCCGTACTCTCGAGCTCGCGGAGGAACAGGCTCGGACCACGCGCGCTCGTCTGGGTGGCCCAGAACGAAGCGGTGAGAAGAAGGGCGTGTCGGGCACGCGTCACCGCCACGTAGGCCAGTCGCCGCTCTTCGTCGTCGTGACGCTCGCGAACCTCGGCCGCGAACAGTTTTTGCTGCTCGAGAAGCTCCTTCCGGGTGCCAGGGGACTGCCAGTCGAAGCAGGGAAGTTCGGTGGCATCGCCACGGAACTCGTAGGGGAGGATCCCGAAACCGAGCCAGCCGTTCGATCCCTCGCGAGGCGATCCGGGAAGTTCGCCTTCGACCAGGCGCGGCACGACTACGAGGTCCCATTCGAGCCCTTTTGATCCGTGGATCGTCAGCAACTGCACCGTTCCGGGCTCCGGATCCTCCGGACGCGGCGCCAGGTTGTCACGCCACTCGGCCTCCCGAAGCCAGGCAAGGAATCCGCCCAGGCTGGCCGAATCATCAACCGCGAGATAGCCACCGAGCGCGTCGAAGAAGGCCTCCATGTTCGCTGCTCCCGACGAGCGAGTCTCGTTGGCGGCCACCTCGATGTCGAGCTGCAGGTCCTGCTCGACGAAGGTGACGAAATCGAGCAGGTCGAGCCCGGCTCGCGCGCGCAGTCGGGCACAGGTACGTCCGGCATCCCGCAAGCGCTTGAGCCCCACCTCGGTGAACCGCTCGAGCTGGCTGTGCCCGGCGCGCGCGGTCGCGATGAAGTCGAGCGCATCGACGATCGACCCGCCCTCGGCTTCCGCGACGGATGCCCGCAGCGCCTCCTTCACGTCGTCGTCGAGCCCGCGCTGGGCATAGTCCCGGTCACGCAGCCAGGACGCAACCCGTCCGAGGCCGTGCAGATCCTTCGCGCCGAGGCGCCAGCGAGATCCGGCGAGCAGTCGCACCAGTTCGGACCCCGCGGTCGGATCGTTCACCACCGCGAGCGCCGAGACGAGATCGGCGATCTCCGGCTCGGCCATCAGTCCGCCGAGCCCGAGCACATGGAACTTCACACCGTTATTGCGCAGGGCCTCGATGAACACGCCCTGGGTCTTGCGCGCGCGGAACAGCATCGCGGCGGTCGGCGGAGCCTTCCCGGAGGGTACCGAAAGCCGCTCCTTGAGCCAGCGGGCGGCGGCCTCCGCCTCCTCCGGCAGCGTCTCTTCGACCACCACCCTCACCGGCACGGCGGATGCCGACGGTCCGGCCCTGAGGCGCCCTACAGCAGTCCGGGCCGCCACAGTCCGGGCCGCTACAGTCCGAGCCGCTACATCCGGAATTTCCCGCTTTGGCGCATTTCGGAAGGGCTCGACGATCGCGTTGGCCACAGCGAGGATATCGTGCCCGTTTCGCCACGAGGTGGTGAGCGCGAAATGCCCGTCGGGGCCGGCACCGAACTGCCGGGCGAAGCCGTCGAGGTTTGCGGCACTCGCGCCGCGCCATCCGTAGATCGACTGGTTGGGATCGCCGACTGCCATCACCGAGCGGCCGGCAAAAAGCTCCGAGAGCAGCCAGGTCTGCACCACCGACGTGTCCTGGTACTCGTCGAGCAATACAACCCGATGCTGCTCGCGCAGTTCGTCTGCGACCCGCGGCACATCACGCACGATCGTCAGCGCGAGGGCGACCTGGTCGGAGTACTCGACGAAGCCCCGTCGCGCCTTCGTCTCTGCGAACTGAACCGCGAGATCGACGAGCACGGGCAGCGCGCCGACGGCCCGGGCGAGTGTGGCGACACCCTCGTACGCCCCGCGCCCGCCCGGCGGCAGCTCGACGATCGCGGCGAATCGAGTGCCGAAGCCCGCGACATCCGCCGGATCGACCAGGTTCTCGCTCATCGCGTGGGCGAGAGCCAGCACGGCCTTCGTCACCGAATCGACACTCTTCTCAAGTCCAGGAAGACGGTCGTCGGTCGAGCCCACCACGATCCTACGAGCGAGCTGCCAGGCGGATGCCTCGCCGAGCACCGGCCCGTCGCTCTCCCGTCCGAGCAGGATCGCGTTATCGCGGTAGATGCGGTTCGCGAACGAATTGTAGGTGGCGACGATCGGCGGATCGAACTCGTCGTAGTCCGCGGCCAGCAGCCCGGCGTCGTGCAATTGGGCGATCCGCTCGCGGATACGAGCGGAGAGCTCACCGGCGGCTTTGCGTGTGAAAGTGAGGCCGAGGATCTCGCCGGCCTTCACCTGTCCATTTGCGAGCAGCCACAGCACACGGTTGGCCATAGTCTCGGTCTTTCCGCTGCCGGCGCCGGCGACGACCAGCGCGGGTGCGAGCGACGCCTCGATCACCCGGCGCTGCTCAGCGGTGGCTCGCGGGCGACCGAGCGCATCCGCGATGTCGTCGGCCGACACAGAGACTGACTCAGTCACTGGCCACCGACCTCACCCGGTGTAATTTCTTCGTACCGACGTCGAATGATCCCCAGGCATCGAGGTCGAGTGCCCCGTCGAAGGCTGCCGCCGCCATCCCGATCGCCGCCTGACGGATGCGGGTGCGGAAGCCCTCGAGCTGCTCCTCGTCGAGCGCCGCCTGCGTACCCTCGCGATAGAGCTTGCCGCGGATGCCCTTCTTCACGAAGAGCAGCTTCGCACCCCCGGCCCGGTGTTCTCCCAACTCGTCGAGAAACTCGTCGAGCACGCCCTGCACGTAGGCGAGTTGGTAGGTACCGAGCTGCGGATGCGTGTCGATCTTCGGCTGCGTCACGATGGGAGTACCGGTTTTGAGGTCCACGATCACGACCGAGCCGTCGGCCGCCCGCTCTAGCCGGTCGATCGATCCGTTGACAGTAGCCCGGTCCAGATCGATCGAAAAGCGACTCTCCGCGCCCACGAGCGTCTTGCCCTCGCTGGCGAAGTCCGAGAGATATTCGGCCACGCCCGCCGCGAGCGCCCTGGCCGCCCGTTTCTGCTGTTCCGCAAGCCAGGGCGACTCGAACGCGAGCTCGCTCCAGCGCGACTCGATCGCACCCCACACCGCTTCGACCGTCGAATCGGTGGCGGTCTCCATGGCCCAGTGCACGATGGTCCCGAGCCCCATCGCGGTACTCGATTGGGTGCCGGAGACAGAATCGATGAACCAGTCCACCGGGGATTCCTCGAACGCCTCGAGTCGCGACGGTGAGACCGGTACCTGTTCGTCGTCGGCAAAGACCGGGTGGGTGCTCGACACCTCGAGGAGCCCGTGCCAGTCCCCGGGATCCGCGCCAGGGATCCGTTCGCCAGCGAGTCGTGAGAGGGCGGATGCCGCGGCAGCCTGCTCCACAGCTGATCGGCCACTGCCGGTGCGCCGCTCCTGGGTGAGTTCCCTGCGCAACCGGCCGGTAAGAGCCCGGAGCGACAGCGGCCGGAGCACCACCGTATCGAGGGTGGGTGTATCCGACGGTGCGAGTGAGAAGAGCACGCTTGCCGATTCGTCCTCATTGTCGACCGCGGCGAGGATCACTTGTTCGCGCGCGCGGGAGACGGCGAGCGCGAACATTCGCAGCTCGTCATCGCGTACCTGGCGTCGTTCGTCGAGAGGCACGTCGCCAAGCCCGGTCATCACGCGCACGAGCTCTTGCGGATAGAGCAGTGACCCACGCAGGCGCAGATTCGGCCAGACCCCGTCTTGTAACGAGGCAATGACCACGATGTCGAACTCCAGCCCGACCGTACCGGAGGGCGTGGTGACGAGCACCGAGTCGGAGAGGGACTGCGGCGAGAGCGTGTCTTCCGGCACCTCGGCATCGAGTACCCCGTCGAGAAAGACCCCGGCGGAGGTGCCCGGCTGGCGCTCGACGAAGCGCTTGGCGGCCGTGAAGAGCGCCACTACTCCGTCGAGATCGCGGTTGGCCTCATCGGCGGCGATACCGGCGCTGGTGGCCCGGGCGAACCATTCCGGGGCGAGACCGCTGCGATCCCAGGCCAGCCAGAGCAGTTCTTCGATGGTGGCGGCGTCGGCGGACGCGACCCCGATGGCATCGAGGGTGCGGGCGAGGCGGTCGGCACTGCGACCGACCCGATGGTCGATGGTGGCGAACCGTCCGGGCGACCCCAGGGCCTCGACGAGCAATTCGTCGCTGGATCGATGGCCTCCACCGGCCAACTCCTCCACGCGGAGAGCGAGGCGCAGCCGGCGCACCGCGAGTTTGTCGAGGCCGCCGAACGGCCCGAGGAGCAGGTCTGTGGCGATCGCCGGATCGAGCGGGGTGCGCCCGACCCCCACATCCACCACAGTGAGCAGGGCGCGAGCGGCATGGTCGTCCCGCAGCGCCCGGCCACCGACCGCGGTTCGGGTCGGTACCTCCGCGAGCGCGAGCGCTCGGGCGATCTGGGGCACCTGAGCTCCGCTGCGTACGATCACGGCACAGCGGTTCCAGGCGATGCCGTCGAGCAGATGACGCTCCCGCAGCTGGCGCGCGATACCCGCCCACTGGCGCGCCTG
>JBKJLH010000141.1:0-19476 GCA_046597035.1 Lacisediminihabitans sp.
GCGGGATCCGAGCACGACGTCCGCGTCGTCGAGCGCCGAGAGGAGGCGTTCGAGTTGTTCCGGTTGATGGGAGCCATCGGCGTCCATCTCGACCAGCCGGTCGTACCCGCGCTCGAGGCCCCAGGCGAAGCCGGCCCGATAGGCCGCGCCGAGCCCCTCCTTACCAGCCCGGTGCAGCACATTGATGCGATCGTGACCGGAAGCGAGCGCTCCAGCACCATGGACTGCGTTGACCGTGACAACGCGATGTTCCGAAAGACCAGGCCGGTTCAGGCCTTAGATCTAAACCACCGCGTCCGCGCGGCTAGTCCAGATCGATCATTGCCACCAAGCGACGCCCTGATGCCGACGCGCTGATGCCGACCCGGTGGTTCTCACGCGCCGCCCCCTCAGGATAATGTTCGCCAACTTTGCGCAGCGCAAGCGGTGCTCGCGGGCAACAAGGCTCGGGGAAAAATTTGCGGACTCTTCTCCGATTCGTTCAAGATCGCTCGATTGCGCCACAGGTTAGGAAGACTCGGGGTCGCCGCTGGTTTATAAAGGTTGCCCGCGGGATAGGGGAACTCACAGGAGTTTCTCCAAGCCCTTTCCAGGACTCGTGAGTCGCGATGGACGGTATCAGATAAGCGCCTCGCGCACCGTATCGGGTGCGCGAGGCCGCTCACCTGTAGGTGAAGCTACTTTTCGGTGTTGCCACCGTCATGGTTGACGTCCGCGCCTACAGGGTCTGCGTGTCCGCCAGGGCCGTCCGACGCTCCCGGCGTTTCTAGACCAGTCGAAGACTCGGCAGTGTTCGCCTCAGTGCTGGTGGTCGCCTCAGTGCTGGTGGTCGCTACAGTGCTGGTGGTCGCTACAGTGCTGGTGGTCGCCACACTTGTGGACGTGGGGCTGCTGGACGGGGTACTCGCCATCGCTGCGCCCGCACCCACGGATGCAAGGCCGAGTCCGGCAAGGACCACGAGAGTGATGGAAGTTTTCTTCTTCGTGAACAATTTCTCCTTCTGTCAACGTCCGGTTGGACAATCACAACCTGTCGCCTCCAGGTAAGACCACAATTAGAGCGACTGAGCAATAACCCAGCGGGCAGCCTCGTCAGGGTTTCTTATCGCAGTCTGATCTCCACCGAGCAGAATCGATGGAGTGCACTTGAATCCCGATCACCATCAAGCTGGTGGGAACATCGAAGAGCCCGATCGGATCAATCGAAAAATGACGGCCATGGGAAGACAACCAGTTTCGAGCCAACCCGTTGGCGACATCAGCCAGGGGCGTATTCCGGGTTTTCGTCGTTGGGCCAGGTCACACAGGATTCCAATAACGTTCACCGTCACAACAGCCATTCTTTATTCGATTCTCGCTGTGAGGCGGCACGTGACGTTCCATACGGCCGGATGGGACCTGGGAATCTTCGAGCAGGCGATCAGGAACTACGCCTCATTTCGCATGCCCATTACAGTGCTGAAGGGCACCGGATTCAACCTGCTCGGCGATCATTTTCATCCGATTCTTATGCTCCTCGCTCCGTTCTACGCTCTCTTCCCGACACCTGTCACCTTGTTGATCGCACAGGCGATGCTTTTCGGCATTGCCGCCTGGCCGTTGGTGTCGTGGGCAAGGGCTTCGCTGGGCGCTCGGGTCGCGGTGGCCGTGGGGATCATCTACGGGCTATCGTTCGGGATCGCGTCGGCGGTGGGCTTCGATTTTCATGAGATCGCATTCGCTGTGCCCTTGATCGCGTTCTCGCTCAGCGCGCTCGGACAGCATCGGATGCGCACCGCCGTGCTGTTCGCCCTTCCCCTTGTTTTCGTCAAGGAGGACCTGGGGATCACCGTCGTTGCCGTGATCGGTGTCTTGATGATCATTCGTGGGGCTCGTCGACTCGGGACCATAGTCGCAGTCTCCGGTCTCGTGTCCACCGCACTGGAGGTCGGGGTGATAATGCCACTGATCAACGGTAGCGCCTATGAGTATTGGTCGAGAGTAGCGGGGCATCCCATCCTGACAGTGCTGACGTCGTCCGCCGGGCAAAAGGCCGTAACTCTGATTCTGACTGTTGCGATCACTGGTTTCGCAGCGCTTTTCTCGCCGATCGCGTTAGTCGCGATCCCGACCCTCGTGTGGAGATTCGCGAGCAGTGACGCGAACTATTGGGGGACGGACTTTCATTACAGCGCCATACTCATGCCGATCATGGTGGCGGCGATGATCGATGGGTTGATCAGAGCACGGAACCGTCGAATTCTCGGCCTCAGGGCCTCACCGGTCCTCCTGGCCGTGGCACTGTCAGTCACGATCGTGACGCTGCCTTCGCACAGCCTCGCTCAACTGGTCAATGAGAAGCTCTGGACCGACACCCCACACTCACTGGCGATCACCGATGCGCTGGGAATAATCCCCGACGGGGCGACAGTTTCGGCCTCGGATAATCTTGTGCCCCAGCTCACGTCGCGGGACACCGTCACCCTCTTCGGGCTTCGCCCGCTCGCGACCACAAAGCCGCAGTGGATAGTTGTAGATCCAGAATCGACCCGACACTTCCGAGTCACTCGCACCACAGAACAGAAAGATCTCCTCGCGGCCGAACACTCCGGCTATGTCGTGCGGTTCCAGAGCCAACACATCACACTCCTCCACCGGGCCGCAACCGCATCCACATCCACATCTGCAGCGGTGAAAACTTATGATCGCCAGCCAGCCCCTTCCCCGAAATCGACTCCAAAGATGGCCGTCCAGTGAGGCGCGCGAACCAGAAGCGAGCACATCCCAGTGCGTTCGCAGTCTTAGCTATGGAGATCAGACTCGACGTGGCGCTGTCAATCGCGACCATCGCCACAGGGACACAGCAGAGGGTGTGAATCATTCGAGGGACTGCCCCCAGTTTGGTTGACTCTGCCGTGTTCGGCCTGACGGTTATTGCAAGGTTGGCGATTCCGGGCGCACCGAACGAGAGCGATGCAGAATCAACGGCTTCGAGCGCGGCCTTTTTGAGTCGAGAGGCCGTGCCCACAACTTGCTTCGACTCACCGAGGAGAGTCCGCAACAGGTTCTCGTTCGGGCCGGCCGTGATCAGCACCGTCTTGACGTGATAACCGCTGAATATACGCTGAGCCTCACGAAGTAGCGAGGTCTTTCCGACGCCGCGGGATCCGTGGTCGACGTGGATTCGCGGGACGAACTGACCTTCGGAGTCGATCCGCTGGGCCGCTTCGCGGAATTAATACAGCTTTTCAGCTCTACCGGGTAATTTCGTCTGAATGGAACCTGGCGTATACGGACTCAGCGTCATCAATCGACCTCTCCTCGCATTGTTACGCTGCAAAGCGTTGTAGAACACGGCAAGGTATGGATGAGCGTTCTGCTCGGTTGCATTGCCCAACAATCGCATGGGGGACGCCACCGCCATCCCACCCAAATTGACTGGTCTTAAGCGATTCGAGACTCTTCGCCGCAATCGAGACCACGGATCTATTGGCCGCGGCCGATGTGTCTTATGCGCTCGTTCTCATCGCAATCAAGACTTTTCAGCCCGTTCCGGCCTCTAGCTCCCGTAATCCCGGGGAGCTCGGCCACCAGATCGTCCCAAGTCTCGATTTGCTGAGAGCTGACAACTGACATCAAACGGCAAACGGATGAGGACAAGGGGTAGCGGTGGATGACTTGCATGGGAAGCTGCTCACCTGTCAGGCAAAAACGGCTCGTCGACGCTCGTGAGCCAACCACGAGCCGCCCAGCAGAAGTTATCGAGAACAACCTGGAATTTGCGGGCGCTTAGCCTTGAATTGGCTAACCAGCTGTTGAGAGCGATCCCCTGATTCCGGGGCCTGTGAGCATTTAATGAAGGGCCGACTGTCGGAGAAGCGCTGGTCAGCCTAGGTTCAGCCGCTGTTGCCCCGAGGGTGTGGACTGAGGCGGGGCGCGTCAGCGAAGACGTACCGTTCTCAGTCTTTGGAGCGGCTCCGGGCGCTTGCCTGGAAGGCGATCACACGACCGGAACCTCGAGTCAGAGCCTCACTGCGCGGCGACCAACTGGGTGATGTATCCGGGGGCTTTCGGGCTGCCCCAGCCCGTCGTCAAGTCGTAGCCCGTAGTAGTCGGGTAGCCGGGCACCGGATCGGGTATGACGAATCCGTCGGATCCGAGATCCCATAGGCGGTTGTCCTGCAGCACGCCGCTCGGGGTCGTTCCATAGGTATGCGGCACAACATCACTGAACGCGGCAGCCTTGTTGAACGAGGAACTGTAGATCACCTGATTGAGGTTGCCGATCGGCGCCTTGCTCGCGGAGGCACGCGCTTGGTTAGCGATCGCGGTGACCGCCGCGACCTGCGGGGATGATGCGGACGTGCCGCCGTAGACAGACCACGTCGGGCTTCCCTCGAGCGTCGGGAAATACGAGTGGAAGACGAGGACGCCACCGTTGACTGCGGCGTTCCATGCGACGTCAGGCACACCGCGATGGTTGCCGACGATGGATGCGACGCCGTTCTGAAAAGACGGACGCGAGTACACGGTCGAGACGCCACCGCCGGTTGCAATCGACGCCCAACTCTCGTTCCACACAGGTTCGGTGCTGCCATTCGCTGTCCACGACCAGTAACTCGGGTTGCGCGCGCCAGAGGGGAGGAATGGCTCATCCTGCGTGGGGTTCCATGTCCAGCCGGACTGCACCTGTGTACCGCCAACCGAAGTCACATACGGTGAGGCGTTTGGGTAGCTGACCTCCGGCAGCGCACCGATAGTGCTGGCGCGATGCGAGCGCAGGGAGCCGGTGGAGCCGCTATCCCCCGCCGATGAGAAGAACGTGTCGCCCTTCGCCAAGCCGCGCTGGAAAGTCGCATCGAACTTCGCGAATTGTGCGCTTGCGGCCGACTGCGACCCGAAGGTCTGCTCGTCGGTGCCAAACGACATTGAGAACACCGTGCCCGACGGATACTCACCGACCGCCCAGTCGATCGACTTCATGAGGTTCGGCAGGCCCTGAACCCCTTGTGTCTCGGCCGGCGGTGTCGCCAGCAGGACTATGTGCGCCTTGGGCGCCATCGCGTAGGCCCACTGCACGTCGAGGTTCGCTTCACCCGCCCAGCCGTCGGCCGAAGTCGGCCCAGATTGACCGACACCGTTACCGGTTGGATTGCTGTAGTCGGGTGAGCCCAACGGGAAGACTGCCTGAAAGTCGGGAGTGGGACCACCGAAGGTCCGCGCAAAGAACGAGAGATCCGACGCCGCGGTGGGGCTGCCGTACGCGTCTACGAGCACGACGGTCTGCCCCGCACCATCGTTGCTGGAAGCGAGAGGGCCCAGCCCGTAAAAGGCTCGAAGCTGGTCGGGCGTGTAGCAATGCAGTGTGGTTGACACGGTGTTGCTCGGTGCCGGTCGGGCGCACGCCACCGCTCCTGTCGCGTTAGCGGCCGGGGTGAACGCCGACTCGGGTGCCTGCGCAGAGAATGGCTCCGGGTTGGTGGATAGCGGCTGCGGTGCCGCGAATGCAGATGTGGTGAGCGCTGTTGCTAATCCGAGAGTGGCCACTGCGAGCAGAGCGGGCAGGCGAACGAATGGCTTTTTCATGGAACGTCAACCTTTTCGTGAGGGGGCACGAACGGCGTCGGGCGTGTACTCCAGGACGCTGTTTGCTGTGGTAATAATCCGACGTTACCCCTGCGACCGTTCGGGTTCTAGCCCCCGTGTAACCGGACGGATGCTTTTTATCAATTGTGCGGCGGCGGCCGTCACGCGATCTCACCGTGCAAATTCGACGGCACGACAATGCTGGTCGCCGGGATCCGGAAGGCGTGCAGCGCGATTCCGCACCCACGCTCAGCGGCACCTGACCAGGAAAAACGTAATTGGTCCTCCCCGGCTGACTGACGGGAGACGGAAGGACGGAGTTCCCTGGGGCGGCAAAAATGAAGAAGTGAGACGAGGCGATGTCGGGCGTTCGCGGGGTAGTTCAAGGTTCCGACGTATACGCAATCCGGTCTTCGCTGTCGGAGCCCCCCGCGTGACGGTGCGAAAGACACAGCGGTCGATCGTGCTGATGCCCGGCATGGGTCTGAATGGCAGGGCGCGCGCGGCTTCCCGAACGAGCCCATCGTCGGGGGATCCCCTGACCTGACGGGCGACGTTCGACGAGTTCACTGCCTCGGACTGCTCGCCGCGGGGGGCCGCCTGACCGGAAAGTCACCGGACCGCTTCGATCACCTGGCCGACGAACGCTCGGTGATCCGGCCTCAGCGGGTTCTGGAAGAATTAGGGGGTGACTAATCTCAGAACTGTGGATCGCGTGACCTGTCGGCGGCACCCTGTGATTGTGGTCGCACTCGCCAGCGACGCATGAGCTCGAATCCCGAGCCAGCGCGACTCAGCCAGGGCCGTCGGCTCGCTATTGTTCTCGCCCTTAATCTCGCTTTGATCGGCGGACTCGTCACCGTCGGTACCGCCGCCCGCTCCGTGAGCGTGTTAGCGGCGGCGGGAGATACTTTGGCCGACTCGGTGGCGTTGATCCTCGGCCTGATTGCCGTGGCATTGCGCGACCGTGACCCGCATCGACCCGGCGCAGGCCGGCCGATCGCCCTCGTCGCTCTTATCAATGCCATGATCCTGATCGCCGTCACCGTCGGTATCACCGTCGAAGGGATCATGAGGCTGAAGGAGGG
This sequence comes from Lacisediminihabitans sp., assembly GCA_046597035.1. GTDB lineage: Bacteria > Actinomycetota > Actinomycetes > Actinomycetales > Microbacteriaceae > Lacisediminihabitans. The sequence continues at coordinate 6,654 of JBKJLH010000141.1, forward strand.
CTCCCCGACCGTTCTCGGGCTCCCGATGGCCGTGGTCAGCCTGATCAGTCTCGCTGTCATGATCGCGGGCGCTCTTGTCCTCGGCCTGTCGGCGCATCGCGAAGACATCCATATGAAATCGGTACTCCTCGATACCCTCGCGGATGCGGCCGCGGCCGCGGGAGTGCTCGTCGCCGGCGTCGTCATCTGGGCCACCGGCGGTCTGTACTGGCTCGATCCGGTCATCGCACTCCTCCTTGGCGCACTGATCGGATACGCAGGAATCCGGCTGGCCATTCAAGCAATCGCCGCTCTCCGTGGAGCCGATATTGATTTCGATAACGACTGAAATCGAATACTCGGCGAATTGCGCGGCAGTCGCGGCACAAGCATCGCTATCGTCGCGCACCGGTGGTGTGTCCGTGAGGTCGTTTTGGTGACTCTGTTGCAGAGAATCTTCCAGGGGCGTCATTGCTCGGCGGGCGCAGTAGAGCGCCTCGCGCACCCGATCGGATGCGCGAGGCGGCTCATTCGCTGGTGACGCTACTTCTCGGTGTTGCCACCGTCGTGGTTGACGTTCCCGCCCGCGGCATCTGCATGGCCGCCAGGACCGTCGGATACGTCGCCGGTCTCGGATTCCGTGCTGTTTGCAGAGACGCCCGCGGCATCTTCGTGGCCGCCTGGGCCGTCCGATACTCCCGGGGTCTCCACACCGGTTGAAGACTCGGCAGTGTTCGTTTCAGCACCGGTGGTTGCAGCGCTTGTGGAACTCGGGGCGCTGGGGGGCGTTGATGGGGTGCTCGCCATCGCTGCGCCCGCGCCGACCGACGCAAGGCCGAGTCCAGCGAGTACCACGAGGGTGACGGTGGTTTTCTTCTTCATGAGCGATTTCTCCTTCTGTCATCGTCCGGTTGGACAAGGACAACATGTCACCCTCACGTAAGACCGCGATAAGTGCGACTGGGGGTTTACCCAGCGCCCCGCCTTGTCAGGGTTTCTTATCGCAGTCTTAGCTCCGGAGAGCAGACTCGGAAGGGCACTCTCAATTTCGATGATCGCCAGACGGTCAGTCCAGAGGGTCAGTACGGAGAATCAGTACAGGGGGTATGAATCATGCGTGTCCTGGTTGTCGAAGACGACGTGGCAATGGCCGCTGCCCTCTCAACCGGGTTGGGCGCGGAGGGATTCGTAGTCGAGCGTGCTGCAGATGGAGTGGATGGTCTGTGGATGGCTACGGAAAACGTCTTTGACCTGATAGTTCTCGACATCATGTTGCCTCAACTCTCGGGATATGAGGTGTGCAAACGACTTCGACAGGCGGGCTCGACTGTGCCCATTCTCATGCTGACCGCGAAGGACGGTGAACATGATGAAGCGGACGCGCTCGATCTGGGAGCGGATGACTACCTGTCAAAGCCGTTCTCCTTCGTTGTGCTTTTGGCTCACATCAGGGCGCTGTTGAGGCGGGCGCCGACGGATCGATCACCGGTCTTGAACGTCGGCGACCTCTTTCTTGATCCCGCCATCCGCCAATGTTGGCGAGGTGAAGTCGAAATCCACCTGACTGCGCGCGAATTCTCCTTGCTCGAATACCTGATGCGTAGCCGCGGAATGGTTGTGAGCCGTGCCATGATCGCGGAACATGTGTGGGATGCCGAACTCGACATCGATTCGAATGTCGTGGAGGTGTACGTGGGATACCTTCGACGCAAGGTCGACCGCCCATTCGCGCGACACACCATTGAAACCGTGCGGGGTGTCGGGTACCGGCTCGTCGATGGGCGGCTGGACGGCGCCGGCAACCGGCTGCGATGAACATCATGTCGTGGCCAAAAATACACACCTGGGGGGTGCGGGCTCGCGTCACCATCGCTGCCAGCGCGGTGCTTGCTGCCGTGCTCGCCATCGGGGCTGTTGCCCTTGTCGCACTTGTGCACCAATCGTTGCTAGCGAATCTCGATTCCGCAGCCTCGACCCGTGCACAGGATATTTCCTCACTGGTATCGAGCGCTCCTGTCCCGGCGACATTGCCCGCACAGCCCGACGACAGCAACCTGATCCAGGTGGTCGATTCCTCGAACTCCGTCGTGTCGGCGTCCGCAAATGTTGTTGGCGAGTTGCCGATCCTTCGCACTCATCCGCCGGGCATATCAGATACGTTCCTCACCATTTCTAGCCTTCCGGTCGGAAACCGATCCGATTCCTACCGCGTGGCGGTCCACGCTGTACCGCTGGCGAACGGGCCGGGTTGGATTTACATAGCAACCTCGCTCGCGCAAGTTGATGCTGCGACCAATAGCCTGGCGTGGTCGCTCTCGGCGGCGTTGCCTGCCCTGATTGCGGTGCTCGCTTTGACCATCACGTTTGCCGTGGGCCGTTCGCTTCGGCCGATTGAAAGAATCCGTCAGCAGGCTGTATCCATTGGCGCTGACCTGAGCCAGCGGGTTCCGGTCCCGCAATCTCGCGATGAAGTTTCTCGGCTCGCTGTGACTGTCAACCAAATGCTCGATCGACTTCAGGCATCCGCGCAGAGGCAGAAGAGATTCGTCGGCGACGCATCACACGAACTTCGGAGCCCGCTCGCCGTGTTACGGGCGCAGGTCGAAGTTGCTCTCGCCCTCGGTGACGGGGCCGATGCCGTCGGCACGCTTGAACGTGTCGAGGTGCAGGCCATTCGTATGACGGCGCTCATCGAGGATCTACTGTTTCTCGCGCATACCGATGAGGGGCGACAGCGTCGATCCTTCGAACAGATCGATCTGGACGAAATCGTCCTCGGCGAGTTTCACCGACTGGAAGCTCTCGGCAACGTCAACGTTCGTCTCGGCCGACTCGATGCGATTCGGACTTCAGGATTATCCCGTGATCTTGCCCGGATGGTGCGAAATATCGGTGACAACGCCGCACGGCATGCGCGAACCGAAGTCACTATCGCAATAGAGGCTGAAGGAAAAAGTGCTGTGATCACGATCTGCAACGATGGTCCTCCCGTGCCAGTCGAAGATCGAACGCGAATCTTCGATAGATTTACCCGTCTGGACGATGCCCGCTCCCGTCGTACCGGTGACGGAGGCAGCGGGCTTGGATTGGCTATCGCCCAAGAGATCGCAGTGGCACACGGCGGGAAAATCTCTGTCTCCTCACTGCCCGGACGGGAAAGCGGTGTCGCATTCGTCATCACCCTTCCCGTGACGGCGTAGAAATTGATCGCTGATCCAATTGACCCGGTGGGCGGACCGACAATCGTCTAAGCCCTGATGCTCTCTCACGCTGGTCTCACGTTCACCCGAATAGCGTCGAAGACATGACTGAATATGCCATTGAGACTCACGCGCTGGCGGTTTCGTACGGGCCAAGGCAGGCTCTCGACAATCTCACGCTCACAGTGGCCCAGGGTGAGGTGTTCGGCCTCCTCGGGCATAACGGTGCGGGCAAGACGACGACCGTCAACATCCTCACCACGCTGTTGCCTCCGACCGCCGGTACCGCGCTGGTCAACGGCTTCGACGTGGCCGACCAAGCCCACGACGTTCGCAGGTCGATCGGGTACCTGCCGGAGAACGTGCAGTTCTACGATCACCTGACGGTGCGAGAGAATCTTCGGTTCTTCGGGCGCCTTTCGGGTATGAAGAAGCCGGATTCGCGCATTTCCGAGGTGCTGAAGTTCCTCGATTTCGAGGGCGTGGAGAACCGACGCATCGGCGGTTTCAGCAAGGGGATGCGGCAGCGGATCGGAATTGCCCAGGCGATTCTCCATTCGCCCGCGGTGCTCTTCCTCGACGAACCGACCTCGGGGCTTGACCCGGAGGGCGTCCGGGGGCTGAGGGAGACTATCTCCCGCCTGAACGGCGAAGTCGGAATGACGATCTTTATGAACACGCATCTCCTTTCCGAGGTGACGAAAACCTGTACGAGCATCGGGATCTTGCGAAACGGCCGCCTGGTGCACACAGATTCCATGGAGGGAACCCTCGATGCTTTCCCGGGCAATGACTCGCTCGAGGCAGTATATTTCCAACTCGAATCGAAGCCCGTACGGTGAACGGATTCTTCGCATCGCTTCGGCACGAGCTGTTGTGCACCGCGCGGGCCCGCATCCCGCAGCTCCTGCTGGTCGTCTTTCTTGGCATGGTCTCGGTCTCGTCGTTCATCGGGTGGTCGGCGCGCAGCACCGTCACGGCGGTATACACGCAGATCACTTCCGCGGGGCTCACGACGGCCCCGAACCCGTTTGCCGGCACTTCGCCGCTCTATTACGCCCATAATTCGGTCATCTATGTAGTGCTGATCGGAGCGCTGATGGCGATTGTGCTTGGCGTACAGGCAACGCTCCGCGATCGAAAAGCTGCAACGTTCACACTGATTTTGAGTCGCCCGATCGGCACGGTCGGGCGCCTGCTCGGGCAGCTTTCGGCATTGAGTGTTGTGATCGCGGTGGTGATCGGGATCAGCACGATCATCAGTTGGGCGAGTATCAGCGTCATCACCGGAGCAATTCTCGGCCCGGATTCGACGCTGCGGCTTGCAGCGTTCGCAGGTCTTTCCTGGCTCCTCCTGACCGCATTCGCTCTGCTCGGGATGTTCACCGGCACCTACAGCAGGAAAGAGACCACTGCCCTGCTTGCTCCGTTCGTGGCGTGGAGCATCATCGCGTTTGTACTTCCGCAGCTCGGGACCGCGGCGCGACCGGTGGCGCTGTTGAATCCAGTGCCGTCAATACCGCCGCCCAGTGGAGGGATTTTCGATGTCATCAATGTCTTCACCGGGCCACTGGCCGTTACCGAACAGTTCAAGCGTGCCGCCGGCATCGTGCTGCAGGACAGCGCGGTCACGGGCAGTCCGGCCACAGCCATAATCGTGCTGATCCTATTTCTGGCCGTGATGGTAGCCCTTGTAGCGGCGACACCTCGCAAGAGACTGAGGAGCCCACTCAATGACTAACATCTCAATGACTGACATCTCCATGACTAACATCGTCACGATCTCCTCGAAGGAGCTGCTCGACCTCCGGCGCGATCCATTGCTGGGGATACTGGTCGGATTCCTCAGTTTCGCCGTCGTCATTTCGGTGGTCATCGGAGCCGCCGACTTCAAAGTGCAGCTGGATGCTTACACCCTGTACGTGCACCAGCTGGCGAGCGCGGGTAGTTCGGTCGTGCCTGCGGCTCCACAGCTCTTTCCGCTGCAGTTGCTCCGCGGGGGAATGGAATACATCGAGATTCTCGGGGCCCTGTTCGCGGTGGTCCTCGGCTACGGAACGATCGCCAAGGAAAAATACCGCGGCACGCTCGACCTCCTGCTCACCCGCCCCCTCGGCCGGTTTTCGCTGGTTGGGGGCAAGCTCCTCGGGCTCTCCGTTGTGTGGCTCCTTGTCGTCGCGTTCCTCACCGTCGTGTCCACTGGTGCGATTGCGACTGTTGGCGGCGCCGCGCTCAACAGCCATGACCTCATTCGCATCCTGATCGCGTCGGCGGCAGCCTGGGTGTATCTCGTGTTCTGGAGTGCGCTATCCGTCGGCGTGACGGTACTCGCCCGCCAACTCAGCACAGGGCTGATCGTCGGCCTCGTCATCTGGCTTGTCGTCGTGCTGATCATGCCCCAGATCGGCGACACCATGGACCCCGACAACCAGGTACCCGGCGGATTATTCGCCTCGCTACAGATCAAGAAGGTAGACGAGCTCACGGTGATGGCTCACTTCGCCGGATTCGATGCTATTCGAAATGGTATCGAGGTGGCGTCGATTGAGAAGCACTTCGAACGGTTGGCGTTCGGGTTCCTCGGCATCAAGGCGCAGTACAACCAGCAGCCACTGTCGTATATCTGGGCTGACCTGTTCCCCTATGCCATCACCCTCGCGGTCGCGAGCGTCGCGTCCGTGTTCTTCGCCATGGTTTCTACGACCAGGCGCACTCTGCAAAGGAAGTAATCATGAAGTCTAAAATCATCATCGCGGCGGTCATTGTCGCCGTCGCCGTCGTCATCGGGATCATTGTCGTCGGGCAGGGGGGCAGCGCACCTGCAACGGCACCCAATGCTGCCGCCTCACCCGGTGCCGGTGGCGCGTCGGCCGTTCTCCCCGTTTCGACGAACCCGATCGTCAATGCGAGCACCACTCCCGGTCTGACCGTTGTCAGCGCGATGGCGGAGAACAACGTCGACCCGGCCACCAAAAAGCCCATAGCCGATCGACTGCAGGTTACTGTGAAGAATTCCTCGTCGAGCTCGCTCTCCGGATTTGAGGTGTTCTACACGATGACAGACACCACGACGAAAAAATCGGAGTCATACTATGTTCCGCTTACAGGCGTGACCGTGGCCGCCGGGGCCTCGGCTACCGTCTTCTTCGACAACCAGGCCGGCCCGAACCACTTCAGCGAGAATAAGTTCAGCCTCTACCGAAACTCGACCAATCGGGTGGACTTCGCGATAGAGGTGAGCGCAAAGGGCGCCGCGCTCGCACACGGCACGGCAGTGAAGGGCAAGGGAACGGGGGAGGTGGTCGGTGGCTAATCGAAATCCCGCACCTCGGCGGCTCACCTCGGATGCTCACCTCGGATGGTGAGCCGCCCTGTAGTACCGTCGACACCCACCGTGAGCTCAAAGCAGTGAGCCAAGAGGCCTTCCCATGAACCACGTACTCTCGTGAAGTTGCTCGTCGTCGAAGACGACACCCGCATCGCGGACATCGTTCGGCGAACACTCACCGAGTCCGGATACGCAGTCGATGTCGCCTTCACCGTACCGGCGGCCATAGAAGCGATCGAGATCGAGACCTACGACCTGGTCGTTCTCGACCTGATGCTCCCTGGATCTGCCCGAGGCGGGATCGACGTGTGCCGACGAATTCGACAGCTGAATCCCCACACCCCGGTACTCATGCTCACCGCGCTTGACACCCTTCACTCCAAAGTGGACGCTCTCGACGCGGGAGCCGACGACTACCTGGTCAAACCATTCCATCTTGCCGAGTTGACCGCGCGTGTTCGGGCTCTGTTGCGGCGATCGCCCCGCGCTCACCGGCCAACGCTCACTGCCCAGGACGTCACCCTCGATCCGGCGACTCGAATCGCGCACCGTGCGGGAAGAGACATCCCGCTCACCGCAAAGGAGTATGCGGTGCTCGAATATCTGATGCGCAATTCAGATACCATCATCAGCTCGAGCGAACTGATAGATCACGCCTGGGACAGCGACTATCACGGGTTCAGTAACGTGGTCCAGACTTACATCCGGTACCTCAGAAGGAAACTCACCCTCCCCGGCGAGACCGATATCATCGAAACGCGACGCGGCGCCGGTTACATCATTGCCCGCTCCGCCGGATCGGGTGCTGAATGATTTTCGCCTCCGCCCTTCGCCGACTCACTATCGTCTATACGGTCATTCAACTGGTGCTGTTCGGTGCTCTGGCGATCGGAATCTATCTCTTCGTAACGGGGACCTTCGATTTCGACGCGGCGAGCCGGGACGGCCCGGGCGCTGTCGGTGCCGCCGAATTGGGCTTTACCCACCTACGCATTGCGCTGATTGCCGGGTTCGCTGTCCTCTGCGTCGTTGTGCCATTCACCAGTTATTGGATGGCCCGGGCGGCACTTGCTCCCCTCCGTCAGAACTACGAACAGCAACAACAGTTTGTCGACGACGCCTCCCACGAGCTGAGAAGCCCGCTGAGCGTCATTCGCGGCGAACTGGAATTGGCACTATCCCGTCGACGATCGGAAGAACAGTATCGCCGCGCGATCACCGCTTCTCTCGATGCGACCCAAACCCTGGTTCAACTCACCGAGGATCTTCTTCTCCTCGCTCAGCACTCGAACATTGATTTCGAGTCACGTCTGCGCCCCATATCGGGAAATGACGTGGTCCTCCGCGCGACGAGCGATCCAGGGTCAGCCGCTTTTACGGACCGCCTCACGACCCATTCCGATGCTCCTGCGTTGATCAACGGCATCCCCTCTCTGCTCGTTCGGGCAGTGGTCAATCTGCTCGACAACGCGATGAAATTCACCCCCGAGGGCGGAACGGTGAGCCTGACCGCGACCAACGATGCCGAAAATGCGACCTTCTCGATCGCGGATACGGGCAGTGGTATGACCGCGGATGAAGTGCAGCATGCATTCGACCGATTTTGGCGCGGCACGACAGCTCACGCTGCTCAGGGACATGGCCTCGGGCTTGCGCTTGTCGAGAGGATCGCCCAGGCGCACCACGGCCGAGTATCGATCGAATCCGCACCCGACATCGGATCCACGATCACCCTTGTCGTCCCGCTCCGATATTCGCCATCATGAATTCGCAGCAAAAATCCCCTGGTGAGCTAGTGAATCGATCAACACTCACCCCGCTCGGGCTCCCCCTTTCGAACCTGGCCGGTTCTCCTCCTGGGAATTGCCCTGTTGATCCTCGCGGTCGGCGGTGGGTTCATCGCGAAATCGTTGGGACAGTCCGGCCGAGAACTCAACTCTCTTGTAACGCTCAGCTCGGTGCGCGCGCCGGTGCTGGATGCGATCGCCCTCGGTATCCAGTACGGATTCGAACCCCTCGTCAACTGCGTCCGCACCCGCCGCACTCGTCGGTTCAGACCTTGATCTTCGAGACATCGAACGACAGTTTCCCGAGCGGCCACACATCGTTCATCTTTTCGCTGCTGTGTGCCCTCGTTCTCGTCACGCCGGGCGGTGGCCGACGGAGCTCGCACGATCAGTGCAGCCACCCTCATGGTGTGGCTCCCGATCTTAAAACCGTCCGCTGATCATTGTGCTGGTGGTCGACGCCCAGCCGGTGGTGATGTAGTGAAGTTTCAACTGGGAGCAGATGCGTCATGATATTTCAGTGGTTCTCTCCCCTCCGTACGTACCCCCGAGCTCGGGAATCCTGATGTGCCCATGAATCCCACAGACCTGCTTCTTTCCATGGCCTCATCGCCGTGGTCGTTGGTCCTTTTAGCGATACTTCTCATCATCGACGGCTTCTTTCCGTTCGTCCCTGGTGAGACGGCGGTCGTGGCGCTTGCCACGTTGTCCGCTGCAGGCAATGGGCCTCCGGTCTGGCTGGTGCTCCTTGTCGCGATCGTCGCGAGCACGATGGGGGACTCGATCGCGTACCTCAACGGGCGTCGGATCGGTCTCTCGCGATGGGCGTGGATGCGCCACCGACGGGTTGCACCGATGTTTGAATGGGCGCGCAAGGGGCTAGCGCGTCGACCGGCGGTCTTTCTCATGTCGGCCAAATTCGTACCTGTGGCGCGCGTAGCGGTGACGATGACCGCGGGTGCGTCGAAACTGCCATTTGCGCGATACCTCCCCATCGCCACCCTCGCCTCGACCGTATACACGGGGTACCACGTCGTTGTCTCCGTTTTTGCCGCATCCCTGCTCTCGACCAATCCCCTTCTCGCCGCCCTGGCCGCAATCGGCACCGTTATTGCCTTAGGTTTGGCACGGGAAGTTGTTGATCGTGCGCTCGCCAGAAAGGTCCTGAGCCGCGCACCTGGATCCCGCCCGCTGTGCTCGCGGGGCTTACGCAAGAATTCGCCCACCTGACGAGCCTTTCCCGCCCGAGCGAACTCGAGGCAGAAAGAATCGGTGAAGTGCGAAAACTCCTTCGCAGTGCGGATGCCACGATCAAGCCAGATGACGGTCTCGTCGAACCGGGAATGCAAATCACAGCGCTACTCTCCGGGGATACCATCAGCTACCTCGCGCCCTCGGGAAACCCGATGACCGTCGAGATTCTCGCTGCGGCACCCTACGCGGGCTGAGCTATCCGGGCACAAATAGCGGGATTAACTGTCGGAGCACGCTGGGAGTTTGGGCGATTGACCTTTCTGTGACATCTCCCGACCGCAGAAAAGGTTGACCTTCTGCGGCTTAGGCGCCCGACCGACGGCTTTTATAAGATTCGTATGGTGCGGGTAGCGGCTACCTCGTCGGTGGCGTTGAGCGCCAGAATCTGCCCCGGCGTGGAAAGAACGGTATGGGGCTGGACCGAGCCGCCAATGGCCGCAGGGTTGATGTCGAGCTCCGTCCCGGCATGGTCAGCTTCATCGGCACTCCCTCTTACCCGCCATATAGCTGACAGTTCGATGAAAAGTGTGCACTGAGTGCAACGATGCACCTAGTGTGAAAGGCGTGATCATGTCAACCGGACCCGACCGGCGAGCCGCTCTCAAGGAGCGCCATCGTGGGGCAATTCTGGCCGCGGCACATCATCTCGTAGTTGAGCGCGGCGGCCCGAGGTTCAACGTCGATGAGCTTGCAGAACGGTCGGACGTCGCACGACGAACGGTCTTCAACCACTTCGCCTCCATTGATGAGGTGCTCCTCGCCCTTTCGGCCGATGCGCTGGAAGTGATCGTCGATGACTTCATCGCCGCTGTCGCTGCCAGCCCGGTGGGCGATGGCAGCCGCGCCTCGATGTTCATGGAACTGGCCGAGATGTTGCGGAATGCCGATCTGTCGTCGGTGATCTCCTCACTGTCTAAGATCCTCGGTGTGCCGGACGGGGACGATGCGCGCGGGCGAGCGCTCACCGGTGAGACTTTCGCGCGCGCCTCCGAGCGCCTTCTGCTCGAGGTTGTGCGCCGCTACCCGCGGGCGGACACCCTCGATGCCGAGGTTCTTGTCGGTTCGCTGATGAACGGGGTCGCCGTCATCGCGAAGCGCTGGCTCGCACAGTCCGGAGGCCGCACCGATGCTGTCGCGCGGGCGGACTGGGATGTTCTCCTTACTCGGCTCACCGACACCATCAGATCCGGGTATCTGCCCACGGTCTGAGTCCACCACCACTACCACCCCGCACCGCACCGCACCCGCACCCACACCCACTGCACTCACCGCACTCACCACTGGAAGGACTGAGGTTTCGACATGGCCGGTCTCCTCTATCGCCTCGGACGATTCTCCGCACGACGTCACTGGACCGTTATCGTCACGTGGGTGGTGATCATCGCCCTCGCGGGGGTGGGATACGCACTGTTCGCGGGAACGCCATCCCCATCGATCAGCATCCCCGGCACAGCGACCGCCAAGGTGCAGGATGAACTGAGCGCAAAGTTCCCCAAGGCGAGTGGCGGCAGCGGAAGCCTGGTGCTGGAGACCACTTCGGGAAAGTCCTTTACCGACGCGCAGAAGACGGCTGTGACGCAGTTTCTCGCCGATATCGCCGCGATGGACGGTGTGAAGACGGCCAACAACCCATTCACCACGCAGGCACAACTGGACACCAACCGGCAGAAGGTCATCGACGGACGGGCGAAGATCGTTGCTGGAAAAACCCAACTGGCGACCGGCCAGGCCCAGTTGACCGCCGGCCAAAAACAGCTCGACCAGGGACAGCAGCAACTCGATGCCGCGAAAGCTGAGGCGACGGCCGCCGGTCAGCTTGCCGCTGCGCAGGCGAAACTCGATGCCCAGCAGGCCGGAATCACCGCCCAACAGGCGGCTCTCACCGCGAACCAGCAGACGATCGATGCCAGCAAGAAGACGCTCGACCAGCAGAGCACCACGCTCGAACTCGGATCCCAGCTTCTCGATCTCTCGTCGAACATTCGATTCGTCTCCACTGACGCAAGCAGCGCCGTCGCGACCATCCAGTTCACCAAATCCACCAACCTGGTCTCACCCGCATTGAAGAGCGCGATCGAGAAGAAGGCCGAGGGCGGTGTCGACGGCGTGAAATTCTACGTCTCGCAGGACATCGCTCAGGGCGTACCGAGCATCCTCGGCCCGGGAGAAGTCGTGGGCGTCATCGCGGCGGCGATCGTACTCATGGTCATGCTCGGTACCCTCATCGGGGCCGCCCTTCCGCTCGTCAGCGCCGGCGTCGGGCTCGGCGCCGCGACGCTCGGCGCAATGGCATTCTCGGGCATCGTGCAGTTCAACTCGGTGACAGTGGTACTCGCTGTGATGCTCGGACTCGCGGTCGGAATCGACTATTCGCTGTTCATTCTCAACCGGCATCGCAGCCAGTTGAAGCAGGGGATGCCACTGGACGAGTCGATCGGGCTGGCCAACGGCACCTCGGGTAATGCGGTCGTGTTCGCCGGCACCACTGTCATCGTCGCGCTGCTGGCGCTGAACATCACCGGCATCCCGTTCCTCGGCCTCATGGGAACCGTCGGGGCGGTGGCGGTTGCGGTCGCCATCCTGGTGGCGATCACCTTCACCCCGGCGATGCTCTCCTTGCTCGGGCTGAAGATCCTGCGCAAGAAGGAACGCCTGGCCATCGGGCACGCCCATACCCAGCGGGTCCCGAACACGCCGATGAAGACCTGGCGGGCGATCGTCACCCTGGTCGCAGGTGTCGCAGTTCTCGGTGTGATTGCGCTTCCGGCAATGAGTATGCGTCTCGGACTGCCTGTCGGGTCGTCGGAGGCGACCTCGTCGAGCCAGTACAGGGCATACAAGACCGTCGAAAATAAATTCGGTGCGGGCCAGAACAGCCCACTTCTCGTTGTTGCCGACCTGCCGGCTGCGGCGACCGGCGACGATCTGCTGCGCCAGGAGATCGCCATCGGCACGAAGATCACTTCCGTTGGCAATGTTGCGGCAGTCGCACCGATCGGCTCCTCAACGGACGGCACGGTGGTCGCCTTCCAGGTGATTCCGAAGGGGGGTCCGTCGAGCGTGTCGACGGAAGCCCTGGTGAACGACCTTCGTAATATGTCTCCGATTTCTTCGGATTCCGGCAAGATCGCGCTGGGAGTCGCTGGCAACGCAAGCGCCAACATCGATGTCTCTGAGAAGCTGTCGGCGGCACTTCCGCTCTACCTGGTCGTGGTTGTCGGGTTGTCGTTGCTCATCCTGATCCTGGTGTTCCGCTCGATCCTGGTGCCGATCAC
>JBKJLH010000087.1:0-16093 GCA_046597035.1 Lacisediminihabitans sp.
GCAGCTCGAACATCACACGCTCTTCTTCGCCCGCGATTGGAAGGCGGGATTCGACAAGATCTTTGGAGAGAATCCGTCTATTCCTGATCCGGCATCTATTTACGTTTGCAAGCCGAGTGGAATCGATCGTTCCACCGCTCCGGACGGCTATGAGAACCTCTTCGTGCTCGTGCCCATCCCGGCGGACCCGACGATCGGTAAGGGGGATGTCGACGGCGACGGGGACACGCGCATCGAGACTCTCGCTGATCGGGTGATCTCGCAGATCTCGGTCTGGGCGGGCATCCCGGATCTCGCCTCGCGCGTCACACTGCGTCGCACCCTCGGACCGGGTGATTTTGCGAGTGACCTGAACGCCTGGCGGGGTACAGCCCTCGGGCCGGCACATACGTTGGGGCAAAGCGCGATGTTCCGTTCCGGCAATAAAAGCCGCAAAGTCGAGGGACTGTTTTACGCGGGAGGCTCGACGATTCCCGGCATCGGCCTTCCCATGTGTCTGATCAGCGCCGAGGTCGTGCTCAAGCGCATCCGCGGTGATCGCTCGACCGAACCCCTCACCGAGCCGTTGCAGCGCACGCTTGCCTGATGGCGATCCTCTACCTTGCCGCACTCGCCGTCGCGCTCACCGGCATGGTGATGCTCGATCGTCGATTTGCACTGTTTTTTTGGCGTGATGCACGGCGGGCGGCAGTCGTGTTGGCGGTGGGTATCGTCTTCTTCGTGGTGTGGGATCTCTCCGGAATAGGCCTCGGCATTTTTTTCCGCGGTGAGACTTCGTTTATGACCGGGCTGGTCGTCGCCCCGGAATTTCCCCTGGAGGAACTCTTCTTCCTCAGCCTTCTGTGCTACCTCACCATGAACCTTTTCGGCTCCCTCGGTGCCCTCTTCCGCGCCCGAAAACAGGAGCGGGCATGAACTATTGGCAGCTCAACGCCCTGTTTCTCGCTGCGGTCGTGGTGGTCGGATGCCTCGCGCTCGTGAAGTCCCGACGCGCGATGCCCTGGCTCGCTATCGCCGGGACCCTCGGCATCCTTTTACTGTTCACCGTGATGTTCGACAATGTCATGATCGGAATCGGTCTCGTCGGCTACGACGCATCCAAGATCAGCGGCGTATTCGTCGGAATCGCGCCGCTTGAGGACTTCGCCTACGCCGCTGCCGCCGCCGTGCTCCTGCCGTCAGTGTGGATGCTGCTTCCCAGGAGGATCCGTGAGGAACCTTAAGAGCCTGTTCGTGTCATCACGACCTCTGAACTGGGTGAACACCGCTTTCCCGTTCGCCGCGGCGTACCTGATGTCGACGCGCCAAATCGACCTGGTGTTCATCGTGGGTACGATCTACTTCCTCATCCCGTACAACCTCGCAATGTACGGAATCAACGACGTATTCGACTACGAATCCGACCTGCACAATCCGCGTAAGGGCGGGGTCGAGGGGGCATTGCTCGATCCGAGCGTTCACCGGCTGACACTGCGTGTTGCGGTCATCCTCAACCTGCCGTTTCTCGTGTTCCTCGTTGTGGTGGGTCATCCGTTGTCGTGGTTCGTTCTTGCTGTCAGCGTTTTCGCCGTGATCGCCTACTCGGCTCCGGGCCTGCGGTTCAAGGAGCGTCCCTTCATCGACTCGCTCACCTCGAGCACCCACTTCGTCTCACCCGCGATTTACGGTCTCGTGCTCGCGGCGGTCACCTTCACCCCGTCGTTGTGGGCGCTGCTCGCGGCATTCTTTCTCTGGGGAACCGCCTCGCACGCCTTTGGGGCAGTGCAGGACATCGTTGCCGACCGGGAGGGTGGAATCTCGTCCATCGCAACCGTAATCGGTGGCCGTGCGACGGTGCGCCTCGCCCTCTCTGTGTATGTCCTTGCGGGCATCCTGCTTCTTTTTACGCGCTTCCCCGGGCCGTTCGCGGCGATCCTGGTGCTGCCGTACGCGATCGCGGTGTTGCCGTTCTGGAACATCACGGATGCCGACGCCGAGACCGCGAACCGGGGGTGGAGGCGATTTCTTGCTATCAATTTCGCCGTCGGGTTTCTCGTGACGATGCTGCTCATCTGGTACGGGCTGCTCACGGCAGGATGCGCAAACACAATGGTCGGCCTTTCGGGACCGTACCTGCCGCTGAGGCTAGTGCCCTCCGAAATAGGCCCGGCACACGACTTCGTCGCCTGCCGCTAGAGCGGATCGGTCAGGCGGTTACCTCCATGGGCCGCGGTGGCAGTTTGCGCAGGAGACGCATCCCGGATGGTCGCCGCGGGCGTCGGTTCGGTCCAACCGAGGTTCTGGGCCATCCGCTCGAGGGTTCCCAGGGTATTTTCGTACTCGTGCTCGGAGATACCGTCGGCGGTGACCGCCCGCGTTTTGTCCACGGTGGAGGCGAGAGCCGCGAGCGCGTTTCGGCCGGAGTCGGCGAGGGAGTATCCCGACGGCGAGAGCGCAACCCATCCACTGTCCACCAGCTCGGAGAGGTGCTCGTTGATGGTCTCTCCGTCGACCGCGGAGAGGAAGGGCATGAGTGTCGCGTCCAGTTGCGCACCGGTGGATTGTCCGCGGGAGAGCACGTTCAGTAGCTGCCACTGGCGGCGGGTCACTCCGTGCTCCTCGAGGGTGTCGGCGAACCGTTCGTCGATCAGGCGGTCGACGAGTTTGAGCCAGAATCCGATGGGGCGCTGATCGGTCATGAGAAGAGGTTAGTGCCGCCCGCTACGGGACCGTGCGCCCGAAGGTGGGCCGTGCAGCCACGGGGAGGTTCCAGCCCGCGGATCGGGACCGACCACGGGGGCTCAGTACTCGAAGCCGAGCTCGTCGGGGTAGTCACCGAGCGCCGTGAGTGTGGTCGCGGCCTTATGGAGGTGTGCGAGGGTGAGGCCGAGCACGCCCGGTCCGAAGCTGACGCGCGCGACGCCGAGATCGGCGAGTTTCTTCAGCGTCACCGAGGTGGGGTTGGAAATCACCGACACCGGGCCGTTGATGTCGCGGATGGCGCGCTCGACGAGTCCCTCGGTGGGTAGCCGGAGCATGAAGATGCTGGTCGCGCCCGCATCCAGATAACGGTTGGCCCGCTCCATCGCTCCCGCCCAGTCGGCTGGGTTGCTTACCAGGGAGTCGACCCGCGCGTTGATCGCGAGCGGCACACCGGCCTCATCAGCGGCGATTCTGGCGGCAGCTACCCGGGCTACCGAGTTCTCGAGATCGCGCAGGGGACCGGATGCCGACTCCAGCGAGTCCTCGATGTTGAGGCCCGCAGCCCCCGCCTCGATCAACTGCGCCACGGTGTCACGAACGCCTGCGGCATCCGCTGAGTAGCCCTTCTCGAAGTCCACCGAAACCGGAATGGTGACCGCGCCGGCGATGATTCGCGCCGCCTCGAGAGCCTGCAGCAGTGTGAGACCCTCGTTGTCGGGCACGCCATGGGCGAAGCTGACCGCGTGGCTGGCGGTCGCGAGAGCCTTGACACCCTTCGCACCTGCCACGATTCGGGCGGTGACAGCATCCCAGATGTTCACGACGATGAGTGGCTCACCAGGGACATGGAGGGTGGTGAGAAGGGCGGCTTTGTCGGCAGTGGAAGTCATTACTTCAGCCTGTCATGAGCGCGTGCGCTGTGTCATCCATGGCGCGATTGTTTCCTCCCGTCAGGTTTGGTCCCGCGCGAACGGGCCCAAACCTGACGGGAGGGAACGAACGTTCTGGGAGGAGGGCGCTCAGTTGGACCGCGCCTTCACCGGGATCAGCAGTACAAGTCCCACCACCAGCACGATCACGATACCGAGGATTCCCCAGTACTGAGCCCCCGCCACGGCGACGAAGAGCGCGAATAGCCCCGGCGCGAGGAAGCTCACCGCGCGCCCGGTGGTGGCGTAAAGGCCGAACACCTGGCCTTCGCGTCCTGCCGGAGTCACCCTCGCCAAGAAGGAACGGCTCGCGGATTGTGCCGGTCCGACGAACAGGCTGAGGGTGAGCCCACCGATCCAGAACGCGTTCGCTCCCAGGTCGTGGGCGAAGAAGACTCCGAGGCCGGCAATGATCAGTCCGACGAGCGACACCACGATCACCGGCTTCGCGCCGAAGCGATCGTCGAGGAGGCCGGAGATGACGGTACTGACGCCGGCGACCACGTTGGCTGCGATCGCGAAGATGATCACCTGGCTGCTGGAGAATCCGAAGGTGCCCTGCGCGAGGATACCGCCGAAGGTGAACACCCCGACAAGCCCGTCGCGGAATAGTGCGCTCGAAATAAGAAACAGGACGGTGTTTCGGCTCTCGCGCCACAGGTTCGCGATGTCACGGAACAGCACGCGATAGGAGGCGAAGAACCCCACCCGGTCGCGTCGGTTCTCGCGGCTGATCTCGGGTACGACGAACAGGATCGGCAGCGAGAACGCGAGTGTCCAAAGAGCTGCAATCACCGCGATGAGGCGGATGTTGAGGCCGTCGTCATGGGGAATGCCGAGAAATCCGCCGGAGTCGGCCGTCAACCCCACGAGGCCGAGCAGCACGAACAGCAGCAGAACGATGCCGCCGAGATAGCCGGCACCCCAGCCGAGCCCCGACACCTTGCCGACGGTCTTCGGCGTGGACACCTGAATCAGCATGGCGTTGTAGTTGACGGTGGCGATCTCGAAGAAGATGGTACCCACGGAGACGAGGCCGACCCCAAGTAGAAAGAACGCGGGCTTCCCCTCGACGAAGAACATGAGGGCGGTCATCACGACGACCGCTCCGGTGTTGATGGCGAGCCAGAGTTTGCGGCGGCCCGAGCCATCCGTCCGCTGCCCGAGTACCGGCGCGATGAGGGCAACGATTATGCCGGCGAGTGCGAGCCCTAAGCCCAGGTTCGAGGTGAGGGATGCCTGGACCGCGGTGAACGCCCGGTGGGCAGCGCCCGTCGGCGAGGTCTCGGCGTCGCGGGCGGCGACGATCGCGGGATCCACGAAGTAGCTCGAAGTGAGATACACCGTGAAGACGAAGGTCGTGATCACGGCGTTGAACGCGGCCCCGCCCCAGTCCCAGAGGGCCCAGGCAACAACCCAGCGGCGGGGGATCCTCTTGCCCTCCTGCAAGTCGAGGCCCGCGACAGCAATCGCGCTGGCGATCGCACCGGTGCGAACGGGCTTCGGAACCGTCGGAGGAAGAGAAGCGCTGTCCGTCATGTGCACAGGCTAGTGGGCGCGGGCGAACATCTTGGGGAGCAGAGGAGTCGCTGAGCGACTCCGTGGGCTCTGAACCAGCTCCGGTCGGAAGACCGTGCGGATCAGGGGACCTTCGTCCCTTCGAAGGAAGGCTGAATCGCGCAGACTGACGCAGTGGTCGAATCAGCTCACGAGGATGTCGTTCCCGTAACCGGGGGTCGTATGCGTACCGGTGCGCCCCAACACCACATTCGGGTGGGTCGTGCGTACGACGAGCGGGCACGGGGAGATGGCACGAGGGTGCTGGTGGATCGGCTGTGGCCGCGTGGGCTGAGCAAGGAACGCGCGGATTTCGATGAATGGCAGAAGGGCATCGCCCCGACGACCGCCTTGCGCAAATGGTACGGCCACGATCCGGATCTGTTCACGGAATTCGTCGTCCGGTACCGGAAGGAACTGCAGGATCCCACTCGCGCGGAGATCCTGACGCATCTCGCTGCACTTGCCCGGCACGGAAACCTGACCGTGGTGACGGCGTCCAAAGCCGTCGAGATCAGCGAGGCCGCCGTTCTCGTGCATCTGTTGTCCGCTGAGAAAGCCGAGGTGCCGTGATGCCGAAAGGGTGGTTGATCGCCCTGGGCCGCCATCGCCGGGAACCGGCCATACGGGCGGCGAGCGGGCGGAGCGCCGAGACGGTCTTCGGCGGACAGGACATCATCTGCGGCAAACTCTCATCGCCCTGTAATCGGGGCAGTACCTGTCGGAGCACGAGAATCCGGGAGAGGTGACGGTGCAGGTGCTGGTCGGGCGGATTCTGTTGCCCTCGGCGGATTTGGTGATCTCGTGAATCCAGTTCGGCCCAGACGCACGGAAAGCACTCGGTCGTCGGAACGGACCCGTGAGGTTTCTTCGGTCATGCTGGACTCCGTGTACTCAAGCATGCGTCTTCACGGTCGCAAAAGGCAGAGTGAAGAAAATGGGAGACCATGTCCCGGAACGATCGGACTGTTCTGGCGTGATGACGGCTGTTAACGAGCCGACGAGTCGACCAGTCGGCGTGGAAGAAAATAATGCGACAGGTCCCCCCCGACCAGCGCATTCGCGCCATCCGCCAGATCAACGAGATCAGCCGGCGATCCTCACGCAGCATCCGTCGGTGGTGGGCTCGAGAATTACCATGGCCGGATCATGGCCGGTCGCTTCGGCCGCTGCGCTCAAGAACGAATGATTCGCTTCACAGATGATCGCGGTGTGATCACGGGCAAGGCGGCGAAACGGACAATTGGCAAGCACCGTACCGTGCCCACCGGGTGTCGGCTCGTATCCGGAGGAGGCGAGCAGCTGGGTAAAACCGCCAGCAGCAGACCCTGCGTCCCGACCTGCGATGCTCGCCGCGGCGTGGAGGGCCTCCAACGCGGAGTCGGCACCGGAGGCGGTCGTTACCGCGGTGGCAAGCAGATCGGCCATCAGGTCGTAGTGGCGTTCCGGAAACGAGAATTGCAGCTCGTCCTGCGCGGTCGAGTAGGTCTTCGACGGCCTGCCCGAACCGGGGCCGGCACGACGACTGGTGCGGTTGTAGTCCACGACGAGCAAGCCGGCCTCGACGAGCCGGTCGAGATGAAACGCTACCGTGCTTCGGGAAACGCCGAGGGCCAGGGCAGCAGCATCCCGGGTCACCGGATGCGCGCGGGCAGAAACCAACTCGAGCAGGCTCCGGCGCACCGGATCATGGAGCGCCGCAGCGGCGACGATCCCCTTGTGAAGATCCATGGCCCAAGCCTACTTTCTAAAATTGTAAATCTTGACAAAAAGATTGGCTAGGCCTAGCGTCGAAGAAGAGTTGAGGAGCAGGGCATGGCCGAGAACGCGGAGTCGCGCACACGATCCCTCTCTGGCGCCGGCGTGAGTATCTGGCTGGATGACCTCTCCCGGCACCGCATCCACTCCGGTGGTCTCCAGGACCTCATCGACGAGCGCAACGTGGTCGGTATCACGACCAATCCGACGATTTTCGCGGCCGCGCTGTCTGGTGGGAACGCCTACGACCAACAGTTGTCGACGATGGCGGCCGCGGGTGCTTCTGCGTCTGAGACGGTCTTCGCGCTCACCACGGCGGATGTGGCGGATGCCTGCGATGTCTTCCTGCCGATTTTCCGCCAAACGGATGGACTCGACGGGAGGGTGTCGATCGAGGTCAGTCCGGATACCGCTGACGACGCGGCCGCCACTCTCGACGAGGTGGAACGACTACACGCCGCCGTCGGCCGCCCCAACGTGTACATCAAGATCCCCGCGACCGAGAACGGGCTCGTCGCAATCACCGAAGCGACCGCTCGCGGGATCAGCGTGAACGTGACCCTGATCTTCAGCCTTGACCGCTATCGTGGCGTGATTCAGGCCTATCTGAGCGGTCTGGAGCGCGCCGACGCGGCCGGGACCGACCTAGCCGATATCAGTTCGGTAGCCTCGTTCTTCGTCTCCCGGGTAGACACCGAGGTGGACCGGCGGCTTGAGAAGATCGGCACGCCCGAAGCTTTGGCCATACTCGGTCGGGCCGGTATTGCGAACGCACGTCTGGCCCACGAACTGTACAGTCGTGAATTCTCGACCGAACGTGCCATGCGCCTGCTCGGCCTCGGCGCCCACCGGCAGCGTCCGCTGTGGGCCTCCACGGGGGTGAAGAATCCCTCACTGAGGGACACGCTGTATGTGGAGGAACTCATCGCGCCGGGTGTGGTGAACACGATGCCGGAAAAGACACTGCAGGCGTTTTTCGATCACGGTCGCGTCGGTGGAGACACCATCACCGGGGGTTACCCGGAGGCGAGGCAACTGCTCGATCAGCTGGGGGCGCTCGGTATCTCCTACGACGAAGTGACCACCACCCTGGAGCGAGAAGGCATTGAGAAGTTCGCCGTCTCCTGGATCGAACTCAACACCACCGTGGCGACAGCGCTGCAAGCACGTCGACTCGCTAGCCCACTCTGATCACCCTCAACCGCATATAGGAGCGTCTATGGTCCAGCAGCAATTCGTCATTCTGGGGGGCGGCCTGGCTGGCGCCACTGCTGCGGGTCAACTGCGGGAGAGCGGTTTTGAGGGGCAGATCCACCTGTTTGCGGGCGAGAATCACGATCCCTATATACGTCCGCCCTTATCGAAGGAATACTTCTCCGGTGGCGCAGAACGTGACAGTATTTTCGTCCATCCGGCCAAGTGGTACCGGGAGCACGGCATCATCCTCGCCACGGGTCAGACGGCAACGACGCTCGAAGACCATTCCGTGACGCTCGAGTCTGGTCGGACGGTACCCTTCGACCGGTTGTTGCTGGCCACCGGCTCGGCGCCGCGGCAGCTCGACATCCCGGGAGCCCGGTCCCACGGCATCCACTATCTGCGCACCGTGGAAGACAGCGAAAATCTTCGCTCCGCGCTGAGTGGTGGTGGCCGGGAGGTCGTCTTTGTCGGCTCGGGCTGGATCGGGCTGGAACTGGCCGCAGCCGCCCGCGGGTACGGGAACACCGTCACCGTTGTGGGACCGGAGAAGGTGCCGTTGGCCCGCCCGCTCGGCGAAGAGCTAGGCACGCTGTTCCAGCGCGTGCACGAATCACACGGGGTTCTCTTCCGCCTGGAAACCAGTGTGGTCGGCTTCGAGCAGTCGGGAACGTCAGTGACCGGAGTGGTCACCGACCGTGGCGTCATCCCCGCGGATCTGGTTGTGGTGGGAATCGGCGCGATTCCCAATACCTCGCTGGCCGAAGCAGCTGGCCTCGAAGTCGATAACGGCATCGTCGTGGATGAGCATTTGGCCACGAGTATGGCTGATGTCTTCGCGGCCGGTGACGTCGCCAATGCCTACCACCCGGTGATCAGGAAGCGGATGCGAAACGAGCACTGGGCGACCGCGATCGCTGGCGGTACCGTCGCGGCCCGATCGATGCTCGGAGAGCCCGCCGTGCTCGACGCGATCCCGTACTTCTATACCGACCAGTACGACCTTGGCATGGAATATTCCGGCTACCCTCCCCTCACTGACACCGCCCGGATCGTCTACCGGGGCGACCGCGATAAGCGGGAGTTCATTGCTTTCTGGATCGCCGGTGGCATGGTGGTGGCAGGCATGAACGTGAATGTGTGGGACGTCAACGACCAGGTGCAGCAACTGATTCGCTCCGGCCGTGCGGTCGATGAAGCGAAGCTGATCGACAGCACTGTCGAATTGACGGCGCTCTGATGAGCGGAATTATGCGCGACTGTTCGATTCTCATCGTCCAGCACAACGTTCGGTGCTGCCCGGAATGACCGGGAAATTGCTCGACCACGTCGCCGCTGCCGACGATTGGGAGTCGAGCGTGGCGATTGGCTCGCAGGAGGCCGCCACCCACGGTTGCTCATTGGATGAGGTGGGTTACGACCACGCGATAAAGGCCGAGGCCATCCAGCACGTTCTTGATAGCGAATACGTGCATGACATCCTGCCGTTGGTGCTTGTCGTTCTGGATTCGGATGCCATCGACGTGCCGGTTGATTGGGATCCGCCCGACCATCCGCGCGTTCTCGGCGCGATTCCGGCCGGCGATCCCACTGCAGTCGTCGCCGTCACTCCGCTGATCCGGCTGGAGGGTCGATGGCTCGCCCCCGCCGAACCGGGCGGCTTTCCTGAGACGGTATTGGTACAGCAAGTTCAGGCGGGCACTGCGCCGGGGGAAGAACGGAGTTTGCCGCAGAACGGAGTCTGCCGCAGAACGGAGTGGCGGGGATCTAGATGCTCCGTTTCCGGTCGGGTGGACCGAAGGCGAGGAACAGCATTCCGCACGAGATCAGGAGTGGACCGAGCGCGCTGCCCGAGCCTTCGAGAGGGGTGATGAAGGCAGCAGTACCGGCTGCGTGAACTAGCTCAATGTGAGCACTGGCGTCTTTTCGGATCGCGGGTAGCCAGCACTCAGAGAGCATGTGCGCAGGAACGAGCTACTGCGTGGTCGCTCGGGTCAGATCCGAGAAAACGGAGACGGTCTGGCCCATCCAGATCGCCTGGTACCCGCCAGCATGGAGGCCAAGCCCCATCGCATCGAATTGTTGTGCATTAGCGCAACTGTTTATAGATTCGAGCGCGCCCTGCGCGGACGGCGCAGTCATGATGAGACACACGCGGTCGTCATGGGTCTTACCCACCCAGATTTTAATCTTTCTCGGGGTGCCTCCGACGAGACGAGTTGATGACGCGGTCAGCCCGTCGATGAGAGCAGCGCTCGGAAAGATGTCCGACGGCGTCGCTGCTCTCAGAAACCACTGCGCAGCAGCCATATGATTTCCCTGGCCGGTTGACTTTATGGTGCCGTAATCCACTGAGTCGGTGCCTTGCGCGACGTTTTTTACCGTATGTGTGGCGCCGGCGCTACTCGCTGGACTGTAGTCGGCCGCAGCGCCGCCTCCGACCGGGTTGGTCCACAGCGTCACGATGAGCGCCCCGATGGCCATCGAGGCAACGACGAGGCTGGCGAGTACGAGCGGGCGGAACATAAAACGATGAGGCTCAGGCGCAGGTCCGGCGCTCGTCGACGCACCCGGGCGGGGTAACGCTCCCGTGTTGTCAATTGCTTGTGGAGATGTCTTGGACGTTGCCCATTCTTCGGTAGTCACGATCGCGGCACGCAGGGCTCTGGAATCGGCGGCCTGAACTGCCTTTGCGTCGCTAATCGCCGTAAGCGCCGCTCTGGCGGCATTCTCCTCAGCGGGCGTATGTGTTCTGCCGAATGCTTGTCGACGTAGCTCCCGCAGGGTTTCTGACGGCGCAGGAGGCACATCGGTCGCAGCGCGGCTGAGGAGATCAAGTGCATCTCCGTGTCCCGCGTATGCAGTGATAAAGATTTCGCGGGCGACGGTATCCCTCGAAATCAGAGCCAGGGCATGTTGCGCCCGTGTTTGTTCCACCCCGTCGATAGTCATACGAAAAGCATACGTTACTGCGGAATACTCATTATTATTATCTCTCGGCGCGGCTGTACCGATAAGGGGGGTCATCCGCCGAGAAATCCGTGAAACATGAAGCCCCACAACGTCGGAGCTGCTGACGCTGTGCTTGAAGCTCTCGCCCTCGCTGCGTGTGCGTTGAACGGGTTGCGTGACGTTCCGCCATCAGCACTTCAGGGAGCAGAACAGGCGCAGAGAGATTCGGAGGACCGCTCTCGAGTCACAGGGTCTCACCTTTATGGAAGTTGCCAGTTACGCATCGACCGGTGGGGTGTCTTTCTGGGGGCAGAAAGAAATGGCCGGCTGTCTGTTCGGTAAGACCACGCCCGTTGCCGGAGTGAAGATTGAAGTGAGTCGGTTTATCGCGGACGGTGGCCGCAACGCACTCACCGGACACCGACTACGCCGTCCTGGTCCTGCGCACATCGCTGATTGATGTCATTCGCGTCGAGGTTTCTGCTGGCTGCGCCCATCCGGTGCACCCCGAGCAAGAAGCGAAAAATGCCGGGACCTTGGCAGCTCGCAAGCAAGCCACCACAGGGCGGCTCATTGAGGTGCTCGCGAAACCGCAGTTGAGAGCGGATTCCGACCGGGAGGGGCGCCCTTCGATGTAGCGACTGTCAGCTGCCAGCATTTGTGGATTCAGGCTACTGTCACCTTCTGTTTAGCGGGCGGCAACCTTGGCGGATCACGCTCAATCGCATGATTGCACTTCGACTTTCGATCGCTTCGGTCGATTCGCCTCTGTGGGTAAACGTTGTGAGGAACGGGTTCGACCGGTTCAAGAAGGTGCCATTTTCCGACACGGAGTCGATTGTGATAATTCCGGGCGTCGGAGCGGTGCTCCTCACCGACACCGGCCGCGCACTGACCGTTCATGCGGTTGCTCCCGATGAAAGCACCCTTGACTTCATCCGGGACGGTATCGCAAACGAGATCACCGCCGCCGTTCCCGAGACGACGCGAGGCCACCGCCTCGAACTGGAATGGGACTACCCGGAACACATTCCCCTCCCATTCCGCTAACCCCCTGCTGGCTCGATCCCAGCCATGGGGCATCAATCGGAGGTCTCTCGAGAATTGACCGGCTAGACGCGCCGCTGATCACGCTCCCGCGAGCGCGGCCGATCGCCGCCGATTGCGGGCACGGCGCACGATCCCTCACCGAGCGCAAGCGTCGGTCTTTCTACCCACAAGATCAGAACGAAGATAAAAAGTGTCACGAGAAGCGCCCAGAGTGAACGAACCATTTTCGGCTGTGTCTGAGGGCGCGCGAAATAGGGCGGTTGAAAGATTCCCGGCGGTTTCACTTACCCCCCATGATTCCCGAGCCAAAACTTGCGAAGCAGCTGGCTGTGACCTTCCCGATCAAATTCACATTCGTATTTATGGCTATTTTTCGGCAAGGTCAACACTCAGATGCGGACCTGTCACAGTCGCATAATCAGAGAATCGTACGTTTCCGGCCGTGCCACAGCTACAGATATTTTTGCTGACAATACTGACCCGACGTGCCGCTACGCCCACGGAAACAAAACTCTGAACCGCAAGCCGGGGGTTACCGGGACGCGTCCACATGCTGGCAGCGGGGCCGCCTGCGTGATCATGCGGCCGCATTAGTCGAACTCCGCCGAATCAAAACCGGCACAAATCTGCACTGGGTTGCCCTCCGACCTGGGGAACTTTGATGAGCAAGGCGGGGGAAATCCGTTGAACCTTGTCACGAGGAAGATCACTTTGCCTAATGCTGGTGGGAAATGAAGGTACCCAGAAGGGCGTACGCCGTGCCGATTCCCAACGCGATAAACAACCGCCGAACAACTGAGCGGAACCACGGTACGGCGGCGATGGCAACGAACATGAGTACTCCGGCGCTAATTGTGCATCCCACAGCGATGTTCACATGGTGCGAATCGACGCCAAACCCGCCGCCGGTGCATCCACTTATCCCGCACCAAGTGAGTCCAGCCACTGACCACAGTGGCACCCCGAGCACGAATGCCAAAGGTATGGTCCACCACAAGTGCTTCGCCCTCGATTTGCCGCGGTCGGCGACTTTACGATCACTCATGGCTAATCGTCACCGCGTCAGAGCTCGCGAAGCAACCGGCTCAACAGCCCATGATCGATGCGAGTTCAAGCGGATGACGCACAGCACAGCGGTCTCATAGTCGCCGTCCGCCCCCGCCGTGCACTACCCGGTCGATATGAACCATCCCAAATTCCGTGCCGCTTGCTTTCGGGTGCAAAGACTGTCGCCGCCTTTCTCGAGAGAACTTTGAAAGACGGGCCTGTGATCGAAGTTATATTTCAACTTCGACGGGTGCCCGCGAGACGGACGGCATTCGCATTCACGCGCATCTCCTGTTCGCCCCGGCTGCACGCAGCCGAGGATACGACCGACAAACTCATAGGGAACAGAGCGGCCGGAGGTTCTGGGGGGCTGTGCTTTGCAGCTTGCCTTCCACCGGTCTTGATTAATGAAGACCACAGTGTCCTGGCTGTCGTCGACCTGTGTCACTCTTTTGGAAACAATAAAGGCATCTTGTTCGTGCCCGAGGTCCAGAACTCATCTTCCTTCGTGCGGACTGTCTAACCAGCTGGGCAAGCTCTCGTCGATACCTCCAGCCGCGACCGAGCTGGCATCCAATAGCGGAGCGATGATGACCGCCAACTCCCGCCCCCAGCGGGTGTAATCCTCCGGCGCACGATGTCTTTCATCGCTCCGCTTGGGCAGCGCCGAAAGCGGCACAAAAGTGGCCTTCGAAAGTCGGGAACACGCGGCCGATGAGACACGGTCTATCGATTCCGCATGGCGGCCCACCAGCCCACCCATCGGGGTATCGAACCCGGGAATCGAACGGACCGGTGGAATCCCGACGACGAACATTTCCATCTTCGGGGCCAGTGCACCGAGCTTGGCCAGCAACGAGACGAGGTGTTTCTCCCACACTTGGACCGATGTGAAAGCCAAGGTATCGGTCACCCCCGGGGTGAGCACGATCGCATCGAAGCGCCAGAAGGTTGCCGCATCGACCGCGTCGCCGATATTACGAATATTGAACCCTGGGTCTGTAATCACATCGACGTCGGTGCCGCGCCCGGTCAAGGCGGTGAGCGCCCGAGCAAGTGCACCGGGAAGCGCAAGTTGATGGGTGTTGACCCCGCGACCCAGCGCGGGGCCGGCACCGAGAATCAGCACACGATCACCATCTGGCCCTAGGACTTCAGCTCTTGGTAGATCGTTGGGGCGAGGGATTCCGGCAAGCTCAGCATTCCTCCCTACAGCCCAAATTCTGACCACTGGCACTAACGCTCGATGGAGTACGAAATCTATAACTGCGAACATGATAAACACCCACTATCAGACTAATCGCATAAACCACATCGCGATAGAGGACATTGTTCGAGTCGATCAGGAAGTTTTTGACACTCCGACTGCGGGATCTGGAGCGATCCACGGAATGGGGTTCTGCATGTCGGCAGTCAATACGCGAGGTGGCCGTCTTCGACCAGTCGTCGGCGTAACAGCAACACGTTTGTTGCTGGCCTGCCCACGTTCGCGTAACGCTGCCGCGCCTTTTTGATGTAGCTCTTCACCGTGAAGATCGTCAAGCCCAACGATTCCGCCACTTCGCTGACTTTCATCCCTTCGCAAAACATACACACCATGAATAGCTCACGCGGAGACATCGGCAAGCCTGGCAGCGGTACCCAGAAGTCACTCTTAGCCACTGGTCCATTCACCGGAAGTCGGTAGGAGGCGGATCTTCGATCGTGTAGGGGCGCCATGGTCTGACACTTTCACGATTGCCGGACTGCACTGGGAACATATGTGAGATTTCCCATCATAAAAACGTACAACCCTCTTAGTGCCACTCGCGCGCATCCCACGAATCCGGATACTCGCGGTTCGATCCCGCGAGAGAACTTCCCCGTCAAATTCATTGGGAGCACGCACAGACAAAGCTTCGAGTTGCCCCTCGAAGACGAAATCGAATCCTGGGCGGCGCACGCGGCACCGCTACTGCCGGATCCTTTTTTTCAGGTATCCCATCCGGCTTAGGTCGGATAGGTGAGTGGTGTCAACGGCTATGGTTTCTTCGGACTGCCAGACGCCACAGGTGAGCAGGTCAAGTCCGGTTAGGGACTCGTTACATCAGTCAGAGGTGCCGGTCATGCCATCAACGCCGTCCATAGAGCTCTTGAAGTGGTTGCTGACAACGGGGAACTTTCCACGCCGTAGTGGGCAACCTTATTCACAATCTCCTCTCGCAAAGTGTGCTCGAAAGAGCTGGCTTGATCGAAACATCCCACGATGAAAGCACTACCTACTTCAGATGCCCACTCGCCTAAACAATTGCCCGTTAGCGGGACGATGAACGGGCCGCTTTTGAGTTGGTTCCGAGAGCCGGGTCGAGGCCCGATTTCGACCGCGAGGGCCGCCCGTAAGGGGAACGGGTACCGTGAGGCCGAACAGCCGGGAAACACACTCAAGGTGACACACGGAATGGGTGTTGTCGCCAAGGCCGGGCCATACCAGCCGAGCAATTCTTGGTGTTGTGCGGGAGGTGGTGAATCTGTTCAGCTTTCGCGGAGGTAACGTGATTCCTGTCGACGCTGTGACCACAGCTCGGGACGCCGAAGAAGTCTGAATGACGAGTTGAGGTAGCCAAACGCCGCGATAAGAGATGATGCAACACCGACGATCACCGTTTCCACGCTGGGAACGGGCCCATGACGCGTTAACATCTCAAAGAAAAAACTCAGCGCGCCAAGCAAATTTAGCGATCCCAACCAGAAGCCCGCCTTTGGTCTTCCCGTCCACCGCCACCAAGACCGGGGTGGGTCCAATGGCTCGAGGTGCCCCCGAAAAACGCGAACGCCGACTATCTGAAACGTCCAACCAACTGCGAAACTAATCGAAAGGTGCAGCCATGAGCTCGAGTGGAGCAGCCAGGTCCTCCCCGCTTGTCTTGCTCATGCTGGGGAGG
>JBKJLH010000024.1:0-17648 GCA_046597035.1 Lacisediminihabitans sp.
CGGAAGCAGTGCGTGCGGTAGGGCAGATCGACGGTCTCCCTGCCCGCGAGCGCGGGATCGGATGTGGCGAGCTCACGCACGGCGGAGTTGGCCTGATCGGGGGTGCGGTTCTCGTCCATCGTGCTGCGCTAGACCTCGCGGCCGCGGAGCTCGGTCAGAAAGAGACCGATGCCCTCCGGCAGCAACTCGAAGCCGATCGACCGACTGGGATTCACGACGATTCCGGCCCCGGGCGGCATCGATGCGAGCAGTGAGCGACCGACAATGGAAACCCCGAACTCGGCGAGCCGGCCGAATTCGGCGATCTGATCATCGTGGGTGAATACCGCAAGCATCGAGATGCCCTTGACGTCGAACAACACCGGCTGCAGCTGGTCGAGGTTGTCGACCAGCTCGGTCGCGCTCGGCACGATCACCGAGCTCACCGCGAGCGACTCGATCACGTCGACAGTGGTCGCGCGTCCAGACTGGGCGAGCACGATAGTGCGCTCGAGATCGGTGGGGTCACGAACGGCGCGGGCATCCATCCATCGACCATAAGCTGCGGTCCCAACCCGCCGACCTCAAACCGCCGGAATGCGGCGCGCGCGCCGGACACCGTCGCACGCCCATGAGACGATGCCGGAATGGCACTCAACTTCACCGCGATCGACTTCGAGACTGCCAATTCCTCCGCGGCATCCGCCTGCTCTGTGGGGCTGGTGAAGGTACGAGACGGCGCCGTCGTCGACCGGATGGCCTGGTTCATCCGCCCACCCACCGGTTTCGACCAGTTCAACGAGTGGAACACCCGCATCCACGGGATCATCGCCGCGGATGTCGAGGACGCGAAGCTCTGGAGCGCACAGCTGCCCGACCTCGTTGCCTTCGCCGAGGGCGACGTGCTCGTCGCCCACAACGCCGGATTCGATATGGGCGTGATCTCCGCCGCGTGCCGGGCCAGCATCATCGACATCCCCGACTTCGGCTACCTGTGCAGCCTGCAGGTCGCTCGCAAGACCTACACGCTCGACTCCTATCGACTGCCGGTCGCGGCGATGGCGGCAGGCTTCGAAGACTTCGCCCACCACGATGCCCTCGCCGACTCGGAGGCCTGCGCCGCGATCATCGTGCACGCCGCGCGCCGCCACGACGCCACGAGCATCGAGGAGCTCGCCAGCATCACAGGCTCGCGAATCCGAGCGATCGGTCCGCACGCCGCTGACCGCACGCCGCTGACCGCACGCCGCTGACTACACGCCGCTGGTCTTCGGCTGGACAGATTCGCTCGGCGCATTCCGCGTAATTCCGCGTAACCTCAGGTAACTCCGGGCGAGTTCGGGCACTCCGGGCCGGTATGCCGGCCCGCTCGGTCCGAACTGGCCCGCTTCGGCGCGGGACGACCGAGTGGATGGCGCCACGTTAGAACCGCGCGCCAAGTCGGCGCGGCCGAATCGGCGCACCATAATCGTCCGAACATGTTGGGTGCAGGGCGGGTAGTCGCGGCATCATCCCGCGGCATTGTCATATCCCGATGACACACTGGAGCAATGGATCCGCTACTCTCGCTCATCATCGGCCTCGTCGTCGGCCTCGTCATCGGAGTCGTGCTCGGCGCCGTGATCGGACTCCTCCTCGCGCGCTCCCGCCGGGGAGATAGCCCCGCCGGCGTGGATCCGGCTCTGCTGGCCGCCCAGCACGAGCTCGCCATCGGCTCGGTGCGGTCACAAGAGGCGGAACAGAGGTCGCGGCTGGGATCGCAACTCGCCGCCATCCAGGCCACGGCGGTCGCTCTCAAGGAGCAGGTGGCAGCCCAGCAGGAGCAGTATCACGAACTGGTCGAACGCCAGCGCCGGGAACAGGCTGCTGAATCCGACCGCCAACAGCGGGAGAGCAAGGTTCTGCAGGCGCTGAGCCCAGTGCAGGAATCGCTGCGGAGCATGCAGCTGAAGGTGACGGAGCTGGAGACCCAGCGCAGCCTTCAACACGGTCAGCTATCCCAGCAACTACGAAACGCCACGGAGTCGGAGGAACGTCTGCGCAGTACCGCGGAGTCGCTCGCCTCTGCGCTCCGCAACAACGCCACCCGAGGGGTGTGGGGCGAGACCCAGTTACGCAATGTGGTGCAGGCTGCCGGCCTGATCGAGAGAGTCGACTTCGATGTGCAATCGAGCATCGCGTCGGATGCCGGAGCCGGCCGACCCGACATGGTCATCCACCTACCCGGAGGCAAGAACATCGCGGTGGATGCAAAGGTGCCGTTCACCGCATACCTCGAGGCGAGCCAGATTGCCGTCACCGCGACCGGCGAGGAGGGTGCTCGCCGGGAAGCATTCATCAAGCAGCATGTTCGTGCAGTGCGCGCCCACATCGACACCCTTGGCAGCAAGGCGTATTGGGCGGGGCTGGAGTCCTCGCCCGAACTGGTGATCGCGTTCATCCCGAGCGAATCGCTCGTCGCTTCCGCCATGGAGGCCGATCCGGGCATCATGGACTACGCGTTCTCGAAGCGGGTCGCGCTCTCCTCGCCGGTGACGCTCTGGTCGGTGCTCAAGACCGTGGCGTTCAGCTGGCAGCAGGATGTCGTCACTCAGGAAGCGAAGATGCTGTTCGAGACCAGTCGCGAACTCTACGGGCGCCTCGCCACTCTCGCGGGCCACATCGAGAAACTCGGGCGATCGATCGAGAGCACGGTGAAGAATTACAACGGATTCGTCGGTTCACTCGAGCGCCAGGTGCTGCCCTCAGCTCGCAAGCTGAACGTGCTCGACGAGTCGAAAGTGCTCGGTACCCATGCCGAGATCGAGGAACTCCCCCGTGACCTGTCAGCGTTCGAGCTCGTCGCCGAGCTGGAGATCGTGAGCGCGCTCGAGGCGAAGCCCGCCTCGTCCGACTGAGGGGCCTGACATGGCGGGCTACAGCCATTTCTCCGCGAGGTGATCGGCCAGGACCCGCCGCACCGTGCCAGAGCGGCCACGAAGGACGATGCTCTCTGTGCTGATGATCTGACCCTTCTTGCGCACCCCACCGACGAGCTGGCCGTCGGTCACACCGGTCGCCACGAAGTAGGTATTGTCACTCGTGACCAGATCGTCGATCTCGAGGATGCGGTCCAGATCGTGCCCGGCATCGATCGCCTTCTGACGCTCGTCGTCGTTCTGCGGGGCGAGTCTGGCCTGGATGAACCCGCCGAGGCCCTTGAGCGCACATGCGGTGATGATGCCCTCCGGAGTGCCACCGCGACCGACACACATGTCGATGCGGGCGTCGTACCGTGCGGCATTGATGCCGCCGGCCACGTCCCCGTCGAGCAACAGGCGAGTACCTGCGCCCGCCTCACGGATATCTTCGATGAGCTGCGCGTGACGAGGACGGTCGAGCACCGCAACGACGAGATCCGCGACCTCCTTCTTCATCGCTTTCGCGAGGGCGCGGATGTTCTCCCCGATCGGCCTGCGCAGGTCGACGACCCCGTGGCCCTCCTGGCCGGTGACGATCTTGTCCATATAGAACACGGCGGAGGGGTCATACATGCTCCCGCGATCCGCGACGGCGATCATCGACAGAGCATTCTGGCGGCCGGCGGCCGTGAGCGATGTTCCGTCGATCGGATCGACCGCGATGTCGCAGGCCTGGCCCTTACCGGTGCCCACGTGTTCGCCGTTGTAGAGCATCGGGGCGTGGTCTTTCTCCCCTTCACCGATCACCACGAGTCCGTCGAAGTCGACGGTGCCGAGAAACTTGCGCATGGCATCCACAGCAGCCCCGTCGGCGGCAATCTTGTCGCCACGCCCGATGAAGGGCACGGCCCGGATGGCGGCAGCCTCGGTCGCCCGCACCAACTCCATTCCGAGGTTACGGTCGGGGTGCTGGAAGATCGATCCGGTGTCAGTGTTCACGCGTCAAGGGTACCCAGTAGCGACGACCGACGGGGTCGAAGGACCCAAAAGATCGCGGCTTCTTTAGTTCAATAGACTTAAGAGACATCGGCCCTCACACGTAACGTCCGCACGAAGGAGACCTTAATGCCCATCGCGACCCCCGAGCAGTACGCAGACATGCTCGACCGGGCGAAAGCCAACGGCTTCGCCTACCCGGCCATCAACGCGTCGTCTTCGTCGACGATCAACGGCATCCTCCAGGGGCTCACCGAGGCCGGGTCCGACGGGATCATCCAGGTTACGACCGGTGGCGCAGACTTCTTCGCCGGCCAGAGCGTCACGGCTCGGGCATCCGGAGCTCTCGCCTTCGCCGCTTTCGTCACCGAGGTGGCGAAGAATTATCCGATCACCGTGGCACTTCACACCGATCACTGCCCCACGAACGCACTCGATGACTTTCTCCTACCGCTCATCGCCGCATCCGAGTCCGAGGTCGCCGCGGGCCGCGGCCCGATCTTCCAGTCGCACATGTGGGATGGCTCGGCCGTTCCGCTCGAGGAGAATCTGCGGGTAGCGCAGCAGATACTCCCCCGCATGAAAGCGATCTCATCGATCTTCGAGGTGGAGATCGGCGTCGTCGGTGGCGAGGAAGACGGCGTCAGCCACGATATCAACGAGCACCTCTACACGACGCTGGATGATGCGATCGCCACAGTCGAGGCTCTTGGCCTTGGCGAGAACGGCCGCTACATCGCGGCTCTCACTTTTGGCAATGTTCACGGCGTCTACAAGCCCGGTAATGTGAAGCTTCGCCCCGAGCTGCTCGGCGAGATCCAGGCGGGAATCCAGGCGAAGTACGGGACCGGAGCCAAGCCTCTCGACCTCGTGTTCCACGGCGGATCCGGCTCGACCGACGAGGAGATCGCCCTCGCGGTGGCGAACGGCGTCGTCAAGATGAACATCGACACCGACACCCAATACGCCTACAGCCGCTCTGTCGCCAACAGCGTGCTGAAGAATTACGACGGTTTCCTCAAGGTAGACGGTGAGGTCGGCAACAAGAAGGTCTACGACCCGCGCTCCTGGGGCAAGCTCGCCGAGTCCGCCCTCGCGGTCCGCGTCGTCGAAGCGACGAAGCAGCTCGGATCAGCGGGCCACTCGGCGGGCTGACCCGACGAGCGAGTCCGTAGGACGGGCGAGTGCGGACCTCCCGGGCCGGCATGCTGGCCCGGGAGGTCCGCACTCGCCCGTTGTGCCCGCCGAGAACCGTGCTCGCCGAATACCGTGCCCGCCAGGTCGAGGTAGCGGCGGTCGGCCCTTAGCTAGCGGCGCGTGCGGTCGAGGTAGGCGGTGAAGGCCGGATCCGCCTGCAAGAGGATAACGACGAACACAATCGCGACGATGATCGCAAGCGCTCCCCCCGCAATCGGTACCCAGAACGCGACGCGCCCTCGGCGCAGCGTCCAGACAGTGACGAGCACCGTGAGCAGGAACAGCGCGAGGGTGATGACGTTGAGGGCGTTCCCGAGACTGGCGGCGAGCGCGGTCGGAATGTAGTCGCCGATCCCCTGGCTGATGAAAAATTGTTTCGCGACGGCCGCAAGGGTGTCGCGTGCCACCAGCTGGGCGATCACGTTGATGGTCGCGTAGCCGAGCAGCGCGGCTGAGAGGATGAAATCCCAGCGGCGGGGCCGACGCGGGGCCGAGGGCTCCGGCGTACTGACGCGAGTCACCGCATCCGGAACCTTCGGGGACGTGGGCGTCACGTGGGGCACGAGCAGGGACGAGACCGGCGGAAGGGATTCAGCGATAATCTTCGCCTGCTCCTGAGGAGTGGCGTATTCGCCATACTGCGGTCGCGGGCGCCGCTCGCCGGGTGTGGAAAGCCCGGGTATGGGGAGCTCGGGTTTCGGAACCTCGGGCCGGGCCGTCACTTCTGCTGCCAGTCGAGCTGACGGATCCGACCCCCGAGACCCCGCGCGTCGTCCTGGCCGTTCGCGTCCTTGCGCAATTCCTTCGGCAGGGAGAACATCAGGTCTTCCTCCGCGGTGACGACCTGGCGAACGTCGGTGTAGCCGGCATCGGCGAGGTCGTCGAGCACTTCCTGCACGAGCACTTCCGGTACGGATGCCCCGGACGTGACGCCGACGGTGGAGACGCCATCGAGCCAGTCCTGCTGGATTTCACTTGCATAATCGACGCGGTGGGCGGTCTTCGCGCCGTTCTCCAGGGCGACGTCCACCAGACGCACCGTGTTCGAGCTGTTGGCCGACCCGACCACGATCACGAGCTCTGCCGATTCGGCGACCTTCTTGATCGCGACCTGGCGGTTCTGGGTGGCATAGCAGATGTCGTCGCTCGGCGGGTTGTGCAGGTTGGGAAACCGCTCACGCAACAGGCGGACCGTCTCCATCGTCTCGTCGACACTCAGGGTGGTCTGCGAGAGCCAGACCAGATTGTCAGGGTCCGCGACCTCGAGAGTCGCGACATCCGCGGGGCTGTTCACGAGGGTGGTGCGCTCCGGAGCGTGCCCCATGGTGCCTTCCACCTCTTCGTGACCGGCGTGGCCGATCAGCAGGATCTGGAAGTCGTCCCGGGCAAATCGCACGGCTTCGCGATGCACCTTCGTCACCAGCGGACAGGTCGCGTCGATGGCCTCGAGCTTGCGCTCCGCCGCTGCCGCGACGACCGCCGGTGATACGCCGTGCGCGGAGAAGACGATGTGGGCGCCCTCCGGCACTTCGCCAACCTCGTCGACGAAGATCGCACCCTGCCGCTCCAGGGTCGAGACGACGTGGATGTTATGAACGATCTGCTTACGCACGTATACCGGAGAGCCGTAGTGCTCGAGTGCCTTCTCCACCGCGATGACCGCCCGGTCCACTCCTGCACAGTAGCCGCGTGGGGCCGCGAGCAGCACGCGTTTACCCCCGGTGACGGGGTTGTCCCGTAGCCTGTTGCGTACCGCGGGAATCCGCGGCATATTCAGGCTGACGGCCTCGCCGTTGGTAATGGTGCTCACCTGCCCGATTCTACGACGGGTGCGCTGGCGGGCGACTGGGAGGGCTATCTCGTGACGATCGATCCCGGCCCCTCCACAGTGGACGCACCGTGGCCCGTCGCGCTCCTCTCCGCCAAGATCAAGGGCTGGATCGACCGGCTCGGCGCGGTCTGGGTCGAGGGCGAGGTCACCCAGTGGGGCCTCTCGGGCGGCAACGTCTACGGCAAGCTCAAAGACCTGGATGCCGAGGTGACCGTGGGGTTCACCATCTGGTCATCGGTGAAGTCGAAGCTGCCGAACGATCTCAAGCAGGGTGACCGGGTCGTCACCCTCGTCAAACCCAATTACTGGGTCAAGGGCGGCTCGCTCACCATGCAGGTCTTCGAAATGAGGCACGTCGGCCTCGGCGACCTACTCGAGCGACTCGAGCGGCTGCGGCAGAGCCTGCGAGCAGAGGGCCTCTTCGATCTCGATCGCAAGAGACCGCTCCCCTTCTTACCGGGCTGCATCGGACTCATCACCGGCAAGGATTCGGATGCCGAGAAAGACGTCGTGCGCAACGCGCAGTTGCGGTGGCCCGCCGTCGAGTTCCGCGTGATGCACACCGCCGTCCAGGGCGACCGCGCCTCGGGCGAGGTAACCGCGGCCCTCCGTACGCTGGACGCGGACCCCGATGTCGACGTGATCATCGTGGCTCGCGGCGGCGGCGACTTCCAGAATCTGCTTGTCTTCAGCGACGAGACTCTCGTGCGCGCCGCCGCCGCATGCCGTACGCCGATCGTCAGCGCGATCGGGCACGAAGCCGACCGACCACTGCTCGACGATGTGGCCGATCTCCGGGCATCCACCCCGACGGATGCAGCGAAGCGCGTCGTCCCGGATGTCGCAGACGAGCTCGCCCGCGTGCAGCAGGCGCGCGCTCGCATCGGAAATCGGATGACGGCTCAGGTCCGCACCGAGGTCGACCGTCTCGAACAATTGCGGTCGCGCCCGGTGCTCACGACATCCGCGTGGATCGTCGACTCCCGCGCGGAGGAACTCGGTCGCTACATCGGTCGCAGCGCAGAACTCATCGAGCGCCTGCTCGAGCGATCGCACACGGGCGTGCTGGACCTGCGCTCCCAACTGCGCGCGCTCTCACCCCAACGCACCCTCGATCGTGGCTACGCCATCGCCCAACTGCCCGGCGGTGCCGTGCTGAGAAGCTCGGCGGATGCCGTTGCCGGAACTCTGCTCCTTCTCACCCTCGCTGACGGCTCGGCTTCCGCGACGGTCACTCCACCACCGCATGTTCCCGGCGTGGCCGGATAGAATCGCGATGTGGCATCTTCCCCCTCCACTTCCGGCGTTGCCGAACTGTCGTACGAGCAGGCCCGTGATGAACTCATCCGGGTCGTGAACGAGCTCGAACAGGGTTCGTCCACTCTCGAGCAGGCGCTCACGCTCTGGGAGCGCGGCGAGGCGTTGGCCCGCCGCTGCGAGGAGTGGCTCATCGGCGCGAAAGCCCGTCTCGACGCGGCCCGATCTGCCGCCGGTGCGGATCCCTCCTGATACCGAACCTGACCCCGCCCTCGAAGACAGTGGAACTCTGAGATCATGGCTGCCGAGAAGAATCGCCAACCCCGCATCGTCGCGGAGCTCGGACGACCCGAGACCCCGGAGGAGACCGCGGCCCGAAAAGCGGAGAACTCTCGCAAACACCGCGAAAACCAGACACTGCGCAACCTGGTCTTCGCCCTCCTTTCCTCCCTCGCGGTGGTGCTCGTGCTCGTGCTCGTCGTGGTGCGCCCGGATGGCGCACCACGTCAGGCCGTGAACTACCGCGCAGACGCAACGGCGTCTACGGCCGAGGCCGGGCATCTGCTCGCCGCACCTCCCCTCCCGGTCGGATGGAGTGCGAACCGCGACGGCCTCAGGACCGGCTCCGATTCGGTGCTTGCCTGGAAGGTGGGATTCATCACCCCCTCCAAGCAGTACATCGGCCTCGTGCAGGGCATCGATGCCAACCCCACCTGGGTTGCGAATGAAGTCGTGAATGTCCGATCCACCGGCACCACGTCGATCGGCGGACACGACTGGACCGTCTACGATCGGCGCACCGCCCAGGATCCAGGCAACTATGCGTACTCCCTCAGCACGGTGATCGCCTCGAGCAGTATCGTGCTCCACGGCACGGCGCCACTCGCCGAATTCGACACTCTCGCCACGGCGATCACCGCCCAACTCGTCGGCGGAACCGGATGACCGCGACTTCACGGCAGCCCCCCGAAGCGCGCATGGCAGTCCGCACCCCCGCCCAGGCATGGGCGGAGATGGACCGGGGAAACCGACGGTTCGTCGAGGGCGAGCCGAGTCATCCGCGCCAGGATGTCGAACGGCGTGCGCAGCTGGTCACCACGCAGGCCCCCGATGCTGCCCTCTTCGGCTGCAGCGACTCCCGGCTGGCCGCCGAGATCATTTTCGACAAGGGGCTCGGCGACCTGTTCGTCGTGCGCAATGCGGGCCAGATCATCTCTGATTCGGTAATCGGCTCCCTCGAATACGCCGTCGCCGTGCTGCATGTTCCGCTCATCGTCGTGCTCGGGCACGATGAATGCGGCGCGGTGAGGGCCGCGATCGAGTCCCAGTCATCGGATGCCCCGCCCCTGCCCCCGCATATCTACCGGCTGATCGAGAAGATCATTCCCGCTGTCAAGCGAGTCACCTCCCGCAGTGGCAGCCCAATGGTCACACCGGATTCGTCGGAGGTGGGGCGCGAACACCTGCGCGACACCGTCGCCGAGCTGCTCGAGACCTCCGAATTGATCAGCGACGCGATCGCCGCCGGTACGCTGGCGATCGTTGGAGCGAATTACCGACTGCTCGAAGGCACGGCCGTTCCCGACATCATCGTCGGCACCGTCTAGGGCTCCACTGCCTCAGCATCGAAACCACCACAACAGCAAGGGACGCGAATCCGCCGTGACTGAATCCGACTACCGCATCGAGCACGACACGATGGGCGAAGTCCGAGTGCCGCTGTCCGCACTCTACGGCGCCCAGACGCAGCGCGCCGTCGAAAACTTTCCCATCTCCGGAAGCGGTCTCGAGCCGGCCCAGATCGTCGCCCTCGCCCGCATCAAGCGGGCGGCCGCGATCGTAAACCTCGAGCTCGGTATCCTCGAAGCCCCGGTGTCGCGGGCGATCGTGCTTGCCGCCGATGATCTCATCGCCGGGCACCACCACGATCAGTTTCCGGTCGATACCTACCAGACCGGTAGCGGCACCTCGTCGAACATGAACATCAACGAGGTGCTTTCCACCCTCGCCACGAAGTTCGCGGGGGCCCCGGTGCACCCGAACGACCATGTCAACGCCTCGCAGTCCTCCAATGATGTCTTCCCGACCTCCGTGCACCTAGCCGTGACCGGAGCGCTTCTCGGTGATCTCGTCCCCGCCCTCGACCACCTCGCCACCGCCCTCGAAGCGAAGGCCGAGCTGTGGAAAGCCGTCGTCAAGTCGGGGCGCACCCATCTGATGGATGCCACCCCGGTGACGCTCGGCCAGGAATTCTCTGGGTACGCAGCGCAGGTGCGTTATGGCATCGAGCGTGTGCAGTCCACCATCGTGCGGGTCGCGGAAGTCCCGCTCGGCGGGACCGCTGTCGGGACCGGCATCAACACCCCGGCCGGCTTCTCGCAGAAGGTCATCGAACTGCTGGCGTCCGACTCCGGTCTTCCCCTCACCGAGGCGCGGGACCACTTCGAGGCGCAGGGCGCCCGTGACGGTTTGGTCGAGGCATCCGGAGCCCTCCGGGTGATCGCCGTGAGCCTCACCAAGATCTGCAACGACCTGCGCTGGATGGGCTCCGGCCCGAACACCGGGCTTGGCGAGCTGAACATTCCTGACCTCCAGCCCGGGTCATCGATCATGCCGGGCAAGGTGAATCCGGTCATCCCCGAAGCCGTGCTCATGGTGGCCGCCCGAGTGATCGGAAACGATGCGACGATCGCCTGGGCCGGGGCATCCGGATCTTTCGAACTCAACGTCGCGATCCCGGTGATGGGGACCGCCCTGCTCGAGTCGATCCGCCTTCTCGCCAACTCGAGCGTCGCGCTCGCAGACAAGACGGTGAACGGCCTCAGTGCCAATGTGGATCATGCCAGGGCCCTCGCCGAGTCATCACCGTCGATCGTCACCCCCCTCAATCGCGTCATCGGCTACGAGGCCGCCGCCACGGTGGCGAAGAACGCCGTGGCCAAGTCCATCACAGTGCGCGAATCGGTCATCGATCTCGGCTTCGTCGAGCGCGGGGAGATCTCCCTCGAGCTGCTCGACGATTCCCTCGACGTGCTCTCGATGACCCGCCCACCTGCCCACAAGTACGGCAAATAGCACCGGGCCTAGCCGGAACCGGTCTTCGAAATCGGTGTGCCCTCGAGGTTCAGCACGGCGCGCGTGGCAACGGGAGCCGCAAGCTCGATCGGAATGAGCACCGACGACGACCCGTCGCGGGAGGCCTTCGGATCGCATGGCGCGGCGAGAGCTTTCGCATCGAGGGATTCGCCCACCGGCCGGCCGTAGTAGACGGCGATGACGATGGCGGTGTCCGATTCGACGACGAGCACCTGTTGCGGAGTGCACCGGCGGTCGGCACGCACCTGCACCACGATATCGGCGCTGTCGAGGGCGGACAGCCCGGTGGTCGGGGAGGCGCCGAGGTAACCGTCGGTCGCGCTGTCGTGCGGCCTGGCGTAGATGCCGAGGCCGAAGAGATAGCCCGGGCTCCGCGTCTTCGGGCGTACGGCTTGGAATCGCAGCACGGGCTCCCGCGTCAGTCTCGCTGGCGCCACCTTCACCGGGACAAACACCCGGTTGACCACCGAGGGATCCGGACTGCCCCAGAGCAGCCGTACCGGGTCGGCGTTAGTGGGAGCGCTGACCTGCCCGGCGGGATCGATGAGTCCCCCGACCACCGACGCTCCCCCCAGGGCGAGACCCGCGAGAGCGATACCCGCAACCAGACGATGGATGCCGAGGATCACGGCTCCCGGTTCATCGTGTGAAGAGTCGCGATGGCTCCACCCCGTGAGTACACGCCACTGCGAGCGGGGAGCCGCGAATCCCCAGAGGGTGAGAATCGTGAGCCCGCCGAGCACGACGACGAGGGACGGGTTCACCCTTAGAGCCTAGGCTGTCTACCCCGCGGCGTCGTGCCCGCCAGTGTCATTCCTCAGGCAAGAATCAGGCCAATTCGTTCGATTCCAGCATCTCGGTCACGAGCGCCGCGATCGCGGAACGCTCCGACCTGGTGAGCGTGATATGACCGAAGAGCGAATGTCCCTTGAGCGTTTCGATTACCGAGGCGACCCCGTCGTGTCGACCGACTCGCAGGTTGTCGCGCTGGGCCACATCGTGGGTGAGAACGACCCGTGAGTTCTGCCCGATGCGGCTGAGCACGGTGAGCAACACATTGCGCTCCAGAGACTGGGCCTCATCGACGATCACGAAAGCATCATGCAGAGAGCGGCCACGGATATGCGTGAGC
Organism: Lacisediminihabitans sp.; assembly: GCA_046597035.1. GTDB lineage: Bacteria > Actinomycetota > Actinomycetes > Actinomycetales > Microbacteriaceae > Lacisediminihabitans. The sequence continues at coordinate 12,389 of JBKJLH010000024.1, forward strand.
GGCAGAACCTCGAGCATCCCGCGCTCCACCACCTCGTCGAGCACATTCTGGGAGACGACCGAGCCGAGCGTGTCGAACACGGCCTGGGCCCAGGGATTCATCTTCTCCGAGGCATCCCCGGGCAAGAAACCGAGTTCCTGGCCACCGACGGCATAGAGCGGGCGGAAGACCATGATCTTCTTGTGCTGCTGCTTCTCGAGTACGGCCTCCAGTCCGGCACAGAGCGCGAGCGCCGACTTGCCGGTGCCAGCTCGACCGCCGAGAGAAACGATTCCGATCTCCGGGTCGAGCAGCATGTCGATGGCGAGTCGCTGTTCTGCCGAACGACCGTGAAGCCCGAAGATGTCGCGATCCCCGCGCACGAGTCGCATCTCACCCCGGGCGGTGACCCGGCCGAGCGCGGATCCGCGATCCGAGTGAATGACCAGGCCGGTGTTGATCGGCGTATCAGCGACCAGCCGGGTGGTGAGCTTCTCGCTGTCATAGAGCTTCGCCATCTGCTCGGAGCCGAGCGTGACATCCTCCAGGCCCGTCCAGCCGGAATCCACAGCGAGTTCCGCGCGGTACTCTTCCGCGGCGAGGCCGATCGACGCTGCCTTCACCCTCAGCGGCAGATCCTTGGAGACCACCGTGACAGCGAAACCGTCGTTCGACAGGTTGAGCGCCACGGCGAGGATGCGCGAGTCATTGTCGTTCAGCTGCAGGCCGGAGGGGAGAACCGACATGTTGGAGTGGTTGAGTTCCACCCGGAGCGAGCCGCCGTCCCCGACCGAAATGGGAAAGTCGAGCCGCTCGTGCTTCACTCGGAGTTCATCGAGATTGCGCAGCGCCTGTCGGGCGAAATATCCGATCTCGGGATCGTTGCGCTTCCCTTCGAGCTCGGAGATCACGATCACTGGGAGCACCACCGCGTGTTCAGAGAAGCGGAAGATGGCCTTTGGATCAGACAACAACACCGACGTGTCGAGCACATAGGTGCGCTCGACCTGCGTGGTGTCGGTGCCTGTCGCCCCATCACTCTGAGAACGGCGAGCGGGGCTGGTCTTGTTTAATGCGGCCACGTGAGCTCCATCCCCGGATGCGTTCAGCATCCGGAACTAGTCCTCGTGACGGCCACCACTCGTTTCGAGATGAACTTACGTGGCCGTCTCGATCAGGCGCCATACCTGATAGTTCGTACGCTATGTCTGCCACACCATCCGCCATGATCGACACGCCCGGCACCGTGTTAAGCGAAGGTTAAGGTTTGTCTTTTCCGGCGGGATGACTCAGACAGTGATGGCCGAGGCATAGCTCGTGAGGGCTGCGCGCAGCATGTCGAACGAGTCCTCATCGGTCGAGACATGGGGGCTCAGACGCACGGTTCCACCGCGCACGGTCGTCGTGACGCCGTGGTTGAAGAGGGATGCCGTGAGCAGCGTGAGCTGGTCGGCGGCCGGTTCGAGCACGACGATTCCGGCACGCTCGTTCTCGGCTCGGGGGGATGCCACTGACACCGCAAACTCGTCGGCGAGGTCGATGACACGAGTGACCTTCTCGGCAAGGCGGGCGCGGATTGCGGGCACTCCCACGCCATCGATCGCCTCGAGAGCGGCCGCGAATCTGGCCTGGTCGATCGGGCTCGGGTTGCTCACGCTGAACGCCGCCGCGCCGCGCGCCGGGGGAAGCACCTCGTCGAGCGGGAGGCCGGAAGCATCCGTGGCGCTGAAGCCGCTGAAGACCGGGGTGAGCCTCTCACTGGCGCGATCGCTGAGCGCCAGGAAGCCGGTGCCCCATCCTGCCCGCGCCCAGGTCTGTCCACCGCTGGCGACAACATCCGCCACCTCGAAGGGGGCATCGACGACTCCGAAGCCCTGCATCGCATCGACGATGAGCAACCGGTCGCCGATCACCTGGCGAATGCCGTCGATGTCAGAGACGTAGCCCGTACGAAAGTCGACGAGACTCACCGCAACCGCGACCACGCCGGAGGTGAGCTGGTCGCGGATGACACCAGGGGTCACCGGACCGCCGGCGGTGTCGAGCCAGTGAGGGGCGAGTACCGACAGGGAGTCGGCCGCGCGCATCGCGGCGAAGGGAAGCGCGGGGAATTCCGCCGCCGACAGCAGGACTCCCCCGGTAATCCCGAACATCGCATGCATCAGACCCGTGCTCGTGTTCGGTTGGAAGACGACTTGGTTCGACGGGAACCCGATGAGTCGCGCTACCGCGCCGCGTACCCGGGAATCCTGTTCGTCGAGGCTCACAAGGCTGCCGAAGCGCGCCCGCCGCAGCAGCTCGACCTGGGCCTGCTCCTCTTCGATGGCGGCACGCCCGAGAGGCCCGAGCAACGCGAAGTCGAGGTAGCCGGGTTCCTCGGTGAATCCCGCGGCGAAGTCGTCGATAGTCGTCATCCGTCAGCTTCCGAAGCGTCGCTGGCGCCGGGCGTAGTCCCGCAGTGCCCGCAGGAAGTCCACTTCACGCAGGTCCGGCCCGAGGGCCTCCACGAAATAGAACTCACTGTGCGCGCTCTGCCAGAGCATGAAGTCGCTGAGTCGCTGCTCTCCCGAGGTGCGGATGACGAGGTCGGGGTCGGGCTGTCCCCCGGTGTAAAGGTGGTCGCCGATCAGCTCGGGGGTGAGGATCTCGGCGAGGGCGTCGAGCGTGCCGCCGTCCTCTTGGTGCTTCGTGACGATGCTTCGCATGGCATCCGCTATTTCGCGGCGACCGCCGTAACCGACGGCGAGGTTGATATGCATCCCCGTGTTCGCCGAGGTGCGCTTCTCCGCTGTTTTCAGCGCGTCGATGAGGTGCGCGGGTAGCCCGTCGTCAGACCCCACATGCTGCACTCGCCAGTTGCGAAAGTGCGACAGGTCCTCCGCGAGGTCGGCGATGATCTGGAGAAGCTGGTCGAGTTCCTCGGTGGTGCGGCCCGACAGGTTGTCGGTGGACAGCAGGTAGAGCGTGGCGGTGGAAATACCGAGGTCATCGCACCAGACCAGGAATTCGCGAAATTTGGCCGCGCCCGCACGATGCCCGTGGGCCGCAGTTTCGAGCAGTCGCTGGCGCGCCCAACGCCGATTGCCGTCCAGGATCATCGCGATGTGCTTCGGACGCTCCTGGGTAGCGAGAAACCGGCGGATACGGTTCTGGTAAATCCCGTAGAGGATGCCTCGTCCGAGGGGAACTTCCCGCTGTGCCACACCAATACGCTAGTACACGAGGGCTCGGATGCTCTCAGTCAGGGTGGCAGCACCCCCGGTAAACTCGGGCCTCATGGCAACGGAACCGCAGCAGAATTCTCTGGACGAGACAGACGACGCAGCCGATCTGCCCAACATCCCGCTCCTCGATGACGCACTCGAGGCGCATTCTGCGGAGCGTCACGAATCTCGGGCCGGTGAGACGCTGACCCGCGAGCAGCTACTCGCCCGCAAACCGACCTGGCGCGGCTGGATCCACGCGGTGACCTTCCCAGTGGCAATCGTCCTGGGCGTCGTACTGCTCGTGCTCGCCGACGGAGTACCAGCTACGGTGTCGAGCGCGGTCTTCGTGCTGTCGTCGCTGCTGCTCTTCGGAGTCTCAGCGCTCTATCACCGCGTCAACTGGAGCGATCGCACGAAACGGCTGCTGAAGCGGATGGATCATGCCAACATCTTCCTGCTGATCGCCGGGTCGTATACGCCCATCACCGTCCTCGCCCTCCCGCACGATAAGTCGGTGCTGTTGCTCTGGCTAGTCTGGATCGGCGCCGGACTCGGCATCGGATTCCGGGTGTTCTGGATTGGAGCGCCACGCTGGCTCTACGTGCCGCTCTACCTGCTGCTCGGCTACGCCGCACTGGCCTTCATCGTCGATTTCTTTCGGGCCGATGCGGTGATGATGGCACTCATTTTACTCGGTGGTGTCTTCTACACGATCGGGGCGGTCATCTACGGATTCAAACGACCGAACCCGGTACCCGGCGTCTTCGGCTTCCACGAGATCTTCCATGCACTCACACTGCTCGCGTTCCTCTGCCACTGGACCGCGATCTTCCTGGTGGCGACGCACCCGCCGGCGTTCTGAAGAGCGAACTAAAGCGGTTCGTTCCTGGCATCATCCCGCAGGGCGTCATCCCGTTCGGATTCCAGTCGCTCGCGGATCTCCCCGCGATAACGCACGCGACGCACTCGACGCACCATATCGAGACACAAGAACACCACGATGATTGCGACGCCGAAAGTGGCGGCGAACCCAACCCAGGTGGGGGTGACCGAGTTTTCATTGAAGCTGGTCGCCGGTGTCGGGGTCGGGGTCGATGCCAGCATCACGATGCTCGCGTACAGGCCGTTCATACGCTGACCTCCTCCGCGACGATTCCGGCGAACAGGTCTGCTTCCGGCAAGGGGGAATCCACGAGCGTTTTTGCGAGCTGGAAGTCCTCCCACGGCCACGCCTCGCGCTGAAGCTCGTTCGGCCAGAAGAAGAAGCTGCTATCCGGGGACACCTGGCTGGCATGGGCTCGAAGGGCGTTATCCCGCGCATCGAGGAAGTCGCCGACGTGCACCTGGGTGGTGGTGAGAACAGGGCGGTCCTTCATCCACCCGCGGATCTCCTCCATCTGGGCCAGCTGTGCGGTATCGGGTGCGTTGGCGAGCAGGAACTGGTACATCGCCTCGATGCGGGGGGCATTGAAGATGCGGTCATAGTAGACCTTGGAGACCTGCCATGGCGCTCCGGCATCCGGGTACCGCGAGGCGTCGGCCGCGGCCTCGAAAGCGAACAGCGAGACCTCATGGGTGCGGATGTGGTCGGGGTGCGGGTATCCGCCCGACTCGTCGTAAGTGACGAGCACCTGGGGACGGAACTCGCGAATGATCTTCACCAGCGGCTCGGCCGAGATCTCGAGCGGGATGACGGCGAAGGAGTTCGCGGGCACCGGCTCGTCTTTCTCGGGAAGGCCGGAATCCTGGTAACCCAGCCAGCGGTGTTCGAAGCCGATGGCCGCCTGGGCGTTCGCCATCTCGAGACGCCTCAAGCCCGCCATGTCTCGGTTGGCCATCGCCTTCGGCTCGAGCGTTTCGTTCTGGATGTCACAGCGCCTGCTTGCCGTGCACGCCCATCCCGACGATGAGTCGAGTAAGGGCGCAGCAACCTATGCCCACTACCGCAGCATCGGCACCGAGGTGCTGGTGGTCAGCTGCACGGGTGGTGAGCGCGGTGACATTCAGAACGAAGCCCTCGAGCCGAAGGCGATGGCGAATCGCGACATGGCGGGCTTGAGACGTCTCGAGATGGC
>JBKJLH010000080.1:0-4324 GCA_046597035.1 Lacisediminihabitans sp.
AAGATCGTCTCCGACTGGCTGCAGACTCCATGCTTCACGAACCCAGAGCAGGTCAAGCAGTGTCTGCAAATCGTCTTCGATAGAGAGGACCATGTCGTGTGGCCAGGGATTGCCTGGAATCGGAACGGACGAAAGCATCTAATCCCCCTCCCGGAAGGGCTCACCATGAGTCTCACCTGAACCGAGCCGAACACGCAACCTAAACCGACGCTCCCCTGACAAACGATCCCATTACCTGCCCATCCAGAGGACACAGAAAATCCTCACAAGGGGGACGATGACAGGAGGGTATTTTGAGCGATTAGAAAGGCACGCTGGAGACCACTTTTGGGCCAGAAGAGCCGCCCGTAAGAGGAACGATCACCGGGCGGCCATATACGTGCGAAACGATCGAGCTAGGGAATCGATCGGCTGAGAGCCGTGACGGTGAGAGCGAGAGGGCTTACTGCGTTAGGTGTTTTTGCGAGGTTCATCCTCGGGCTTGTTCAGGGTTGGTCTATTCCACGACTGGCTCTCTTCGTTGGTTGTGTCACACGCTAGGCCAACTCAGCCCGTTCAGCTCACTCCGCGCATCAGCTTCAGCACCGGGCGGCTGATGAGAATCAACACCACGCCGATCGCGATCGCGATCGCGCCGAGAACTCCGAAGTACGGTCCCTCGTTCTTCGGGTCGTACAGTCCGGCGAGCTGGCCGGATGCCGCCGATCCAATCGCCACCGATAGGAAGAACAAGGCGACCATCTGCGTGCGGAACCTCTCCGGCGCGAGTTTGGTCGACACCGAGAGACCGATCGGCGAGAGCAGCAGTTCGGCGATGGTGAAGACGAAAAGAATGAGCACGAGAGCGACCACCGGGGTGCCGTTTCGACCGCTACCGATGAACGGAAGGAAGAGCAGGAACCCGATGCCGACGCCGAGTGTCCCGAGCCCGAATTTGACCGGGGTGGATGGCTGGCGCCGCCCGAGCTTCGTCCAGAGCGCGGCGAACACCCCGGAGAGGATGATGATGAAGATCGGGTTGATCGACTGCACCCACGAGACGGGGAATTCCCAGCCGAAGATCTGGCGGTTGAGGCGCTGGTCGCTGTAGATCGTGAGCACGGTGAACTGTTGCTGGTAGATCGACCAGAACGCCGCGCTCGCGAGGAACAGCGGGATGAAGGCGAAGACCCGGCTTCGCTCGTCGGCGGTGATTGCCGCGCTCGAGAGAATCACGATGAAGTAGGCGATCGCCGCCAGTGCCGTGATCACGATAACGATCACAGCGAGGTTTCCGGCGTTGATCAGACCGCTGAGTACCAGGACGGCGATAACGATGATTGAGGCGACTGCCACCCCGATGACGAGCGGATAGCGCCGCTTCGGCAACGGATTCGGCAGTTGCCGCGCGGCATCCGGAAGCCGCTTGCGTCCGAACGAATATTGAACAAGACCGGCGGCCATGCCCACGGCGGCCAACCCGAACCCGAAATGGAATCCGATGGTCGACTGCAGCAGACCGGTCAGGAGCGGGCCGAAAAACGCGCCGAGGTTGACGCCGAGGTAGTAAAGAGAGAAACCGGCGTCGCGGCGGGTATCGCCGGACGAATAGAGAGTTCCGACGATGGATGTTGCCGTCGCTTTGAGACCGCCGCTCCCAAGCGCGATCAACACGAGACCGACGCCGACACCGGCGAATCCGGGGATCAGGGCCAGTGCGATGTGTCCGCACATCACAACCGCGGCGCTAATGAAGAGCGTTCGTTCGCTGCTCAACATGCGGTCGGCGACCCATGCGCCGAGCACTGTCGCAAGGTACACACCGCCACCGTATGCGCCGACGATGGCGGCCGCGGCTCCCTGGTCGAGGCCGAGGCCTCCGCGGGACGCAGAGTAGTACAGGTAGATGAGCAGAATGCCCTGCATCCCGTAGAACGAGAATCGCTCCCAGGTCTCCACCCCGAAGAGCGTCGCGAGCGGTCGAGGCTGCCCGAAGAATCCTGAATCCTGTGTGGTATTCCCGCCGGCCTCGGTATCGTTCTGTACGTTTTTGTCTGAAGAACTCACGTCCCCATGGAAACACCGCGGCCCACAGAGTGCAATCTGGTCGCATTCGGGTCACGTTGGGCTTCTCGGCGCAACCTTGAACTACCGCAACGCACCCGGACTCTGAACGGAGTCAGAACGCGACCGAGATGTCACCCTTTCGCTGCCGAGCGTATCTAGGAAGCCCTTCGATCGTCATGCTGGAGGTTAACGTGAACGCATGTCCCGAAACCGCACTTGTCGGAGTGTGCCTGTCCCCGGCTGGATTCGTCGGCCACGCAACCATAAGACGCCATGAGCGCTCGGGTAATACAGAACCAAAAAAGTCCCCGCTCATCCTCGCCCGCAAGCGCAACGATTACTGGGACGCTGGGCAAGTCGAAATCGGGCAACCATTCCTGCGGACGTCACCCACCTCTCGGTAGTCGCCGGTGTCTACAGGCTGACTGTGCCGCGAACGCGATGACCAACCGCAATGGACTCGCCCGAGATGGCCGATAGTGGGGAGATGAGAAAGGTGACCAGATTTGCGATTTCTGCAGGGGACGACTCCCCAGGCTTACCTGGATGAACCGTGACTTCGGGGTTCTCGGAAACGATTCCGGGACTTACTGTCATGACATGCACTCCCGTGTCTGCAAGTTCGTCCGCCAGATTCTTCCCTGTAATGATCAACGCGGCGTTCCGAATCGAGCCGGCGATATTTCCCGTGATGAAGGCGTTCTGTCCACTGATTCCAACGATTCGGCCGAAGTTCGCGGCACGCATTACCGGGATGACCGCGTTGGCCACTCGGAGAAATGAAAGAGTCTTCCCCTCGAACGCTTCCGCGACCTGAGCAGGTTCGGCATTACGGGTCGGATCGAGAGTCTGGGCGCTTGGCGCCGCGCTTACGACAACAGCGTCCAGCCGCCCGTGTTGCTCCACAATCTGTTCAATCCCAGCGGCAACCGATTCATCATCCCGGGCATCCATAACAATGCCCACCCCACCGCGGCGCGAAGCGACTACAACGATTGCGCCCTCCTCAGCGGCCCGCGTCGCGATGGCTGATCCGATCAGACCAGTTCCACCGACAATGAGCACCACTCGACCAGATAGCTGAAGATCCATGGGCCGAGGTTACCCGTTCACCGACCAGGGGACTGAAAAGTGTCTCTACGACCGTCAAACCGACCAGCGCTACCCTGGTATAGCGATTTCACCCGACCAACCGGTCCGCGCTCCGCGCTGGGCGACAAGCAATCAGTGGCCATCGGTCGATATCAGGTTTCAACGAGTGCCGAGACGGAGATCAGAAGTAACGCGTTCATGGAATACTTCCCACATGCACCCCAGCGACCTCGGGTCCGGCGTCATGCTGTTCGACGTTCTGGACGTTCGGTTTGACGAGATTCCGGGCCCCGCGTTATCGCTTGAGGTGCTCGCCGCGGTGGACAGCGTATGGGATGAGATGGTGCGTGCAAACCCGACCTTGTTCGATGGGCCAGTAGTTCTCTGCAGTGGCTTCCGCCAGATCTCCCCTCACCTCGAGGTCAGCTGGTCCCGCGCAACCTATCGCTACCGCACAGTTCGGCAGATCCGCGCCGCGCCCGCCCTGTCGTCGGTATTCGTCTGCGTGCTGCAACCCGCGTTGGACGGCCGGCTGCTGGTGGGCCGTATGTCAGCATCGACGAGCAGTCCAGGAGTGATTCAATTCCCTGGCGGCAACCTCGAGCCGCCACCGCCGGGCCAGGAAATCACAACTACCGCACTGCGACGCCATGCCGCAGCCGAACTCACCGAAGAAACAGGAATTGCTGCAGCCCCGGACGACCTCACACTCTGGGTAGTGGCTCGCACGACCAACGGGAACGTCGGATTTTTCTTCCTCGCCCCAAGCTTGCCCGCCGAGTTCATCCGTCACCGTCACGCCTCTGTTGTTCTCGCCGACCAATCGATGGGGCGCGAGCCTGAGTTCGCGGAAGTTGCCCTGGTTGCTGACGCCGCAGACCTCGCTCTGCTCGACGGACGACCGGCCGACTATCTGTGGCCACTTTTGGACCGTTTCCGAGCGACGGAGCAGACCCTCCGGCTGAACTGACTTCAGTGAAGCGGAGGCAAAACTGTGCCGACAAGACAAAGGACCAACAAGAGATCATTAGCAGGCCGAATTTGACGGTGGCACCGGAGAACGGACATGAGGACGAAATGCGACTTCCAGAGCCGCCCGTAAGCCGAACGATCAATGCGACAGCGCAGCCACTAGCGGGCTGCGCTGTTTTATGGATCTGGGTCGGTGACAGCAGTGGCTGGTGTC
>JBKJLH010000084.1:0-12773 GCA_046597035.1 Lacisediminihabitans sp.
GTCGACGAAAATCGCCGCCATCCGCACCAAGCTCACTCTGCCGGCAGCAGCGGTCCGCGCGGATCCGGTGCCAGCCGGAGCCACGATCGACGTGCCGGGTATCTCACCGTTCGTCACTGCGAACGCGGACTTCTATCGCATCGACACGGCGCTGCAAGTGCCGTCGATCGATCCGGACAAGTGGATGCTGAAAGTCACCGGGCTGGTCGAAAATGAGGTCTCTCTGAGCTTCGCCGAACTGCTGGCGATGCCCCTGGAAGAGCATCTCGCCACCCTCACCTGTGTTTCGGACGATGTGGGCGGCCACCTCATCGGAAATGCGCTCTGGCTGGGCTATCCGATTCGCGCCCTTCTCGCCAAGGCAGTGCCAAAGCCGGGCGCCGACATGGTGCTGTCCACCAGCGTCGATGGCTTCACGGCGGGAACGCCGCTGTCGGTGCTGCAGGATTCCGGCACCAACGCCATGCTTGCGGTGGGGATGAACGGAGAGGCACTGCCTCTCGAGCACGGCTTCCCGGTGCGGATGGTCGTACCCGGCCTCTACGGTTATGTGTCGGCGACCAAATGGCTCACCGAACTCAAGGTGACGAAGTTCTCCGAGGATCAGGGCTACTGGACCCCGCGGGGCTGGGACGCGAAGGGTCCGATCAAACTGGCCTCCCGTATCGATACGCCGCGCTCCGGGGCTACGGTCTCCGCTGGCACCGTCGCGATCGCTGGCGTGGCGTGGCAGCAACACGTCGGCGTCAAGTCGGTCGAAGTGCAGGTCGACAATGGTCCGTGGGTCGAAGCACGCCTCGCCGACTCGATCTCTGCCGATACCTGGCGCCAGTGGGTATTCCGCTGGCCAGCCACGAAGGGTTCGCACACGATCCAGGTGCGGGCGACGGATGCCAACGGCAAGACCCAGGGACAGGCCTATCGACCGCCCGCACCCAACGGCGCCGAGGGCTGGCATTCGATTACGGTCAACGTCAGCTGACTGCGGCGCGCAGGGGCGCTTTCGCGAACTCGGCCATCCCCTCGTCGAAACTGACCGTCGGGCGCCAGCCGAGTTCGGAGGTCAGCCGTTCGGACGACGCGGTGATGTGGCGCACATCGCCGAGACGATATTCTCCGGTGATCACCGGGTCGGGGCCGCCGTAATACCGGCTGAGCGCAGAGGCGAGATCCCCGATGGTGTGCACCGTGCCGCTGCCGACATTGAACGCGCGAAACTGTTCGCCCGGCCCCGCTGTTTTTTCGGTTGCTATCGCCTCGGTTGCTACCGCCTCGGTTGCTATCGCCTCGATCGCTATCGCCTCGATCGCGGCGAGATTCGCGGAGGCCACATCCCGCACGTGCACGAAGTCCCTACGCTGTGCGCCGTCCTCGAATACGCGGGGGGCCTCGCCGCGTTCGAGAGCCGAGCGGAACAGCGAGGCGACCCCCGCATAGGGAGTATTCTGCGGCATCCCCGGTCCGTAGACGTTGTGGTAGCGCAGCGCGATGGCACGGCCGCCCGTCGATCTGGCCCAGGCCGCGGCGAGATGCTCCTGGGCGAGCTTCGAGGCCGCGTACACATTGCGCGGGTCGAGTGGGGCGTCCTCTGCGATGAGCTCGGGCAGCAGCGGCCCGCCGGTGTCATCCAGCGGATCGAAGCGCCCGACATCGAGGTCTTCGACCCGTCGAGCGGCCGGCCTGCTGGATCGCCCGGAGCTGTCCCGGTAGTTTCCTTCGCCGTAGACCACCATTGAGGATGCGACCACGAGCCGTTCGACGCCGGACTCCGCCATCGCTGCGAGCAGCACCGCGGTACCGAGATCGTTGCTTCCGATGTAGTCGGGCGCGTCTTCGAAAGATACGCCGAGGCCGACCTTGGCCGCCTGGTGGCAGACGACATCCACGCCGAAGAGGGCGACGGCCAGGGCATCCGGATCCCGTACATCGGCCTTCACGAATTCCACGCGAGGATCGGGGAGGTAGTCGCCGCCGTGCACATCCGGGCGAAGAGAGTCGAGCACCCGCACCCGCCAGCCCTTCTCGAGCGCCGCTTCGACGATGGCGGAGCCGATGAAGCCGGCCCCACCTGTGATCAGTACCGTGGTCATTGGGTCTCCCTCGCGACGTGTGCCGACCTGGCCAGAACCGCAGCGACCTCGGCCGAGTCGATGCTCTGCCGAGGACTGTACTCCTCGGGCAGCGCGCGGATGATCGACTCGATCGCCGCGACAATGCGAGGCTGGGCCTCGGCGAGACGGCGCAGCACGAGCTCGTGGCTCACGGCATCCGGGTCCACTTCTCCCGGACGGGGAGACAGGCCAGCATCGCTGTCCGTCACGTAAGACAGGTTCACCGTATCGATATTCAGCTCCGCGGCGAGAGGAACCTCGGGGTACATCGTCATGTTCACCGTGTGTGCCCCCGCCGCGGCGAACCACAGCGATTCGGCGCGAGTGGAGAATCTCGGGCCCTGGATCACGACGACCGTTCCGGAGGTCTTGACAGTCTCGCCGGCCAGCATCGCCTCGCCGGACAGAGCACGCACGGCGATGTCGTGCAGCTCTGGCGCGAAGGGATCCGCGGCCGCGAGATGCTGCACGGAACCCTGGTCGAAGAAGGTGTCGGGGCGGCCGCTGGTGCGATCGATGAACTGGTCGGTGATCACGAATGTTCCCGGCGGATAGTCGGCGGTCACGCCGCCCACAGCGGAGGAGGAGAGGATGACGCGCACCCCGAGGCTCGCGAGCGCCCAGATGTTGGCACGGTAGTTGATGAGGTGCGGCGCCACCGAATGGTCGACTCCGTGCCGCGTGAGGAACGCCGCGCGGCGCCCGCCGAGTTCGCCGAGTGTGACCTCGGTGGGGCCATACGGTGTCTCGATGCGGCGCTTCTCGCTCTCGGCCGGGTCGAAGAGCGAGTAGAGGCCGGAACCCCCGATGACGGCGACAGTGGCTTCAGCATCCATTGGGCTATTCTCCCAGTTTCCCAGCGTCCTGGGCGCGATGCAGGTTCCCCGGTCCTGTCGCCGTGCCTCTCGCGTCTTCTCTCGTCTTCTCGCTCCCTTCCTTTCCGCCTCTCGCGCGTCTCTCTCTCGCGTCCTCTCTCTAATCGACTTGGTAGACGTTGCGACTTGGGCGTCAGGGAAGTCGCAACGTCTACCAAGTCGAATGGGGTGTGGATGAATCGAACGGGAGTGGGCCGTATCGAGGCACTATTCAGGATGCCGAAGCGTGAATCCTTGCCCGAGAAGTTCACAGGCGTGCCGTTCTCGGCTGCGGATGCGCGGACTGCTGGAATCTCTGCGTCTCGGCTGCGGGCATCCGATCTCCGCGTGCCGATTCGCGGTATTCGTGAGCCCCGGGTGGGCGAGGACACATTCGAGGCGCGGGCGAGCAGATACGCCGTGCACATGGCCGATGATGAATTTTTCAGCCACGTTACCGCCGCACGGATCTACGGGATTCCGTTGCCGCGCGAGCTCGAAAATTCGCCGATCATCCACGTGAGTGTTCACGAGCCGGCTTTTCCACCCCGGGTGCGCGGCATCGTCGGCCATCGGCTTTGGGTGCCGATCGCACCCCGAACCCGAAAAGGATTGCGGATAATCTCGCCGGCGCGAACGTTCACCCAACTGGCCGCGGTGCTCACCCACGACGACCTCGTTATCGCCGGGGACTTCCTGGTCAGGCGGAAGAATCCGCTCTGCACGTTGGAAGAGCTGAGGGCCGCAGTGGCATCCATGGGTCCGGCTCGGGGAGCTCTCGCGGTGCGACTGGCGCTTCCGGAGGTGCGGACGGGAACGGATTCGCCGATGGAGACGCGAACTCGACTCCTGATCGTGCGCGCAGAGCTGCCGGAACCGGTCATCGGCTATACGGTGCGGGACGAGAACGGCGACTTCATCGGAACCCCGGACCTCGCCTATGTGCGGGAGCGGATCGCGATTGAGTATCAGGGCAGTGATCATTGGACGAATCCGGCGGTCTTCGCCGATGATATCGAGCGGCGCATCCTGTTCGAACGGGCCGGCTGGGTCGTCATCCTCGTGATCGCGGATCACGTCTTTCGCAGTCCGCACTGGACTACCGAGCGCATCCGCACCGAGCTGCGGGATCGCGCCGGCCTGTCGCTCCGCCCGTGACGCCTGCCCGACGGAGCTCCGCCCAATCGACTTGGTAGACGTTGCGACATCCGCGCCGCCAAACCCGCAACGTCTACCAAGTCGATCGGTTCGGGAGCCTGCACCCGGATGCCCGCACCCGCTGCATCCGGGATTGCGCCCGCAGCGAGCATCGGCGGCCGCGCCGACCCGTACCCGGTAAAGTCGACGGAGTGGCACATCTCCTGGGCGCCGAGTCCCTTCACCTCGAATATCCCACCCGTGTCATCTTCGATAAGGTCACGATCGGCCTCGATGAGGGTCACCGTATCGGCGTCGTCGGCCGTAATGGCGACGGTAAGTCGACCCTCCTCCGCCTGCTGAGCGGGCGCATCGAACCGGATGCCGGCCGTGTCACCCGGCGCAACGGCGTCACGCTCGGGATGCTGGACCAGGCCGACCTGCTGCCGGAAGACCTCGTCGTCAAGGACGCCATCGTCGGCGACAAGGACGAGTACGAATGGGCGGGGGATGCCCGCATCCGCGATGTGATCGACGGGCTGCTGCTCGATGTGCCGTGGGAAGCCACGATCGGAGAGCTCTCCGGGGGCCAGCGCCGCCGTGTCGCCCTTGCCAAACTGCTGGTGGGGGACTGGGATGTCATCTTCCTCGACGAGCCGACCAACCACCTCGACGTCGAGGGCATCGCCTGGCTCGCCGGTCACCTCAACAAGCGCTGGTCGCCCAACCAGGGTGGGCTCGTGGTCGTGACCCACGATCGATGGTTCCTTGATGAGGTTTCCACCGACACCTGGGAGGTGCACGACCAGATCATCGAGCCATTCGAGGGCGGGTACGCCGCCTACATCCTGCAGCGCGTCGAGCGTGACGAAATGGCCGCCACCATGGAGTCCAAGCGCCAGAACCTCGCCCGCAAGGAGCTCGCCTGGCTGCGGCGCGGCGCACCGGCCCGCAGCACCAAACCGAAGTTCCGGATGGATGCCGCCTACGATCTCATCGCAAACGAACCGCCGCCGCGCGACACCGTCGCTCTCAGCCAGCTCGCGACCGCCCGCCTCGGTAAGGACGTCGTCGACCTCCTCGATGTCGGCGTCACTTACGGCGGCACCACGGATGCGGACGGCAATACCATCGGCGGCGCCGAGATCTTGAAAGACATCGAGTGGCGTGTCGCCCCGGGCGAGCGCACCGGAATCCTCGGGGTGAACGGCGCGGGCAAGTCCACTTTGCTCGGCCTCATCGCCGGAACTCTGCTTCCGACGAGCGGACGAGTGAAGCGCGGCAAGACTATCCGGGTCGCCATCCTGAGCCAGCAGCTCGGAGAACTCGCCGACATTCTCGAGGACCGCGTGATGGATGTCATCGCCCGCCAGAAGAGCTCCTACGTCACCGGCGGCAAGGAACTGACTCCCGGCCAGCTGCTCGAGCGCATGGGATTCATGTCCGCCCAGCTCAGCACCAAGGTGAAGGACCTCTCCGGTGGCCAGCGTCGGCGCCTGCAGCTGCTGCTGATCCTGCTCGGGGAGCCCAACGTGCTGATCCTCGACGAGCCGACTAACGATCTCGACACCGACATCCTCGCTGCGATCGAAGACCTGCTCGACTCGTGGCCCGGCACCCTGCTCGTGGTGAGCCACGACCGCTACCTGCTCGAACGCGTCACCGACAACCAATACGCCATCCTCGATAAGCGGATGCGTCACCTCCCCGGCGGCGTCGACCAGTACCTGCAGTTGCGCGCCAAGCAGACCACCAAGGGCCTCACGGTCACCGGGACCCATAAGGCCGACTCGGCCACTCCCGAGAAAAAATCGACGGTGAACTCGAAGGGTCGCACCACGCTCACCGGCGCCGACCTGCGTAACGCGCAGAAGGAACTCGGATCCGTCAGCCGGAAGCTCGAGAAGGTCACCACCCAGATCAGCACGATTCATGATCGTTTCGCCAGCCACGACCAGGGGGACTTCACCGGGCTCGCCGCCCTGCAGGGCGAGCTGAAGCCGCTCGAGGACTCGATGGCCGAGCTGGAGCTGCGTTGGCTCGAACTCAGCGAGGTTCTCGAGGCCTAGCGCTCGGCGAGACATCTCGACGGGAGACCCCGATGCGTCGGGGTCGATTGGTCCGCGCAAGTAGTGTCGTACCGTGCACACCTCACGCTCTCGCGTCGCTGGGCTCGGTATCTACCTTCCCGAGACCACGCGTTCCACGACGCAGACCGAAGCGGATCTGCGACGCCACAACCCGACGCTGAAGCTCGCGACGGGAATGATCGGCCGCATCACCGGCGTCAAGTCCGTGCATCTTCGGCCGCACGGCTGGCAGACCTCCGATCTCGCCGCGGCCGCCGCGCGAAAGGCCCTGGCGGACTCGCCCGGACCGATTGACCTGCTTATCTTCGCCAGCGCAAGCCAGGACCTCATCGAACCGGCGACGAGTCATATCGTCGCATCCAAACTGGGCCTCGATTGCCCGGTGATGGACGTCAAGAATGCCTGCAACAGCGTGCTGAACGCGATGCAGGTAGCGGATGCCCTCATCACGAGCGGCCAGTACGAACGGGTGCTCATCGCGAGTGGCGAGCAGCCCTCGCATGCCGTTCGCTGGCAATTGGAGAGCAAGGACCAGTTCCTGAGATCGTTCCCCGGTTACACGATGAGCGACGGGGGAGCGGCGGTCATCCTCGAGCGAAGTGGTGACCGGTCCGGCATCCTCGGCTCCACTTTTGTCGCGGTCTCGAGCCACTGGCAGATCGGTACTCTCGGCACGGGAGGGTCGATGGACCCGCACGCGGACAACGGCAGTCACTTCGACATGGACGGACCCGCGCTGCAGCAGGCCTTCCTCGATCTCGGACCGGTTGCCGTGCTCGCGACCCTGCAGAAACTCGACCTCGATTGGAGCGACTTCGATCTCGTGGCCATCCACCAGGTGGCGCTGCCATATCTCCCGCCGATCTTCGAGCGACTCGGGGTCGCCGACGATAAAACGATCATCACGATCGAGGATCACGGCAATCTCGCCTCGGTGACATTGCCGTTGCAGCTGCTGCTCGCCCGGGAAGCCGGACGCATCCGCGAGGGCAGCCTCGTGGCACTGATCGGGCTGGCGGGCGGCATCAGCCTCGGCGTGATGGTGCTCCGACTGTGACCATCAACGCGCCCAGGCTCGCCGTCGTCGTTCCGGTGTACAACGAGGAAGCGTGGATCCGGCCGACGCTTGGCGCACTCGCTGCCCAGCGTGACCAGGACTTCGACGTGGTCTTCGTCGACAACGGGTCCACCGACGATTCGGTCAGCATGATTCTCGAGTTCGCGCTGGATCGCCCGCGCTGGCGGGTCATCCACGAAGCCCACAAGGGCACCGGAGCCGCCGCCGACACGGGGATGCGAGCCGCCATCGACGCCGGAGCCGGCCTTCTTGCCCGCACCGACTCCGACTGCCTGCCTCGGCCCGATTGGACGGCGAACATGCGTCGGGCGCTCACCACCGATGGGCTGGAACTGGTAGGCGGTGAACTCGTGCCGCGGACCGACGAGGGCCTCTCCTGGTTCACCCGCATGGGCCTGCGCGGTGCCGTGCATCTTGCGGAAGCATTCGGCCGGGTGCGGAAGGAGAACCGCTCGCCGCACTACCTCGGGCCCTACATGATGGCCGCGGGCTGCAATGTGGGCATCACGGCCGACCTGTACCTGGCCAGCGGCGGATTTCCCCGCACCCGTATCGAAGATCTGCACGAGGATCGGGCTCTCGTCAACGCCGTGCGGCGGATCACGCCGCGCTACGCCCGACGTGCTGACATCGTGGTCTTCGGATCGAGTCGCCGGGTGAGCGCCTGGGGCCTCAAGAACACCCTGCTCTGGTACAAGGATCACCAATACCGGCCCGAGCATGTGGATATCCGATGACGCTCACAACAAGTGGCCCGGCTCCCCACACTCTCGCGGCTCGATGGGAAGAGCGGGTGATGCGCGCTGCGCATCCGATCGCCTATCCTGCACTGCGGATGGCGCGCGGGCCGGTGCTTCGAGTACCGGGCCTCGGCATCCTGGTGCGGGATGCCGCACTCCTTCGCTCCACCCTGCTCAACACGGCGAATTTCACCAAGACCGGCCCCGGCTCGCCATCGGATCTCTGGACCGACGTGCTCGGGCCAAGCATTCTGCTCAACATGGAGGGTGCCGATCATCAGGTGCTTCGTCGCAAACTCACCCCGATCTTCGCTCCGTCCTTCGTCGAACCGATGGTGGCGGAGAGCCTCGGTGAGCCGATCGCACTGCTGATGCGACGGCTGTCCGCCGGGGAGCATGTCGACCTCGTCGAGGAGGTTCGGCGGTATTCGAGCATCGCGATCAGCCGATTGGTGGGGCTGGATTCTGAGGAACTGACCGCCGATCTTTTTCGAAAGGTCTCCTCGATCACCGCGATGGTGCGCCTGACCAGGACGAAGCTCACGCCGGCCGAGGTCGCTAGAGCCAGAGGGGTGATGGGCGAGCTCGGATCGCACGCCCAGCGCGCCTATCGGGCCGGCGACGAACGCACCGTCCCGGGGCGGATGCGGGCGCTCGGCCTCACCGAATCCGAAGCGATGGGTGCGGTGGGTGCCTTCGTGCTGACCGGCACGGAAACCCTCGTCTCGTATATTCCCCGACTGGTATGCCTTCTCATCGACAGCGGATGGCTTCCTCTGGTCGCGGCTGATCGCGGGCTGGTCGAACCCGCGGTCGCCGAGGCGCTGCGGGTGACAACCCCGTCCCCGGTGATGCTGCGCTCGGTCGTGGCACCGGATGCCATCGGCCCGGTCGCGGTGCGGGCGGGGGACCGCGTGATCCTCGCTACCTTCGCAGCCAATCGTGCCCTCGGCCCCTTCGACCCGGCGGTCAACAGCGCGGCGACCCTCCGCCAGCTGTGGTTCGGTGCCGGGCCGCACTTCTGTCTCGGAGCACCCCTAGCGATGGCGCAGATCCGGCTGGTGCTGGATGCTCTGCTTGTGGCGGCTCCGGAGGGTGACCTGCGCATCGACTCGCGCCGTGCCGCGCGCGGCGTGTTGATTCCGAGCTACGCGAGAGTGGTGATCGGCAGGTGAGCGTCGACCTGCTCGATGCTCTGCTGGATTCCTGTCGCGCGCATCCGGATGCCCCCGCTCTCAGCCAGGGACGACGAACCCTGACCTATCGTGACCTCGATTCCCGCATCACTTCCGTCGCCGCCTCGCTTCGGTCGGTCGGCATGATGGATGGCGATCGCGTGCTGTTTTCGGTGCGCCCGGGGCTCGACGGCATCTGTCTCGCCCTCGGGATAATCGCGGCGGGAGGTACCGTCGTGTTCGCCGATCCGGGTGCCGGGGAGGCGATGTTCCGAGCAAGGGCCGCGCTTGCCGCCCCCCGCTGGGTCGCCGCGGAGTCGCTGCTCTACTTCGCGTCGTCCGGGCCGCTGAAGCCGCTGGCGCGTCGTCGCGGTCTCGAGCTGCCGCCGTATTCGGTTGTGGTTCCGGATGCCCGGCACATCGTCGCCGGGCCGTGGCTGCCGGGCGTGCCGCGAGGGGCACTGGCGCTGCGCAGCCTGCTCGCTCCCGGTAGGCGAGATGCCCCGGCTGATCCGGTTGCTGGTCGAGTAACGAGCGCTAGCGAGCGTGTCGAGACCCCGGCAGAGGCGCTGATCATCTTCACGAGCGGCACCACCGCTCACCCGAAGGCTGTCGTGCATTCCCGCACCTCGCTCGGCACCGGGCTGGCCGGATTCGCTGCACACGTGCGATTCGCGCCGGGGGAACGGCTGCTCACCGACCAGCTGATGATCGGCATCCCCGCCCTGATTGCGGGAGCCCAGTGGCGGCTCCCCGCGGTCGGCACGGATCCGGGGGCGAAGCCGGCACACTATCTCGACGTGCTGCCCGGCACCGACGCACTCTTCATGGTGCCAGCCGCCCTGGCCGGGCTACTCACTCTGCTCGACGCGCATCCGGAGAAGACGCCGAAGCTCAAAACCCTGCTGATCGGAGGCGCGCCCGTGCTACGCCCGCTGCTCGAGCGGGTGAAGCAGCGCTGGCCATCGGTGCGGATCTGTGCCATCTACGGCATGACGGAAATACTGCCTGTTGCGATCGCCGACGGCGACGACAAGCTCGCATTCGAGGGGCCGGGGGACTACGTGGGAACAGTGCTCCCCGCCATCCGTGCCCGCATCGAGACGAACGCGGTAGGCGATGGCGAGCTGGTGCTGGCGGGCGAAGGACTCGCCGTCGGCTATCTCGCCGACCTTCCCGGGCATCCGCTCGCCTCCCTCAACACCGGAGATCTCGCGGAGCTGCGCGGCGACTCCCTCGTGTTGCACGGCCGAAGCAAGGACATGTTCATCCGCGGGTCGACCAACGTCTACCCTGGCCTCTATGAACCCGTGATCGCCGGTATCGCGGGGGTCGCCGATGTGGCGATGGTCGGCGTACCGAACCAGATCGGCGACGATCGAGTCGTGCTGGTACTGGTTCCTCAAAAGGACCCCCCGCGGGGTTTCAACGCGCAGCACCCGGTGATCGCGAAAGTGCGAGCAGCACTACCGGGGCTCGTGGATGCCGCGGTGCTGCCCGACCTCGTTCTGGTGACGGCTGTCCTGCCGCGGGCCGGACGGAGCGGCAAGCTCGACCGGTTCGGGCTCGGCGAGACGGTCTCGCAGTATCTGAAGTCAGGTCACTGACATGAAGATCGCGGTTACCGGAGCGAGCGGCTTCATCGGCGGTGTCATCGCCTCGGCACTGGCGATGCCGGACTTTGAGCACGAGGTGATCGGCTACGGACGTACCCCCGGCGGTTGGTCGTATCGCAGCAAGGTCGCCAATGCCAGCCACTATCGCATTTGGGATGTCGCGCGCGGTCGGCTGAGCTCCGAGACGCCGGTCGATGCGGTCGTCCATTGCGCGGCACTGGCCGACGACTGGGCGCCGCTGGATGAGGCACTGCGGGTCAACCGGGACGGTACGCGCAACGTTGTGCGCAGCTTTCCCGGCGCACGCATCGTTCATCTCTCCACGTCGAGCGTGTATGACGCATTCGTGCCGAGCGTGAATGCCGACGAATCAGCGGGCCCCGCCGCGCGATTCCTCAGTTCGTATTCGCAGTCCAAGGCCGCGGCCGAGGCGGAACTGATCGGAACCGATGCCGTGATCCTGCGACCGCACGCCGTCTACGGGCCCGGTGACACGACCCTGCTGCCGCGGCTGCTCGGCGGGATCCGTCGCGGTCGTCTGTCGCTGCCGGAGGGTGCCGCGGTCGAACACACGCTCACCCACATCGACAATCTCGTCGCGGCCGTGATCCTCGCTCTCGAGACCGACTCGGCAGCAGGGGTCTACAACATCGGTGATGATGCTCCGGTGATGCTGAGCGCGGTGCTCACCGAACTGCTTGCCAGGAAGGGGCGATCGGATGTCGCGTTACATCGCATCCCGTACCGCTCCGCCTTCGCGCTCGCGACCGCCGTCGAACTGGGGCATCGCGTGACCAATCGTGGCAGACCCCGGATCACCCGGTATGCAGTGAGCCAGCTGGGTCTTGAGCGAACACTCGACCTGACTGCGGCCCGGCAGCGACTCGGCTACCGGCCACGGCCCACGCGCCTGGACGGCGCCGAGCGCTGGTAGGCCGCACGGTTGCCGAAGATGCCGCAATAGTTTGTGCTTTGAGAGATTCAGCATGATGAATATTCAATCCGTGTTGTTCATCTGCGCGCAGGTTGCTGGCAATGTTCTTGAGGGCAAGCGTTCAAGCGCGAAACATTAACTCCACTCGTGCCCATCGCGGGTGCTTACCCGAGCACGGAGGAATCCGAACCATGACGGTCGGTTCTCGTATCGTTTTCATGCGCTTTGCAACGGCGCGGAGCCCGAAACTTCAGCTGTGGATCGATCATTTCGATCGCGTGGTCGGGCATGGTCCGCATGTGGTCAACTCTGTGGCCTCCGGCCAAGACGAGTGCATCGTGGTCTGGCAGCTCGTCTCCGCCAACAATCGAATGCTCGCGCGCAGCGCCAACCTTTATGAGCGCTTCGAAGACGCCCAGAGGGATGCCCTCGCTGCCAGTGGATCGACCGGTCCGCGCGAAATCGTACTCACCAGTCACCAGCGCAGGGGCGAGTACGGCTGGTACTCCGCACTCGACGGCGAAGTGGAGATGATCTGCGCCCGCTGGTACGGCACCGAACGCGACCGGCGAAACGCAATCGAGCTAGCGGAGCTCTCGCTGGTCAGTTCGCAGTTGCGCGCGGGTGCACGCCCGATCGACCCGGAGGTGCACCGGGGGCACCACGAGCATGTCATCCAGTAGCCCGCGGCCCGGCAATCATCATGTCCTGGTCTCTTTCTCTGTTGTTGGGATAAATGTGGCTGAGTATTCTCGCTCAACGTCCAAACGCTTTCTCGATTCGCCCCGTTCTCCGAGCGCTCCTTTAGCCCCCCGAATTGATGCAGAGCAATGACCCCCGTCCGCCGCGTCGTAGTGTTCGGATCAGTCGACATCGACTCTAAGTGGACGGCCCTCGATGACTGATCTCGAGACGGTAATACTGCATGCCCCGCCCGTGGTCGAAGATCAGCCGCGGTCGCTGAAAGCTAAGCATGACCGCAGTGATCTGCCGTTCCGGTGGGGCACGCGACTGGCGAGTTTTGTGGTGCTCGGGATC